>CAWVTS010000253.1:0-2044 GCA_963933045.1 uncultured Lutibacter sp. | reverse complement strand
TCTTCAATATTGATAACACATTCAGCTCTTTCTTGAATTGCTTTAATGTTTTTTCCTCCTGGACCAATAAGGGCTCCAATTTTCTCTTTATCAATCTTGAAAGATTCAATCTGTGGTGCATATTGAGACAATGCATTCGGAGAACTTATTGCTTTATTCATTTCATCTAGAATATGCAATCTTCCCTTATTTGCTTGCTCTAATGCCATAGATAAAATTTCCATTGGCAGTCCAGGAACTTTTAAGTCTAATTGGATGGCACTAATACCATCTTTAGTTCCAGCAACTTTAAAATCCATATCTCCATAGAAATCTTCAGTTCCTAAGATATCACTTAATACTGCGTGATTTTCACCATCAGTGATTAATCCCATTGCAATACCAGCAACATGTTCTTTAATAGGCACTCCTGCGTTCATCATAGCTAATGAGCCACCACAAACTGATGCCATAGAAGAGGATCCGTTTGATTCTGTAATTTCTGACACAACACGTATTGTGTATGGAAATTCTTCAGATGAAGGCAATATAGGTTTTAGCGATCTTTCTGCTAAATGACCATGGCCAATTTCTCTTCTGTTAGTGAAACCAATTCTTCCGGTTTCTCCTACACAGTAAGGAGGGAAATTATAGTGTAGCATAAATGATTTTTTATAATCACTTGCCATTGAATCGATAATCTGTTCATCTCTAGCATTACCTAAAGTAAGAGCAACAATTGCTTGCGTTTCACCTCTAGTAAATAAAGCAGATCCATGAACTCGAGGTAATAACGATGGAACAATACTAATTGCTCTAATATCATCTAATCCTCTACCATCAACTCTCACTTTTTTCTCTAATACAGTTTTTCTAACTGCATTTTTAAACATAGTTTTAACATATTCTTTTACTTCAGAATACATTTTTTCATCTTCTTTATGTGGAGTCGAAGCTTCTTTTACAATTTCGTTGTATGCAACATCCATTGCTTGCTTAGAGTCCATATCAAGTAATTTTTCAACCTTACCTGAAAATGAATCTTCAAGAGATTTGATTACTTCGTCAGTTATTACTGTATTGTCAACCATCTCATATGAATTATCAAAATGTTCTGAAAATTCCATTTGAAGATCAACAATGTCATTAATACCTTCCATTGCAAGGTCTAATGCTTCTAAAATTGTTTTTTCAGGTACAAAGTTAGAACCACCTTCAATCATACAAATTTTATCTTTTTTACCAGTTACCATTAAGTCTAAATCAGATGACTCCATTTGTTCTAGTGTAGGATTTAAAACATACTCTCCATCAACTAATCCCACTTTAACAGACGCTATTGGACCGTCAAATGGTACTGGAGACAACAACAATGCTGCAGAAGCACCAATCGCTGCTACTACATCAGGCGTATTTACACCGTCATAAGACATTGTGGTTAACATAATTTGTAAATCATTTCTATAATTCTTAGGAATTAAAGGTCTAATTGGACGATCTGTCAAACGTGAAGTTAAAACTTCAGCATCTGTTGGTTTCGCTTCTCTTTTAAAGAAACCTCCGGGTATTTTTCCTCCCGCATAATGTTTTTCTCTATATTCAACCTGCATCGGAAGAAAGTTTAAATTTTCTCTCGGTTCAGATGAACAACATACTGCTGCAAGCATTGCAGTTTCTCCATAAGTAATGAATACGGATCCACCCGCTTGTCTTGCTATTTGGCCTGATTCAATCTTTAATAGTCGGCCGGCTATATTTTTTTCAACTTTTATCATAATTTCTTCTTTATAATCCTCTTATTGATAACTTGGTGAGTAATTCATCATAGCTATCTGTTTTTGTTTTTCTTAAATACTTCAATTGTTTTTTTCTTTGGGATACAAGTTTAACTAAACCATGTCGTGAGTGAACATCTTTTTTATGTAACTTTACATGCTCTGTTAATGATCTAATACGATCTGTGAGAAGTGCAATCTGCGCTTCACTACTACCAACGTTACTAGCATCAATACCTGCGTCTTGAATAATCTTACTTGTTTCTTTACTATACTTCATATTTCTCCTT
>CAWVTS010000252.1:0-2077 GCA_963933045.1 uncultured Lutibacter sp. | reverse complement strand
TACACGGTAGAATAATTGAAATACAAGGAAAAGAAGCAGTAAGTGATGAATATGGAAAATACGAGTTTGACAGTATTGTAATGGCTTTAAGTGGGGCAGAACATATAGTAATTGCAGAAATTAGAACTGAAAATGTTGACTATTTAGAATATGCAAATAAAGTTTCTAATGAGATTGACAGTTTAGTAAAAACAGGGATTAAGCCAATAGATATAACCGTCATTGGTGCTTCCAAAGGAGCAATAATAGCAAGTCATATTTCAAACATTAATCTGAACCCAGTTAATTATGTTTTTCTTGCAGGAAATAACGAATATCAAGAAAAGAATAACAATTGGAAATTTCACGGGCAAGTGTTGTGTTTCTATGACCTCTCGGATAGCATTGCAGGTGGTAATTATGATTACTGGAAAAATAAAGAAAATTATACCACAAAATTTGAGCAAATAGAATTAAAAACGCATTTAGGACACGGATTTTTATACAAACCTTTAAATGCTTGGATTGAACCAACAAGAAAATGGATATCAGCCCAAAAATTGTGAAAGAAAGAACAACGAACGCACAATCGAGTAGCCTGACGCAATGAATAATCATTGCGTTGAGGCTCTCACACCACCGTACGTACGGGTCTCGTATACGGCGGTTCACCAAATTGAAGTTTGCTGCTTATTTATGTAATCTATCATTGGTTTGTAACCTTTTCTTTTAAGCCTTGAAAGGGTAATTGTAGTTTTAAGTATAGGGCTTTGGGCTACTGCCCACCCTCCCATTCTTGTTCTACTCCAAGCATACGCTTGTCCTTCTTCTATGCCTAATTGAATAAGGTTTTTACGTTTTCTTTCTAGCTTTTTCCAATCGTGCCAAATGCAATATCGTAACCTATTTCGCAACCATTCATCCAACTTTTTAAGTTTCGCATAAATGTTTGTTAATCGGTAATTATTCATCCAACCCCTGCAAACTTGATTTAGTCGCTCGAGTCTTTCTAATAAAGACATTGGTTTGGTTTTCTTGGTTAAACTTTTAAGATTTCGCTTAAACTTTTCCCAACTTTCCTGTTTTACAACTAGTTGATACTGCCCTTTTATGCCTTTCTTATAGATTGGCACAAAACCGTGTCCTAGCAATTTAAAATTTACAGGTCTGCGTATACCACTTTTAGCGCCATTTATAGGGAGCTTTAATTTGTCTCTAAGAAACAAATACATGCTATTTCCTGTTCGTTTTGCCTCGATTTTGCTTTTAGCATATATACTAAAATCATCCGCATAGCGAACGTATCGTAAACCTTGATTCTGCATCTCTTTATCCAGAACGTCTAATATAATATTAGACAGTAATGGACTTATTGGACTGCCTTGCGGAATTCCTTTGCGACGTTTATGGAGTTTTCCATGTATTGATATGGGAACTCTAAGCCATTTTCGGATCAAACGCAAGGTGGTGGGGCATTGTACTTTGTTGTAAATAAGTTGCAGTAGGATGCAATGGTCTACTTCATCAAAGAATCCTTTTAAGTCAATATCTACAATGTCCTGATAGCCATCATTGATGTATCGCTGGGCTTGTAGTACTGCCTTTTGGATGTTCTTCTGTGGGCGAAATCCGTAACTAAAGGTTTCAAATTCGTATTCGAACTTAGTCATTAATTGCTGACTTACTGCCTGCTGTAGCCATCTGTCTACTACCGTTGGTATTCCTAAAAGTCGGGTTTTACCATTTCCTTTAGGGATCGATACTCCTAAAATTGCTTGTGGTACATAGCTATTATTACAAATGGATAGCAGTAATTCTGACCTGTTTTCCCTAATGTATTCAGGGAGTTTTTGATGCGACATACTGTCTATTCCGCTTGCGCCTTTATTGCGCATAACTTGACGTGCTGCTTTATAAAGATTCGTAGCTTCTAATACTTGGGCAATCATAGTTTTAAATAATTTGTTTACTCCTGTTGCGCTAAGACTAGGCTAGCAATGCCTCCTAGTCGAATTACAACCTAATTTAATGTTCAGTCCTTCCTTACTTGTGAGACCGTGAGGGTTTTTCCCTCCTCGTTTCCTGTAAGTACTATGAC
>CAWVTS010000251.1:0-2272 GCA_963933045.1 uncultured Lutibacter sp. | reverse complement strand
TGAAGAAATCCCTTGGATTCCGGAGAAAAAGAAATAAAGTTCTTAAATTTATTGAAAAAAAACAGGAAATAACTTGGTTTTCTGCTGAAAAAAATTATTTTTGCAAAAAATTAAAATATATAACGCATGTATTGGACATTAGAATTAGCATCATACTTAGCAGATGCCCCTTGGCCAGCAACCAAAGATGAGCTTATTGACTACGCAATTAGAACAGGAGCACCACTAGAAGTTGCAGAAAATTTACAGGACCTTGAAGATGAAGGAGAGTCATACGATTCAATCATTGAAATATGGCCAGATTATCCAACCGAAGATGATTATCTTTGGAACGAAGAAGAATATTAAAATCAATAAAAAATAATGGAAAAGTCTCTTTTGAGGCTTTTTTTTTGCTTAATTTTGAGCATAGAAATTACGAAATAAATTATGAGTATATTAAATTCTGTCTTGAAGATTTTTGTTGGAGACAAGACCAAAAAAGATCTAAAAATACTACAACCAATTGTTGATAGCGTATTAGCCGTAGAAGGCTCAATAACAGTTCTTTCAAATGATGAATTACGTGCTAAAACACTTGAGTTTAAACAAAAAATTAAAGAGGCAATTAAATCTATAGATGATAAAATAGCTGCTCTAGAAGAAGAAACTAAGACTGCAAATATAGATCGTAAAGAAGAAATCTATACTGAAATTGACTCGTTAAAAGATGAGTCATATAAAGCATCAGAAAAAACACTTGAAGAGATTCTTCCAGAAGCATTTGCTGTAGTTAAGGAAACTGCGCGAAGATTTACTAAAAACGAAACAATTCTAGTAACTGCAACTCCATTTGATAGAGAATTATCTGCAACTAAAGATAATGTGGAACTTGATGGCGATAAAGCAGTCTACTACAATACATGGGATGCAACTGGTAAACAAGTAGTATGGGACATGATCCACTATAACGTTCAATTAATTGGAGGTTCAGTTTTACACCAAGGAAAAGTTGCCGAGATGATGACAGGGGAAGGTAAAACACTTGTTGCAACCTTACCAATTTATTTAAATGCATTAACAGGAAATGGAGTTCACGTAGTTACAGTAAATGATTACTTAGCAAAACGTGATGCTGCTTGGATGGCACCAATCTTTGAATTTCATGGATTGAGTATTGATTGTATTGATTACCATCAACCAAACTCAGACGCACGTAGAAAAGCATATAATGCTGATGTAACTTATGGGACAAACAACGAATTCGGATTTGATTACTTACGTGATAATATGTCGAACTCACCAAAAGATTTGGTGCAAAGACCTCATAATTATGCAATAATTGATGAAGTAGATTCTGTATTAATTGATGACGCTAGAACACCATTAATTATTTCTGGAGCAATTCCACAAGGAGATCGTCATGAATTCAATGAAATAAAACCAAGTGTAGATAAAATTGTAAACATTCAACGTAAATATTTAGTTGGTGTTTTATCTGAAGCAAAAAAATTAATTTCTGAAGGAGATACAAAAGAAGGTGGATTTCAATTATTAAGAGTTTATCGTGGATTACCTAAGAACAAAGCATTAATTAAGTTTTTAAGTCAAGAAGGAATAAAGCAATTATTACAGAAAACTGAGAATTTTTATATTGCTGACAATAACCGTGAAATGCACAAAGTAGATGCAGAGTTATATTTTACGATTGATGAAAAAAACAACTCGATAGAATTGACAGACAAAGGTGTTGAACATCTATCAGGAGATCATAATGATAGTGATTTCTTTGTAATGCCAGATATCGGTATGCAAGTAGGAAAATTAGAAGATGAAAACTTATCTGTAGAAGATTTAACCAAAAGAAAAGAAGAGTTATATAGAGATTTTGGTGTAAAAAGTGAAAGGATTCATACAATGAATCAATTGCTAAAAGCATATACACTTTTTGAAAAAGATGTAGAATATGTTGTAATGGAAGACAAAATCTTAATTGTTGATGAACAGACAGGTCGTATTATGGATGGACGCCGTTATTCTGACGGATTACACCAAGCGCTTGAAGCAAAAGAAAATGTAAAAATTGAAGCAGCAACGCAAACTTTTGCAACAGTAACACTTCAAAACTACTTTAGAATGTATCGTAAACTGTCTGGTATGACAGGTACTGCGATCACAGAAGCCGGAGAATTATGGGAAATCTATAAATTAGATGTTATTGAGATTCCAACAAACAAACCATTGACAAGAGACGATAGACAAGATAAAGTTTACAAGACTGCTCGTGAAAAAT
>CAWVTS010000250.1:0-2356 GCA_963933045.1 uncultured Lutibacter sp. | reverse complement strand
ATGAAGTTGTTAATATGTACAAACCTAATGTTCCTATTGTTCCCTTAGAACAACGTATGGAGATGTTGCGAGCGCTTGCGTGCGTCGATATAGTACGCCCATATCATGAACTTGAGTATATTTCAGGTTGCAAAGCCTTAAATGTTGATATTTTTGTTGTAGGTGAGGATTGGGGAAAGAAATCACATAACCTTGATGTTGATAACTATATTAGAGATATTGGTAAGCAAATTGAACAGGTTCACTATAATCCAAGAACGTCATCAACTAAAATAAAACAAATGGTTTTATCTCAGAATCAACTGCAAACCAAAATAAATGAGCAGCAATTACAAAGATTTTCTGTATATAAAAAGAGACCGAGTTACTCTTTTGCAAAACAAACTAAATAATTTATATTCAATCTAAAATTTAATTTAAAATAAACTCGTTTTTAAACAATAAAATGAGTTTTTAGTTTTTCATTTAAATACAAACAATTTTTGGATTTTCCAAAAACTTTATATCTTATCTTTCCAATTAAAGAATAAGCTAAATTTAAAATAGGGTTAGGAATAAATAGAACCCATTTATAGAAATACAAACTTTTAAGATTATTAATTACAAATTTTATAGCTTTACCTTTTATGTATGTATTAGACTTAGTTAAGATTACAAAAGAATCTAATTTTTTAATATAGTTAGGATCAATTAATCTTTTAGCTAATTTTCCTTGTAGAGGAGAGAATAAAAATTGTTTTTGAATATCTCTTTTTATTAGAAATTGGATTGAGTGGCTACATAAAACACAATTGTCATCGTAAAATATAATTATTTTAGTTGGTTTTAAGTTTTCATTCATTATTTAATATCTCAATTACTTCAAAGATTTCATCAATTATTTCCATTATAGAAATGTTTAGTTTTTTAATGCTTGTTCATTATTAAAAAAAATTAGATTAAATTTTAAAAAAAAAAAATTAAAAATATATTCCTTCTGCAGATAATATTTTGTTAGCTGCCTGAGCTCTTTCAGAAGCCCAATAAGACATATTAACTGCTATATCTTCAACTCCTTTAAGATTATAAATTATATTAGGTAAAAACGAAACATATGATAAAGTTTTTTCATTTCCTGAAGTCCATGCCCCATAGTGAGGTGCAAGATCAATTCCTTGCATTTCAATTTGATTGAATTTTTTAATTATGTAGAACAATTCTTCTTGATTTTCAAAGCTGTGAGGCATGTTCAGTAAACTAAATAGACCTCCTCCCAATTCTAAATGGTTTTCGTTAGCTTTTAATGTCAATAATGCAGTGTTGATTTTTTCTGAAATACCTACTGAAATAGCATTTTCCGAAAGTGGAAATTCTGCAGTAAATACGAGGTCTTCATAATTGCATACACAAATTTTCTTAAGATAATTTTCAACTATTTTAAAATCTTTATTTTTCCAAAAAGATTTTTCTGTTGGAGCAGATTTTCCTGATCCTATTTTTTCTAATGCTCCAATTATACTATCTTCTGCACATAAAACCGTCATTGTTATAAGTGGTATATGTAGGTTCCATAAATCATCACCTTCAAATATAGTTAATCTTGTACCAAGATAATATTCATTATCTATTAAAGTTATAGCTCCTAACGAAGCAAATTGATTTAATGTTCTAATAGCATCGTAATTTTCAATAAGTTTATCAAAATAAGATGGCAATTTTGTTTTAATTGTTAATACGGAAGAAATAACTCTATTATCTTTATTAATAAATTCTGGTTTGGAAATATCTATTAACGTTTCTGTTTTTTTTGACTTAATTACAGCTTGAGTTTTGTTTTGTATTATTTCTTTTGATGGATCATTTAGGCTATTAAGTATTGTATGAAAAGGAACTCCAAAAGGATCAATATAATTATTGTCTAGCTTAATTTTAATCTCCATTATTCAATAATATAAAAGCTTAAAAATCCATATGCCATCTTCGCTATTAATTCAATTTGCGATGTTTTAAAACACCCAAGATAAAAATCTTTGCTGACACTTTTTTTTTTAGACAGTTACTAATATTTGATTTTCTACTGTTAAAAGAGGAATCTGGAAATCCTAAAGAACTCATTGTTTTCTTGATTTCCAAGAGAGCATCAAGAATTAGTAATTTCCCATTTTTTTCTTCATCGCGGATACGCAGAGTTGCTATGCAGTCTGCAATACTTTCATTCATCATTTGCAAAGGGCTGTTCTGAGGTGGAATCGGTCTATCAACATCACCAGTTTGATGATGAGCACATTCGTGGAGATCTATAAATTTTTGCATTGCTTTTGGAGATTTTTCATAGCTAAAGCGATAAACTATTGGGATTCCTTTATTATTTCTTTTA
>CAWVTS010000249.1:0-2356 GCA_963933045.1 uncultured Lutibacter sp. | reverse complement strand
ATAGCAGCAACCTATGGTCTTGTTAATTTTGGGAATGGTAACCCTATGTACACAAAAATAGCAGATGAATACAGAGAGAGTAATCTAGTATTTGGTGAACCAATGAGTAAAAAATCATTTTGTATGAGGTTTGGAATTATAAGTCAATAAAAAAAATACAAAGTGATTTCCAATAATAATTTTGGAGAATAGGGGAGTGAAGTCAGACTTTTTTGGGGAGGATTTAGATGTTTGTCAATTTATTACTAGCCATATTAATGGCGATTCATTGGGCTTAAATTAATCATTAATAATTCCCTCAATTTATTAATATCTTTATCTTCAAGTCCAGAATTCTTTAATGCGTATATTAATTCTTCCTGTCTTGGTTGTCCAAATGTCATCCTATACAAGGCCAAAGTCACTTTTAATTGTTCGTATTTTCTTTGGTCTTTACTGAATTTATGAATAGGCACAAAACGCTCAAGGTTGTTTTTACCTTCATCTAAATACCAAAATGGAATTATACCTGTCTTGTCCTCCTTAAATAAAGACTTGGCAATTTCAAATATCGAATTCCAAATAGAAATAGAGTTTTCAGACATTGCATTTAAAAGTATGTCATCATCAACTATATCGGTTATTTTACTTCTTATAACCAAGCCTTTAAAACGATTAATTCGACCCTCTCGTTGTTCTAAATCAATAGCGTTGTGTGGCAAATTCCAATGAAATATTTTTCTGCAATAAAAATGAAAATCTAAACCTTCCTGACCTACTGATGTGGAAGCAAGAACAAACGGTCTAAATGGAGAATTAAAAACATCTCTAATATTTATCATTCTTTTACTACCTGCGTCTGTACTCATCTTCTGTTCACCATATGCTACAGCATAATGCGCTCGCATTTTTTGCGTTGCATAACTAGAGTCTCTATTTTTTAAATCCACATCAATAGAACTAGTTCTTACAGATAGTATATTCTGCATTAACTCAGCTGTTTCATTCGTTGAAGTAATGCTATTACAATTTTTAAGCATGTAAACATATTCCTCCATCATTGCCAAAAAATTTCCCTCTGCACAATATTTCAGTGTTTTACGCCAGAAATCTTTGTGTTTACTTACTGCTAGTCTAATCGCTGTGATTGACTCTGGCTTATTAAGCATTGAGAAGAAAGAATTTGCAATATAGAATGCTTGCTTTTCAATTTCATCTTCATTACCATAGTTATTCTTTAAAGCAGTAAGAGAACAAACACCAGGAGAAGCCAATGTTACATCAGCTAGGACCTCAAAAAGGTCTGACGGAACCCTACCTAATTTCTTTTTTCCTTCACTAACCTGTGAAAGGATTAGCTTTAGATTTTTTATATGTTTATCGTATCCACTTACTTCCTCAGTTGATTCTATATTTAAATGAATATCAATTGATTTGTTATCCTTTTTTTGAACGGAATCTAAAAGTGGTCCTGAAAGCCAGTACCAAGACTTATCTTCTCTAGAAGTTGATTGCCCATATTTTGCAACTAAATCAAGTTCATTGAACAACTCACGTAATTTTACTGCCTGTTCTTTACGAAGTTCTTTATATGAATTTTGAAAACTATCAAGATTTCGAATTACACTTACTTCACTAAGACTTTTACTTGGATAGGTTAAAGCAAAATTGGACATTTGAAAGGTTGTGCCACTTTCCTTTTCTGTTGTCTTGTACACAAGTAAGGGAGCCGGTTTCCTAGGTGTTGAAAAGTAGTTTTCCCTTTCTGAATGTTTGTTTTTTGACTGTAATTTTACATTTGCTATTGTTCGTCGCTCAACTTCATATGAGAGTAAAGTAGCAATAGCTCTTGGAGCCATAGCCCAGCCAGAAAAAACAAGTATTTTTGAAAAATCATCTGTTTTTCGATATGCACCTGCTGGTTTATAATACGGTTTTGTTGGAGGAATCCATAGTAATAATTCACCATTATCCTTAAAACATTCATTCGCCAATATTCTGAATTTTCCATTTGGATACGTTGGCGTCTTCTTATGGTAGCCCAAAGGCTTATAATTTTCTATTTGCTCGTAATCAATCCAAGCTGATTCATTATTTTCTAGATGTGCTTTAATTTCTGGATTGTCACGGTTAATATCGAGTATTTCCTTTAACTTATACCCATGAAGAAATGATAAAGGATAGGGCGCAGACTTACTAAACTCCATCGTAGACCCAAATCGATTTCTACTTGACGTGTTTATTTTTTCTAATTTGTTCACCAATTGATCTAATGCAACAAAGTTCTTGATATCATCTTTAATAACATTAACATTTCCATTTGAGCTTTCAATGGTCATGTTGTGGTATTCTTTTGCAACACTTAAGCGCTCGTTTC
>CAWVTS010000248.1:0-2496 GCA_963933045.1 uncultured Lutibacter sp. | reverse complement strand
ATGCAAGACTAAAATCAGAAATTATTTCGTGAATCGCTTTACAGCGAAAAAAATAGCGCGTATCCTCTTATAATTAGCTAATTGATAAGTATAAGAGGATGCGCGATGTAATTAGATGAAAATTACTTGTTATTTAGGAACGCTTATTTCTGCTCCTAAAAACAATGCATTTAAAAACAATTTATTAGTACCATACCAAGCTCCTCTAAAGTTAGGATTGTCTGCAAATAAAACCACTCTACCTTTTCCTAGTTCACTTACTATTAAAGATGCAGCAGGTTTGATGAATTTTTCTAAATTATCTTTTGAGATGAACCCATCAATATGAGGATTCTCTGTATATTTTGCTACCGTAGCATATGGATTTTTACTTGGAGCTAAAAACACCAAATTATTTTTATAAACTGGTAATTTTGAAGAACGGTATCCAAATCCTAATGGATGTGTTATATCTAATTCTACCTCAAAAATAGCGCCTCCTATACGTTCTCTTCCTATATGTTCTGAAGCTTCTACATAGGGTAACCGCTTTGTTAGCTCAACCACTTTTGTACTTGTATCTTCTTTCTTGTTTTTATTCTCCTTCTCAGTTGCTGTTTCTTTTTTAATCAAACTTTCTTTGACTATTTTTTTATCAATCACCCATTTTGAACCTCCAGCGATTGTAATTAAAGTATTCCCTTTTGCCGTCCAATTTTTTAGCTTTTGTCTTTTTAAAGAATCTAACTGATTATATTTTCCAGAGACCATCACTAGCGTGTTGTATTTGTCTAAGTTGGCGTTGCTGTAGTTATTCATTCTTATTTTAGTCATTGGTATATGGATGCGAGTATCTAATAAATGCCAAACTTCTCCGGCTTCATATGAACTAACTCCCTCTCCTATAAGCATGGCAACTTTAGGCTTCTTTAAAACTCTAAAATTGTTACTTCCTAAATCGATTCCTTTAATACTGTATCCGCTATTCGTTCCAGAAACAGGTACGTTAAATTTTTCTTGCGCTGCTAAAACAATTTGATACACTTCTAAACTTGTTTTTTCCTGCTTACTTACAGGAATTAATAAACTACCATAATTAAAATTAATTTCTCCATCAGAAGTACCAATTGTAAAAGGCTTGAAAGCTGCAGCAACTTTTAATCCTTTGGACTGCATATAATACAAGGCTGCAGGCGTATTATAATCATCCCAATTTACGATATATGCATAGGATGCTTTTGTAATTTTATTATTCTGAACAATTCCTTTTGTGCTCGTAACTTCTGTTCCTAACTTCACAGATTTTACACCTTTATACTTCATATTATAAAAGTTAGCAAGACTCCAAGCAGAAGCGTCATAAAATACACTGTCACTATATTTATTGTAGGTTTCAAACATCGTTTGCACCATTCTATGTTGTGGTTGTTTTAAAGGAACCGTGTATGTATCTCCTTTTTTATACACTTTAATTTTATGCGTTAATAATTGTGCTATAAACGCTTTCTTTCGATTCTGATCATATTTCTCCTGAAACTCATAACCAGAAAAGCCTGATGTTGCCTTTTTTGTAAGTGAAGATTTAAAGAATTCTTGCTGGTATTTTCTCAAATACCCTTTATTTTCAACCGCTGCTTTAATCGTTGCAAAAGTAGAAGTGAATTGATTTCTAATTGTAAAAGGAAACGTAATTTTTCCATAATCTGTGTCTTGTATATGTCCTCGAGAACTTGCTTGTTCAAAAAGCAATGCCAATCCTCCTTGCAAATCAGGATAGGAAGATCCATATCCAGGATACGTTCCATCAAAGGATTCTTTTGTATAATATAAAGAACCAATTTTGTCTAGCGCATTTGCAAAATAAGGGGCAAATAAAGTATTCAAATCCTCATAATTTTCTTTTGGCATAATAGGATCTAAAGAACCTATTGGTTTCATCGGCTCAAAAAAGTGATGACTGTTCGTGCCCATTTCATGAAAATCTGTAACAACATTTGGATACCAAGCATGCATCCATTTTAATTTTCCTTGACTTTCTGGATGCACTGCCAACAACCAATCTCTATTCAAATCAAACCAATAATGATTTGTTCTTCCTCTTGGCCAAGCTTCCGTGTGTTCTGCATCAATATTATCGGATACTAATGTTTTTGACTGATATTGATTTACCCATTGTGTATGTCTGTCTCTTCCATCAGGATTAATTGTAGGATCTATAAATATGACCGATTTTTCTAAATACGCTAAAACTTCTAAACTATTAGAAGCAACTAAAGTATACGCAGTTAACAAAGCTGCTTCAGAACTAGATGGCTCATTTCCATGAACATTGTATCCTAACTGAATGATTACAGGAACTTCGTTATAGTTTTTTGGAGTTTGTGCTGGATTTACAAATTGTAAATGATTTGATTTTATAGTTTCTAAGTTCTTTAAATTCTCTGGTGATGTCACTGTAAGCATTACCAACTTTCGTTTTTCATGTGTTTTACCGTACACTTCGATACTTGCTCTATC
>CAWVTS010000247.1:0-2561 GCA_963933045.1 uncultured Lutibacter sp. | reverse complement strand
CAGGAATTGTATATTTCTCAAAGTCTGTAAAATTCTCTGCCAATTCATCAAGTTTATCCTCGATTTTCGAATATTGCTCATAATTATCCTCAGCATTTGTTTTTTGTAAAGAATCTAGAAGCGTCTTGTTTTCTGGTCGCAGATTAGAATAATGTGACGCCAACCATTTATTGATACGTTTTTGATCCTTATCTATTAAACTATCATTTTTTACTTTCCCTTGAGCAATATAAAATTGCATTGCGCTTGATGCTCTTTCAGGATTTCCATCTCTTGCGGCACCTAATGCCCCTTTTTTATGAAAAAAATCTGGATGAAACTCCGCCGCTACTTTATATGGTTTATCTCCATTTCCTAAGGCATCATCAGTCTTTGCATTTTTACTATCAGGATCTCCTGCTTGAATCATAAACTGATTGATAACTCTATGAAACAAAACACTATCATATGCACCTTCATTAGCCAGTTTCATGAAATTATCTCGATGTTTTGGAGTTTCATTATATAACTCTATGGTCATAGTCCCCATTTCAGTCACCATTTCAATAGTTACCCTTTTATCTTCAGTAGTATCTAATTTTGTTGCCTTTGTATTACAACTTCCTATAGCAAGTAGTAAAAAAAACAGCAAGGGTACTTTAAGTAGACTTTTCATTTCAATTCTTTTGTTTAATTTAACACAACAAAGCCATTCAATAATTTTTCACATTCATCTCTATACTCTTCTAATAGACTTTGTGATGTGTAGGTTATAAATTGAAGAGTTCCATTGGAGTTAGAAAAATAGTAGCCATAATAAGAGAATTCAATTCCTTGTATAGTTCCATCCAATTGTAATAGCAATGTTTTAGTACCATTTACAATTCTATATTCTTCTTTCACCACTTTAATATCTGGCGCAGAGGCTCTTGCATTATCTAATGCAATTGATTTAAGTTCTTCAACTGGAATCTCAATTTCTTCTGCTAAAACCAATGAGTATAAGTCACCGTCTTTAAATTCTAGTTCATATTCTGCTTCAGCATTGTTTAAGGCTTTTTCAAAAGACCATTTTTTAGGGTTTATCCAAAAACCAACATTAAACTTACTACTTTTAAGTAAAAAAGTAGCGTTCTCATCTTTACTAAAACTTTTTGAATTGGTAGGAATTTCATTGTCATCCAAATCTTCATCATTCTGATATTTCCAGGTTCCATTATCATAGAGAATAACCTCTTCTCCTATTTCTGTTACTGCTTTTTGTTGGGCTTGTCCAATTATAAATGATGACAAGCAAAATAATAGTAATGTGATTTTTTTCATATATATTTTATTTCTTATGGGTTAGAGGACTAAAATAACAAAAAGAAAATAAAAAAATTTATTTTATGCCCAATTTTCATTTTATATAATTTTGTGTTTATATGAAATCGTATCGGTTATGATTAGTCCTTAAAAATAATTGGGTGACAATTTTTTACAAATAATTCAACATCTTCTTCAGATATTAATTCTGGGTATGTCATTAAAAGAAATTGTATTGCTGGCTCTCCTTCTTTAAAGAATGGTAATTGATACTGATGGTGATTTAGTTTGAACCCAGTTCTTTCATAAAATTTAATTCTACGTTCATTCATACTAGACTCGGGCAATTCAACCTCCAAAATAACTGGTTTATCATTACGAGTTATAAACTCTTTTAAGATTAACTTTCCATACCCTTTATTCCTCTGTTCTTTATCTGTTGCAAAATGATCTATATATCTAATGGTATCTAAGTCCCACCATAAAAGAAACCCAATCAATTGATTTTCATCAACCAATATATCATAATGATACTTAGAGTTTTTCATCAAGCGTGTTTGAGCCTCAAATGTTTTTCGCTCTTGTGGAGGAAAAGCTTCCAAATAGAGTTCCCATGCTTCAGAGAAATAGGTGTCTGAAATAGTTTTTAATCGTATAATATTCATTGATTTTTAATACGTTAAAAGTTTCATTGTACTGGTAATTTAGCAAATAAATCACAGATAGAAAGTCTGAGAGGATTTTTGTAAGTAGGCTAGAACTAGCAATAAATTATATAGGGTGTTGTGTGCAGTATTTTTTCTTCAAATTTTTGTTAATCTCTTCCAATTCAAAATCATCATTTAAGAATTTTTCTAATGCAATTTTTCTTTCCTCAAATAAGTATTCTGTGATTATTCTGTATTTAAAATATTTAAAAGATGGAATGTCAGAATTATCTTTATTATTACAGATATCTTGCAATCCTTTTTGCTTGTTAAAAGAACTTTCATTCGCAATAAAGTCGCAATAACCTTCATTTTTCCAAGAAGGGAGGAATCTGTATTTTACAATTCCTAAATTATTTTTCAAAAGTGAATGAGTAGTTTCATGAGCGATAACTCCGCTTAATGTTCTCTTATTATTTTCTTTGCCGTTCCTTAAAATAGAATTTTCAGTTATTAAAGATTTAGAAAGAAAAATATTTTGTGTAATCGGATAATGTACAGCAAACGCTTTTCGTGAAAATAGAGCAAAAAAAGTAAATTCATTAAAACTATTACAAATAAATATATCTT
>CAWVTS010000246.1:0-2565 GCA_963933045.1 uncultured Lutibacter sp. | reverse complement strand
TCCAAAATTCTCCAAATTCTTCGTCGTCTGCCATATAAGCGGTGAGTTCAAAAAAATCATTAACTTTGTAAACAAGATTAATCCCTATAAAATTGTTTTTTAACTCTCTTGATTTTGCCATTTTTCTACCGATAGTATTTATTGTCTATTGGTTTATAACAAACAAAAACTTAAATCTTCAGAATTTTATAATTGTCTTAGCTAGCTATGTGTTTTATGGTTGGTGGGATTGGCGATTTTTGTCATTGATTATTTTCAGTACCATTATTGATTACTCTATAGGCATTAGATTATCAAAAGAAGAAAATCAACTTAAAAGAAAAATACTTCTTTGGACGAGCATTGGTGTAAATCTGGGCTTTTTAGGCTTTTTCAAGTATTACAATTTCTTCCTTGAAAATTTCATTTCAGCATTTTCCTTTTTTGGAATGGAAATCAATGCTAATTCTTTAAACATCATTCTTCCTGTTGGTATCAGCTTCTATACTTTTCAGACACTTAGCTATACAATTGATGTTTACAAGAAGAAACTTGAACCAACCAAAGACATAATTGCTTTTTCAGCTTTCGTTAGTTTCTTTCCGCAATTAGTTGCAGGGCCAATAGAACGGGCAACAAATCTTTTACCTCAGTTTTACAGAAGAAGATCATTTAATGCAGAAAATGCAATTCGTGGTGTAAAACAAATTATTTGGGGCTTATTTAAAAAAATAGTAGTCGCTGATAGTTGTGCTCAATACGCCAACGATATTTTTAATAATTATTTGGAGTATAATAGTCTCACATTGATTCTTGGTGCGATTTATTTTTCTTTTCAAATCTACTGTGATTTTTCTGGATACTCAGACATAGCAATAGGTACTTCTAAGCTATTCGGATTTAATCTTATGAAAAACTTCGCTTTTCCATACTTTTCCAGAGATATATCCGAATTTTGGAGGCGATGGCACATTTCATTATCAACATGGTTCAGGGACTATTTATATATCCCACTTGGTGGAAGTCATGGGGCAACCTCGATGAAAATCAGAAATACGATTATAATCTTCGTTGTAAGCGGTTTTTGGCACGGTGCAAATTGGACATTTATTGTCTGGGGAGCGTTAAATGCAATATACTTCCTACCGCTATTATTAACTAATAAAAATAGAACTCATACATCAAGTATTATTGCCGCTGATACATTATTTCCGAATTTAAAAGAGCTTCTTAGTGTTTCTTTAACTTTCACATTAACCCTATTTGCATGGATTTTCTTTAGAGCAAATAGTATTTCCCAAGCTTTAAAGTTCATAAAGGGGATATTTACTTCAAATTTTAAAATAGAAAGAATTAATTTAGAAAGATTCTCATTTGAAATCATACCATTAATTTTAATTCTAATAATTATTGAATGGATTTTTCGAAAAAAAGATTTTCCATTTGATTCTAATAAAAAATCGTTTTTAGGTATGACATTTCTAATTATTTTAATAATTGTATTTGGCAGTTATTCAGAAATGCAGAGTTTCATTTATTTCCAATTCTAATAGCAACTATGAAAAAGTTAGGTCGATATATTGCAAGCCTTTTATTAATTAGCATTCTCTCACTATATGGTTTGGATTACATATTCACAAAATCCTATTATGATGGCGTTCCAAGAACGAAAATAAGCTGGGTGCAATCTCAATCATTTCCAGATTCCCTTGATTATGTATTACTAGGCTCATCAAGATGTATTAACCATCTTCAACCAGAATTGATAACAAAAACAACTAATAAAAAAGGACTAAACCTTGGGTATGCCTCTAGTGGACCTGTCGAAATAAAATTAATGTTGTATGAAGTAATAAGAAATTCCAACGTAAAAAAAGTGTTCATACAGGTAGACTACATATTTAATCAAACTCAGCCAGATGTGTTAGCAATTGTGGGCTGGTTACCTTTTATAAAGGAGAAGAAAGTCTATTCAGAATTAATAAAATATGATAACAAATACAGACTATTTAAGTTTATTCCTTTTTATCGTTATCAATTGTTTGACCCAAAAATTGGTGTAAGAAATGTTAGTTTAATTTATCTTGGAAAACAAGGGGATTTTATTTCAAGCAAAGGCTATATCCCTATCAATCGCACCATGAAAAAGGGGACTGTGTTTAATAAAGCCATAAACGATAAGGAAAATAAAATATTCAATGAGATAATAGAAATTTGTTTAAAAAATGATATCGAATTACACTTCTTTACCTCTCCAATTTATAACAACAGATCTGATTTTGGCACGCTTAATAAGTATTTGCCAAACTTTAAGGACTTTTCTAACTCGATATCAGAGAGGAACTTATTTTCAGATGCAACCCACCTAAACCATCAAGGAGCTTCGTTATTTACAGAAATTTTTATTGAGACCTATTTTAAGCAAACGAAATCACAATAATAAATAAAAAGCATACACACGACTTTTTATTTTAAACCTTAGCAACTAATGAGTTTATCAAGCTTTTTAAACATAAGCTTTTACAACAATACTATAACTGATTAAAACACAGCTTAGCCAAACACGTTAAGCAGAATTCCTACTCG
>CAWVTS010000245.1:0-2711 GCA_963933045.1 uncultured Lutibacter sp. | reverse complement strand
AGATTTTCTCAAACCACTTTCTTTAGGATCTTCTATAACTATATCATTTTTTATTTTAATAGATTCGTAAACAATAGAATTTATCAACTTGATATTTAAATCATTAAGATTCCTTATTTGAACCCATAGTTTATTATCTCTTATCAAACCATACTTTATAACTTCTGCCAAGCCTGATTTAATTTCACGTTCAGAAACAGTATTTAAATATGTTGAATCTATCAATACCATTTCCGGGTTAGAGAATAAACCAATTTGATTTTTTAAGACACCTAAATCTACACCTGTTTTACCTCCAACAGATGCGTCAACCATACTCAATAAAGTAGTTGGAACATTGATAAATGAAATTCCTCGCTTATAAGTAGAAGCAACAAATCCTCCCATATCAGTTATAACACCGCCTCCAAGATTTATAATCAAACTTTTTCTATCTGCACCAAGTTCAGTTAATACATTCCATAGTCCTGAGCAAGTTTCAATATTCTTATGAATTTCTCCAGCCTCAATTTCTATGACTTCTGTATCAATTTCAACTTCTAATTGCTCCATAAATAATGGATAGCAATCTGTAAATGTATTCTCATCAACTATAATAAATAATTTAGAGTGCTGTTTTTTAGACAAATACTTATTCAATTCCTTATATGCATTTGCATTAAAGTGAACCTTGTAGTCGGACGATTTTATAGATTGCATTATTGATAATTTACTTTGCAAAGTAAGTGTTAAAATTGAAAAAATACTAACTATATTTGCTTAAAACTTTTTTTAAAATGAAAAATATTTTTGACAATACTGAAGTTGCATTTTCATTAAAATCTGATTCAGAATTAGAACGTGCTTATTTTCTGTTTAAAATGATTCAAAATCAGCCAATGGTTAGGATAGGCAGTGCGGTGACTAATTTTGCTCTAAAAGCACATCTTCCTGTAGAAGGGTTAATTCGCTCTACAGTATTCGATCATTTTTGTGGCGGTGTAACAGAGGATGATTGCTTGCCAGTAATAGAAAAAATATACCAAAAAGGAAAAGTTCATAGTGTTTTAGATTATTCTGTAGAAGGGAAAGAGAAAGAAGAAAGTTTTGATGATGCTTTAGCTAAAACTCTAAAGACAATAAATTTTGCTGATGAGAAGCAATCAATTCCTTACGCTGTATTTAAACCAACCGGTTTTGGAAGGTTTTATTTATATCAAAAATTATCTGAAGGGAAAGAACTTACCAATGAAGAGCAAAACGAATGGGATAGAGTAGTTGCTAGATTTCATACCGTATGTAAGTTGGGACTAGAGAAAAATGTTCCTTTATTAATTGACGCTGAAGAGAGTTGGATGCAGTCAGCAGCCGATGATTTAATTGAAGAATTGATGGAGGTCTATAATAAGGATAAAGCAATTGTGTTTAATACCTTACAAATGTATCGTCACGATCGAATGGATTACTTGAAAGGTTTGTATAAAAGAGCACAAGAGAAAAACTATTATATAGGAATGAAAGTTGTTCGTGGAGCTTATATGGAAAAAGAAAGAGAACGTGCTAATGAAAATAATTATGATTCACCTATTTGTGAAGATAAACAAGCAACAGATCATAATTATAATGATGCAATTAAGTTCATGATGAGTCAAGATAAAATGGCTCTATTTGCAGGGACTCACAATGAAGAAAGTTCTTATCTATTAATGGAGCTTGCAAAAAAACAAAAAATTAAGACAAACGACATGAGATTGTGGTTTGGTCAATTATACGGTATGAGTGATCATATTAGTTACAATCTTGCTCGCCAAGGCTACAATGTTGCAAAGTACTTACCGTTTGGACCTGTAAGAGATGTAATGCCTTACTTAATAAGACGAGCTGAAGAAAACACCTCTGTTGCTGGACAAACAAGTAGGGAATTGAATTTATTAAAAACTGAGCGAAAGCGTAGAAAATTATAGTGAGTATTACAAGAGAAGAAATAAAGGCTCGCATTCTTAGTAATAAAAAAAGACTCGCGCTAGAAATTCAAGAAAGTAAAGAACTCTTGGTTTTACTTAAAAAGTCTACTTATAGTAAACTTTCAGACGAAGAGAAAGTAAAGGTGAAGAAGCAATTGTTAGATATTTGTAAAGGTATTCCTGCTTTTGCAATATTTATGCTTCCAGGAGGGGCACTATTATTACCTCTTTTAATTAAGTTAATTCCGGATATTTTACCTAGTGCTTTTAATAGGGATATAAAAGAAAATGCTGCTGAATAAATTTTTAATTATAAAAATTTTTATCTCAATCAAAAACACTATTTTTGCAGCTTCAAAATAAGCAAGTATGCAATCTATTAGAAATATCGCTATTATAGCACACGTCGATCACGGGAAAACTACGTTGGTTGATAAAATTATTGATCAAGCCAAAATTTTGGACGACCGTAAAGTTCGTACTGATTTATTATTGGATAACAATGATTTAGAAAGAGAACGTGGAATTACCATTTTGTCAAAAAACGTATCAGTAAATTATAAAGGTGTGAAAATCAACGTAATTGATACTCCTGGTCACGCCGATTTTGGTGGAGAAGTAGAACGTGTATTGAAAATGGCTGATGGTGTACTTTTATTAGTAGATGCTTTTGAAGGACCAATGCCTCAGACAAGATTCGTTTTAGGAAAAGCACTAGAATTAGGATTGACTCCTATTGTAGTTGTAAATAAAGTTGATAAAGAAAAC
>CAWVTS010000244.1:0-2778 GCA_963933045.1 uncultured Lutibacter sp. | reverse complement strand
CCAGAGACATCACGTATAATTTTATATTTAGAATATATAATATTATTATCAAAAGATCTAATGGCATAGGTTTGCTGACCAATGGCAGAGCCTTTTGGACTGTCTGAATTTATATCAAATAAACCAGCAATACTATCGTTTTTTCGAAAGAAAATTTCTCTCCCCTCTTTTGTACCATGTATTACAACATTCATCTTTTAACTATTAAAAATTTTTCTGAATATACTTTTACTCTCTACAGGAACACGCTCTAGCAAATCATTTATTACTGATGTTGAAAAATCTCGATTAATCTTACATATTCTTTTAAAATAGACATCCCCAACTGAAAATAATTTAATATCAAGATCAACAGAGTTTGTTTCACACTGAGATTTGAGTATTTCCATAAAATTACCAAATTTTGATTGTAAAAACATTTGTGCCCTTACTAACTTTTCTTGAGCATCTCCCTCTATATCGTCAGACTTGGTAATAATAACGTTTACAGCATCGGTATTATTTTTAAAAATACCGTCATTGTCTTTAAAATAAACTTGAGCAGCATTCAAATAGTCGTCCTGAGAAAGGTTATTATTATCTAATGTTCCTTGAGTCTCCTTGTTGTAATCAATAAAAAAGTAATGTATTTTCCTGTTTTTACTTTTTAACAATAATTGTAATAAATCAAATGATTTTTGAGTGTTTTCTTGATCCTCCTCTGTTGTGATTTTGGTATTATTTACAACTTGATAAAAATATTTAAATACTTCACCGCTTAATTCAAAAAAAGATATTTTTCGTTTACCTTTTTCACCACGTTTGTAAAACAAAAAAGGCATGTATTGTGTACGATCAATATTTGTTCGTGCAGGAAGATAACCAATATCTTCTCTGAAAATATTCACCAAATTTGTACGGTATACAGATCCAAACTTAGGAGTGCAATCTGGGGCTTCCATCGTAAAATCTTTTTTAATTGTACTCAATATAGCAGACAAAGCACATGTCTTACCAGAAGAGGGTATTCCCCAGAAAAAGACATCTGTATATCCCTTTGGTATATCACTAGTCTTTTCTGGGGTATCATTAAATTTTAAATCAGGCTCAACATAATTATTAACTACATCAACATCAATACCAAGTTCAAAGCATAATTTCTCAAGGTCTTCGTTGCTTAAATTGTCTTTAACTTCCTCTATGGTAAATTTATTTATATCATCCTTGATTTCGCGAATCATACGATCACCCGCTTCTCGTTTTTTAAGATTGATACTTTCTTCCTCTTCCATTTGTTGAATCTTTTGATCAACATCTTTGGCGTGAATCCCCTCAGGAAAAAGAGATAAATAATTTTTAAAATCATCTAAGGTTTCTGCAGCACTAAAACATTTTTTATCTTCAACTTTTAAAAGTGTTCTTACTGCTGTTTGTTTTGTATGGTCAAAACAACCAGAATTTTTCAATTTAGCAAAAGTAGTTTCTTGAAGTAAAATACCTTTAACAATAACAGCAGGTTCTAATGTATCTAATTTAGTAATGTAATCTTGTTCTTTCATAATTTATCGTTATATCGAAATATCATATTGCCCTTGATGAGATTTATTTTTTTTAGATTTTGTACTCCTTCTTGAGGTAAAATAAGATAGAAGCATTAAAAGCCAAGCAATAAAACCAAGACACAGAGAGAGTATTGTAGGTTGGCTAGTGGTTGTAAAAAGTTTTTCTACATCTCCTATAGAAGTTGTTGGATTAAAGCGAGGACCGTATTTATTATAGCCTGGTTCTTGCTTAGACAAATTAATTAGCTTTGATTTTGTATCCTGTATTTTCGCATTAAGATTTTTGATAACCTCAAAGGTTCCAATAGGTTTTTGCTTCCAACTGGAGATAATACCCCTAGAATTACTTACATAAATAGAATCCTTTTTCATGATACTATTAAAATTATCTGGAAACAAATCTCTTTGAAATTCATTAAGAAAACTTCGTATCTGCGATTGGTTGGAACTATTTTTATTGGGGTTAAAGCCCAAGGCATAATATGGTGCGGGATCACCACCATTATCAATTTTTAAAACTGCACTTTTTAATGCACTCTCATAATTTTCCTTGCGTCTTTCATAATTATCTTGGTATAATCTATAAAGACGATCAACTTGATTTAGGTTTGCTGTTAATTTGGTTTGTATTTCATCCTTTTTATCAATGACCACAAAATAGTGAGAAAAAACAAAATAAGTGAAAACTATAGTGAAACCCGTAAATAATATTACCATTAATATT
The DNA here is from genome assembly GCA_963933045.1 of uncultured Lutibacter sp. Lineage (GTDB taxonomy): Bacteria > Bacteroidota > Bacteroidia > Flavobacteriales > Flavobacteriaceae > Urechidicola. The sequence continues at coordinate 513 of CAWVTS010000244.1, read as the reverse complement.
TCCCATACTTTCCGAATTTTAAAATTTTTATTAGTCCGCTTGAGCCTTATTGCGCTCATTGAGGTACCAACCATCAATAAAGAGATTATAACAGCTATGCCAATACTTAAGTTGGTGTTTCCATAGGTATAAAAATTGGCGCCAAGAAAGCACATAAAACCAAAAACAATTCCTACTAAAAGAGAAATTAAGTCGGCTAATGAAAAATTTGATTGTGTCATATTTATATTAATTATTATTTTTTATTTCTTTTAATTCTCTATTAATTCTTTCTAATAATCGCTCAGCTGCATTTTTTTTTCTTAAAAGTTCGTCTTTCCTATTGCTTGTGCTGTCAGAGTTATCGTTATCATTTCCAGTTCCAATTGTAAAAGTAGTAATAATTTTAACTCCTTTATTCTCTTTACTAATTACCCCATCATATGTCTTTACTTGGTCATTATATTTAACTTTAATGCTGTAAGATGTTTGATTTATATTTGGTTCATGTTTGGCATAATAAATTAAACCTAC
>CAWVTS010000243.1:0-2789 GCA_963933045.1 uncultured Lutibacter sp. | reverse complement strand
ATGAAATTATATTAACTAACAAAATATAACTTTTATTTAATTAATGAAATTTATATCAAAGTTTTTTTTTATTTAATAATTATACTGTGATTTTTGTCAAGCCTAAGGATTTTTATTGAATTAAAATATCTTTATAAATATATAGTTATTTCTAGTAATAATTTTGGAGCAGAATTGAGTAAAATCGAACTGTTTTGGGGAGTATTTGAGTGAAATGAATTGTTTTAAATAGGTGTTGTGTATCTTTGAAACATGAAGGATAATAACATTCAAACCATTTACCAAAAAACAATTGACTTTGCGGCTCAGAAGCACGGTAACCAAAAAATGCCCAATGGCCTCCCTTACATTGTTCATCTATCAAATGTTGCCATGGAGGTTTTTATGGTCCACAAACAAAAACAAGATTTCGATCTTGAATTGGCGATACAGTTGGCTTTACTTCATGATATCATGGAAGACACAAGCCTTAGTTTTAAGGAGCTTAAAGATCATTTTGGTAATATAGTCGCAGAGGGTGTTTTAGCTTTGACTAAAAACGATAAGCTTGATAAAAAAGACCAAATAGATGACAGCTTGAATCGTATTTTAGATTTGAGCAAGGAAGTGGCTATTGTAAAACTTTGTGACCGCATCACAAATTTACAGAACCCCCCTATAAAATGGGACAATACGAAAATTAAAAAATACTACTTGCAGGCCATACAAATAACAGAAACTCTAAAGGGTGAAAATGACTATTTGGATAAGCGAATAAATAAAAAGATAGAACAATATAAATTATATCTTTGAATAATTGTGTGAATGTATTTAATTGAGGTTTTTAACTTGGTTACTCTTTTGAGTGAAATAATATATTATAATGAATCAAACAGTAGAATTTTTATTACCCTTTGCAAAAAAATTAATTTATGTTGATAGTAGTGCTGATATATCATTATTAAAAACTAAATTTATTGAGCATAATGTTTCGCTTCTACCAATAATTGATAATAAGGGTAGTAAAAACGTTGGATTATACAGAAGAAAGGTTATGTGGTCTAGGTATGCAAATGAAATAAAATTTGATGAAAAATCTATAAAGGAAAAAAAACTTCCAGAAGTTGATGTCAACGATAACTTATTTCATGCGATGGATTTGTTGTCAAGACATTCCGCGGTACTAATCAACGAAAACAATTCATTTTCTAAACTTATAACTACAAGAGTTGTTGCTGACGCGTTAAGAGACTATTCACATAAGTTCCTTAGTATAGAAAGTTTAGAGAATAAACTAAGAGATATTGTGAGAGCTTTAAAAATTTTATATCCTGATAAGCTTGGTGATGTTGTAGATTCAGAACTAACTTTTGAACAGTATAAAGAATTTATTGGAAGATATTTTGATGACACTATTTTTAAAAATTTAAAGAAAAAGGAAATCCTAAAAATGATTGATGATTCAAGACTTTTTAGAAATGATGTATGTCATTTTAAATTACACGATAATAAAGGTATGGGGTCATTGAATAAGTTTATAGGATTAATTGATAATCTAAATCATATTTAAAATAGCTATAAATTCTTCAGGAATTCTTTTTAATGTTTCTTTTTTTATATGTTGAGGAATACCACCATAGAAGGCTACCGCAATTCCCCCTGCCATACAAGCAACAGTATCTGTATCACCACCAGAAGATATAGCCAAGCGAACACACGATTCATAATCATTTGTTTGTAAAAAACATGATATAGCTATGGGCACTGTCGTTTGGCAGATGTATTCTACACCAGTATTAAAAGATTCTCTATAATATTGTTTTAAAGCTTCAAAGTCAGAATTTAAATCATATCCTAGAGAGGCAACATATTGATAAATATTTTCTTTAGAAAATCCATTCTTTGCTTTAAATATGCAAAGTCCTATTGCGATTGCTCCCTTGACAGACTCTTCATGATTATGAGACGTATTTGTTACATCTTTAATGCATTTCAATAATATATTTTCATCATCAATTAAAGCACCTAAAGCACTTATACGCATTGCAGCACCATTACCACAACTAAAACCTTTTACTCCATATGGTTTCAATACCCAATTTTCAAATCCTGGACCAAAACCACTATTAAAATATTTTTTTGTGTAAGATTTTAAGGATTTTTCGAAATCTAATGTATTATCATTTAACAAACAATCTAAAACTGCAATAGTTAAAACCGTATCATCTGTGAATTTTGATTTTAAACTAAACAGTTCAAAATCCTTTGGGATACTAAAACTGTGTTCGAATACTGATCCAATTACATCTCCTGCAATTGCTCCGAGTATTATATCTTTTTTAAAACCCATATTTTTTTTAGATTAAGAATATATTATATTGATCTCAGTGTTGGGGTTTTCAATTATTGAATATAATAATCTCTCAACTATTGGTGTAACTTCTTGCCCTAAATCTCATTAAATTGATTTTTTAAGCTTTTAATGGTCGAATGAAAAAAGTCTCAACTGTTACTCTTAGTTTGTTGGCAGAATCCCAAAGGGTTTCTTCCATTGATTTTTCTTTTTTCTTAGCTTTTGCCATTTATTTATTTCTTGTCTTTTAATTCTTCAATACTTGGACTTCAGATATTGAAATAGTAATCAAATTTAGACATTGTTTTATTTAATACTCTCTTAAAAAGAGAATCGGAAACTTTCTATTTTTTAATATTTTCAACTTTGAATAGTGCCCCTTTTTAGCCGATATTAATATTTGTAATTGACTCGTTGTGAAAAAACTTTATGATTCCTAATTTCCAAAATTATATTC
>CAWVTS010000242.1:0-2889 GCA_963933045.1 uncultured Lutibacter sp. | reverse complement strand
GTTATATGCAATTTAAAAACAGCGGTAACATCAAGGTAATTTGATCCTGACCGAAATAAAACGAAATGATTCTAAAAAGAAAATCCATTGATTATGATGGAGAAACAATAATTGAAAAAGTAATTTTAAAGCCTCCTTTTAGAATTAAACAATTGTTTTCTAATCATAGTTGCTTTATATACACAAGAGGAGTTAATCAAAATATTATATCAGGTTACGCAAAAGAGAGTATCAATTCTGATGAAGCTGTAGTATTAAGTTGTGGGTCTTACTTAATCGATTGGATTCAAAATAATAAGAGCCACAATGAAACAGTAGAAGTATTTGCTTTACATTTTTACCCCAATTTGATAAAAAAAATTTATAAAAATAATATACCTATTAGATCAATATCTAATGGGGCAGTAAGAATTAACAAGAATGAATTAATTACTCAGTTTATTGATAGTTTAGAATTTTATTTCGACAATTCTGACATAATAACAAATGAGATTATAGAGCTGAAAATAAGAGAATTAATTGCCCTTTTAATACAAGTAGAACCTTCTGAAAAAATTGATCAAATTATTTTTGAAAATTATAAAGGAATTGAAGTAAACTTAAAAAGGATCATTGAATCTAACTTATATAGTAACATCTCGATAGAAGAATATGCTTTTTTAGCTAATCTAAGTTTATCTCAATTCAAGTTAAAGTTTAATCAATTATTTAACGAAAGTCCCAGAAAACACATAAATCGAAGAAGAATTGAGAAAAGCAAAATACTTATTGAAAATACAGATCTGAACATAGGTGAGATTGCCCAAGAAGTAGGTTATGACGACCAAAACTATTTCACAAGACTATTCAAAAAAAAAGAAGGATTAACACCTTTACATTATAAAAAGCTTAAAAAAACTGCTAAACGATAAGCTTTTTGTGCTAACAATAAACCTTAAAACTCGCCTACTTTTGTATTTCACAATTATAAAAAATACAAAATGAATACAAAAAAATATTTCATTGCTTTTGCAATTTACTGGGGCGGTTTTGGATTAGTAACAACATTCTATCCAGCTTTAATGGACTTATTTCTTTCAGATGATGGTATTAAAGCTAGTACAGATTTTTCAAATCATGTATGGATGCATGGAGGAATGGACATACTTGCTTTGGTAATAGTTCTTTTAGCATTATCAAAAGAAACCTTATCTAAAAACACGATAATAGCAATCGCATTTGCCGCATTACTACCTACTCTAGCAATCTTTTACTCATTAACATTTACTCCGTATTGGTCTGTTCTTTTTGTTGGATCAGGTTTAGGAACTCTTTTATTCTTTTTGTGGGGATTAACTATTGGTCTTAAAAAAGAAAAAAGCATATAACAATATATATAAAAAATAGCGGTTTAGGTGAGAGTCTAAAACGTTTTTGCGTTTAAATAAGTATACTTTTTTTCGAAGTTTAGTGCTTATTAATCCGCTACTTTTCATATACTAACCGTTGTGCATAAGTAGTAAAACAGTTGCATACTCAAGAACTTAACGCAACAAATCTAAATTAATGGATAATATTTTTAAGCAAATTGCTAATGGCAATCATTTTAAAGTAGTCTATTTTGACATACACGTTTTAGAACGATATTTCAACAACCCTAAATATCATATATTTTATTCAGGCTATAGAGGTAAAATTTCAGTTAAAGATGAATACTATATAGAATCAAATGGGAATGAATATGTTAAAAATTTTGGACTTGCATATGACAAAAAAGATTCTAATAAAAGAGCTCTTGTTGCTTTCGCTTCTGACCTAAGTAAGTTATCAAATAAAGCACAAGCACATTGGTATTCTTTGATGTATGATGAATCAGATAATTACTATCCAAACAATGGTTTTATAAAAAATTTAATTCATGGTGAATGGGTCGATGATATCTCTATATTTGACGCAATGTTAATGGAAATGCATTTAATAAATTCTATGTGTTCAAGTATTGGAATCACTAATTTTTTCAGAGAAGAGTTTAGTTCAAACTCTATGAACAAACAAGATAAGCCTATTAATTATCACATAATTCTTTTACCAACAAGAGACAATTATTACAGTTTCATTAATACTCTTGAAAAATTAATAATAAATAATATTCAACCACAAACATTTACAGATAACGGTCGACTAATCAAGAGCGTTGAAGGAAAAACAGATGAAGGATTTAACAAAGGCACTTTAGTTTTGCTAGGTGAATGGCTTGCTCAAAATAATAATTCAGATTTGGTAGAAAAAGAAATTCTTACTCCATTGAAAAAATTGAGAAAACTAAGACAAAAACCAGCTCACCAATTATATAATAATGTTTATGATGAAAAAATATGGACAGACCAGAAAGTACTAATGCATAATACATATTCTGCTGTAAGAAATATAAGGTTATTATTTGCTAATAACCCTTTTTGTGAAAATATAGAGGTTCCAAAAGTATTATTTGATGGTAATAAAATAGTACAATATTGATATCAATAACACTGAATAAAAAAACCTATACACAACAATGGCTATAGTTAATACGGGGTTTTGTGCTTAACCCAAAGTTTAGTGCTTTTTAACCAAGTCCGCTAAATCTTTTTGATTTGGCTTTATAAAGAAAAAGATAAAACAAAATAAAAAGTTTTGGTTAAGTGATTAATCGGAAATTCTTGAAGGGTCTTGCGACACAAGCAGGTAAAAAAACAGTTGACTTAGGTGTTGGCTACTTTACGGGAGGTGCAGAAAATGTAGGAACACTAATTAGAGAAATAAAAAAAGTAATACAATAAACTAAACCACCACCCAACCATACTCAATCACGTTACACTAAGTATTTATACCTATTTTTCTAAAATAGATGAGTATGAGCGCTGTTTTCTG
>CAWVTS010000241.1:0-2954 GCA_963933045.1 uncultured Lutibacter sp. | reverse complement strand
CAAGATCTATTCCAATAATTAATAAGTTAATAGAGTTGAATTTTAATCCAATAATCGCAAGTGATGGCGATGCATTAAAATTACTTCGAAAAGAATTCTCTAAATTAAAATGTATAGAATTGCCATCTTATGGCATCCAATATCCAAAAAACGGATTATTTTTTAAATGGAAAATTATTTCTCTTGCGCCAAAAATTCTAAAAGCGGTTATAAAGGAAAGAAAAATTATAGAAAAACTTATATCTTCTGAAGACTTATCTGGAATTATTTCAGACAATAGGTTTGGAGCAAGAAGTAAGAGAGTTCCATCTGTATTTATTTCACATCAGTTAAATGTGTTGTCAGGAAGTTCAACTTTTTTGAGTAGTTTTTTACATCAAAAATATATCAATAAATTTGATCAATGTTGGGTTCCAGATAGTAAGTCTATGAGTCTGTCCTATAAACTTTCGAATTCTAGTAAAGTAAAAAAGCAGCAGTTTATTGGCTTATTAAGTAGGTTTAAAAAACAAGATTTACCAATCATCTATGACTTGTTAATTGTTCTTTCAGGTGTTGAGCCATTACGCACAAAACTTGAAGAAAAGCTAATTTTTGAACTAAAAAAATATAATGGTAAAGTACTATTTGTAAAAGGAGTAATATCTGGAGTTCAAGAAACGCGGACTCAAAACAACATCACTTTTTATAACTTTCTTTTATCAAATGAATTAGAAAAAGCAATAAATCAAAGTGAATTAATACTTTCACGTTCTGGTTATTCTACCATTATGGATTTGGCAGTTTTAGGAAAGAAAGCTTTTTTTATTCCAACAGAAGGTCAATATGAGCAAGAATATTTAGCAAAACATTTAAGAAAATTAAAGATTGCACCGTTTTCAACAACCAAAAATTTTAATATTGCAATGCTAGAAGAGGTGGATACATATAATGGTTTTTCAGGATCAGTATCAGAAATAAAATCAGAATTATTTAACCTTTTCCATAGTAAATGAAAACTCTGACCCTTTCCCAAATTCACTCTGAACCAATATTTTTTCATTGTGAGCCTCCACAATATGCTTAACTATAGAAAGACCAAGACCAGAACCGCCTTGTTCTCTAGATCTACTTTGATCTACTCTATAAAAACGCTCAAATAGCCTTGGAAGATGCATTTTTTTAATTCCTTCACCATTATCAGCCACTTTTACCAATAGTTTTTCATGTTGATAAGGGTTAAGACTAATTGTTGTGATTCCGTCTTTAGAACCGTATTTAATTGAGTTTACAATTAAATTAATTAACACTTGCTCTATTCGTTTAACATCACCATTGACTAAAACAGGAACATCATAATTTTTATCAAATCTTAATGTAGAGCCATTTTTTTTCGCCTTCATTTCTAGCAAATCAAAAACATCTTGTATTAATTCTACAATATTAAATTGTTGAATGTTCAACCCAAGTTCATTTGATTCTAGTTTTGAAATCATATCTAAATCTTCTACAATAGCAACAAGTCTATCAACACCTTTACTTGCTCTCTCTAAATATTTTTCACGTATTTGTTTATCATTACTAGCACCACTAATAAGCGTTAAAATATAACCTTGAACTGTAAACAAAGGAGTTTTCAATTCATGTGATATAGTTCCCAAAAATTCTCTTCTATATGATTCTCTAGCATTTAAACTCGCAATCTCAACTTGTTTATTATCGGCAAATTTTTTCACTTCTTTAGAAAGTGTTTCCATATTTGTAGTAATCGTAGATCTTCTTAAATCACTTGGATTTAGTAATGAAACCTCATCGTAAATCTGTTTTATTCGTTTGTAAATAAATGTCTCAACACGTATTTGAATAATAATAACTGAAAAAATAAAAATAATTCCTGATGCTAAAAACAATAACGATAAGTCAATAGTCTTATCAAGAAAAGATCCAAGTATCAAAAATGAACCAATTATAAAAAGTGTAATAATGAGTGATGACCAAAAGGCAAAGGTATATGTCTTTTTATATTTCATTTAGTCCTCTAGAGAAATAAATTTATACCCAACACCTTTGATAGTTTTAAAATATCCCTCGCCAATTTTTTCACGGAGTTTTCTAATATGTACATCAATTGTTCGTCCTCCAACCACAACATCACTTCCCCAAACAGAACTTAAAATATCTTCTCTTTTAAATACTTTTCCAGGATTTGAGATTAGTAAAGCCAACAATTCAAACTCTTTTCTTGGCAATGATAAATCCACACCATCCTTAGTAATTAAATATTTCTCTCTATTCACGCTTATACCATCTACAGAAATAATAGCATCATTTGCCTTCTTGTTAAGTCTTCTTAATAGAGATTTAACTTTACTAATTAATACCTTTGGTTTTACAGGTTTGGTAATATAATCATCTGCTCCAGCATCAAAACCTGCAACTTGAGAATAATCTTCTCCACGAGCAGTAAAGAATGCAATAATTACATCCTCCAAACCTTTAATTTCTCGTATTTTCTCACACGCTTCAATACCATCCATTTCAGGCATCATAACATCCATTAATATTAAATTTGGTTGAATTTTTGTAGCCATTTCAACTGCTTCCAAACCGTTTTTTGCTTTAGAAATTGAATAACCTTCATTCTTTAAATTATAGCCGACGATCTCAAGGATATCAGGCTCATCATCAACCAAAAGAATTTTAATGTTTTTAGTATTCATTTTTTTAACTTAAATATGTTCAAAGATAATTAATATTAATTCTAAATGTGCACTCTTAACATTGATTTAATAGTATGGTAAAAATGAATTAACATAGCACAGTTGTATAACTATTAAAAAATCACTTGCAGTTTGAAATTATTAAAAAAACTTTTTTATATTTGTAATTACTATTAATTTAAAAAAACAATAATTATGAAAAAACTTTACTTTTTATTTATTTTACTAATCTCTTCTAGCGTGTCTTTTGGGCAA
>CAWVTS010000240.1:0-2995 GCA_963933045.1 uncultured Lutibacter sp. | reverse complement strand
TTTGGATCAAACCTATGTAAATTTAAAACCCTCGCTGAAAAGTGAGGGTTTTTTTTATGTTTTATGGAATCAAAAGCGCTATAAAGGAAGATTAAACCTCTAACTTATACCCAACTCCATGCACATTTGTTAACTTAATTGAAGTGTCTTCACTTAGTTTTTTACGCAATTTAGAGATAAATGTATCTAAACTACGTCCTACAAACACTCCATTGTCTTCCCAAACTCTTTTAATTAATTCATCTCGTTTTATTATTTCGTTTGGTTTTTCAATAAATATAGATAGCAATTCACATTCTTTTTTAGACAATCCTATTTCTTGTGCTGCTTTTACCAACTTGTTTTGTGTTGGGTAAAACTTAAAACTACCAATCTCTAAATAGTGTTCGTCCTTTTTTAAAGGTTTTGTAGGTATTTTTGTTTTACTATTTATCAATTGATATACAAACAGAAACAACACCAATAAGAAGATATATAAGAAGCCTTGTTTATACAAGTAGTCATTTGCAGTGCTATCTAAAAAGAATACTTCTATGGTATACTGCTTTTTTACTAAGTGCCTGCCAGAACAAGGAATAATAGTACTCTCTTCATTGGCGCTCATTTCATAACTATAGGCTACTTCTCCATCACTTTTTTGCACTACCGATACTCTATAATGCGTTGGAAGTTCTGCCTTCGTAAAACTCTCTTTTACAATAGCCACCAAATCGTTTGGCAAGAATGAGAGTTCGTTTTCAAAAGAAAGCAGGTATTTATATTTAGAAATGGCTTTAATTGGTTTTACTACAGTTGTACTATCAGTATTGGCAAGTAATAATTGATGACCCACAGATCTCAAAGCAACTTTAGAATGCGCTGGAAAATCTTCATCTAGGATTTCAAACTTAGAAAAATACCATCCAAAGAATAGGATGATTAGAACTGCACTGTAACTGTAAATCTTTTTCTTGCTCATAGTTACTGCAAAGAACAACCATTTTTATACATTTTCACACTCTTTGACACTTCTTTTACATTCTTTTGACACTTTCTTTTTGATGTCCCACTAGTTTTACTGAAAATTATAAACATGATGAAAAAAATTATTATTGCAGTTATCTGTATTATGTGTTTGCCTACAATAAGTAGCGCACAAGAAAAACAACATATCAACCTTCAAAAAAGTACTATTAAATGGATAGGAGAATATACGTTCTCTTTTGGAGGGCATGATGGAAACATCCGTTTTAAAGAAGGGCATTTTATAAAAACCAATGGTATTATTACTGGTGGCGAGTTTAGTATCGATATGAATTCACTTACAAATACTGATATTAAGACCGCAAGAGCAAACTTGAATTTGGTGAATCATTTAAAAGATCCAGATTTTTTTGATGTGAAAAAGTTTCCTTTGGCGTATTTAAAAATCACAAAATTTGAACATTTTAAAGACAATCAGATTAGAGTGACTGCCAATCTTACTATCAAAGGAATTACAAAATCAATTTCTTTTAATGGCGAATTGAACAACGAAGAAATGAAAACCCGTTTTAAGATAGATAGACAGGCATGGAACATAAACTATAAAAGTAAAATGAAAGACAGCCCAATCTCTGATGCTATTGGCTTTGAAATCTCAATAAAATTATAACACTATGAAAAAAACACTCTGTATTATCTCACTATTATTTACTGTTTTTGTTATTAGGCAAGACACAGAAAAGGAAAGTTTAATAGCACTAGACAGCACTTGGGGAACCGAAATGTTTCCTTTTCCAATTAGTTTTGCAAAAAACATAGACTATGAAGGAATTGCAGAAGTCCGTTTTCCGCCAAAAGGCTGGCGAACTGAAGATCATCCTTTTTTTTGGTCTTATACCTATGCTTGGGACATCAACTTAGATCGGAAAATTACGGCTACTGAATTAGCGGCTGATTTAGTAAAATATTTTGATGGTTTAAATAGAGTTACCGAAACAAACAATATCGACCAAAAAGCAACTGCAACAATTGTTAAAACGAAAAGAAAACGTTCAACTACTTTTTTTAAAGGTTCTATAGATACATACGATCATTTTACAACCAACAAACGGTTTACTTTAAATGTGCTCATAGAAAGTCATTATTGTAAAAAAGAAAAAAGAACCGTTATTCTATTTAAATTCTCGCCAAAAGGATTTAAACATATCGTATGGGAAACGTTGGAAAATATAAAACTTCAAAACACAAATTGTCATTAACCTTAAAAATAACAAATTATGAAAAATCTAATCATACTTACACTACTACTATTTACTGCGTATAGCAGCAATAACTTAAACTACTGCGTTGAAACTAAGTTAGAAACCACTGGAATTTCAATTAATGATTCAGAATACACCATTCACATTGATATCAAAACCACAACTGATGGCCAACAAAACCTAATTATAAAAATGGATTTAAAAAATGATTCTCATTTTGTATCTCCTAATGATCCAGGAAATTTTTCAGGACAATTTTATATGGATTTAGGGAGTTATAATGATATTAACTTTGATAGTGCTATTATAGAAACGCCAAAATCTAAAGAGGGATTTGTACCTGACAATTTAGGTTTTTCGAAAGGGAATTGGGTGACAACAGACACAACATATAGACAACCTATCTATGTCATATCAGATGAAGATTTTCAAGTTTTTGGAAGGGTAAATTTTGTAATAGAGCCTAGATGTACATTAGAGCAAATAACTTTTGGAATCATTTCTAAAAACGGAGTACTCAAAGTGATTCAGCCTAAATGCTAGTAAAATGAATTGATACAGATGAAATACATCAAAGAAAAAGCCCATCAGAAATGATGTGCTTTTTAATAAAATCTATGGTGAGTAACGACAGAGATAAAGATAAACCTACCAATCGATAGGTCTGTAATCTTTTAAGAATTTTCCACACCAATGTTTTCCGGTATTTATTCCATCTAATAACGGATCCATTACACGTGCTGCTCCATCTACTATATCAAGAGGCGGTT
>CAWVTS010000239.1:0-3082 GCA_963933045.1 uncultured Lutibacter sp. | reverse complement strand
AGTTTTCTCCAACATAGCATCCGTAAAATCAAGATGAGTAACCATACGTAGTTTACCTTCACCCATAGAAATAAGCAAAATATATTTTTCTGCGAGTTTGTTTACAAATTCATTTTCATCAACACCATCAGCAACATTAAAAATCACAATATTAGTTTCTATAGGTTCTACTTTTTTAACCAATGGAGAATTTTCCAATGCTACTCCTAATTGCTTTGCCCTTTTATGATCATCGACCAATCTATCAATATGATTATCTAAAGCATAATCAGCAGCTGCAGCCAAATATCCAATTTGTCGCATATTACCGCCAAATAATTTTCGAACTCTAATAGCATGCTCCATAATGGCTTCATCACCTATTAACATAGAACCAACAGGACATCCTAAACCTTTACTAAAACATACTGAAATAGTATCAAACAAACTTCCATATTGTTTTGCTGTTTCTTGCTTTGCAACTAAAGCATTCCATAAACGTGCTCCATCTAGATGATATCCTAATTTATGCTCATCACAAACTTCTTTAATTTTTTTAAGTTCATTGAAATCCCAACAAGCGCCTCCTCCTTTATTTGTAGTGTTTTCAATGGCAACTAAACTTGTTTGACTATAATAAAAAGCATTTGGATTGATCGCTTCTTTTACTTGAGCAGCAGTAAACATCCCTTTATCACCATCTATCAGCTTACAGGAAACACCACTATTGAAAGATGCTCCTCCAGCCTCATAGTTATAAATATGAGCAAATTTGTCGCAAATAACCTGATCACTTGGCTGTGTGTGCAATTTAATTGCCGCTTGATTCGCCATACTTCCAGAAGGAAAAAAAAGTGCTTTTTGTTTTCCAAATAACTTTGCAACACGCTCTTCAAGTGCGTTTACAGTCGGATCTTGCTTAAAAACATCATCTCCGACTTCAGCATTCATCATGTATTCCAACATTTCAGGAGTTGGCTTGGTAACTGTATCGCTTATTAAATTTATCTTCATAATATTTTAATGCATTCCAATTGGCGAACCGTCAGGAATTTTTGGTGCATTTATTTTTTTATAATTAGTTGGATTCTTTTTAAAAGTCTCAATTCTTTTCAATAATTGATTATTATATATTTTCTGAATTCTACTTGCATTTGTTTTCAACAAATTAGCAATTTCATCTAACTTGCTATTTACAATTGCAGTGACTTGTAAATATGTATTTTGGTTCGCACCTAAATAAAATAACTGATTCAACACTTGTGAATTAATAACATTTTGCAATTCTTGATAATAGGTGTCTTCATACTTCTTTTTAAATGAATTATCAATTACAGTATCAATTAACTCAACCAAACCTAATTGACTATTATCTAAACTTTTATGCTGCACTAATCGAGATGCTCTTTGTGCATTAAACAAAAACGATAACGTCATTTCCGAACTGGTATTTACCGCTCCAAAAGGGTCAAATGCAACACCATTCTTACTTTTAAATGATTCTCTAGAACGATTATATCCCATCGCTCTTGGTGGAAATAAATCTAATTTATTTTTTGGAATCGCAATCGTATTTACATCGATAGTTTTTAAAATTGAATTCAATGCCTTACGTTCTGTTTTACCATCAACTCTTTTCACAACCGTTTGATTCCCTCCTTTTACGGAATAGTTATAATCTAAACCTCCAATTAATTTAGAAACTGCTTCCGTTTGATAACGATGAAAAAAATATAACGGAACAAAAACATCTTCTAAAACAGAATATGGTTCAGAAGATTTAATATTATCGGTAGAGAAATTTTCTATTGCTACTTTACGAACTGCCAACACATCATCTAATCCGTCTGAAATATCTTTACCATTGTCCCAAAGGTGTCCAGAAGCATGAGCACTTCCTTGTGGCCTTGCATCAGCATCAGAAATGTATTTCAATCCACTTTTAAAAGCATCAGTTAAAATTTTATTCAATTCCGTTTTTTCATTACTTAAAAATTCTTGATAAGAATATGCAACAGTTACGTTGTCCCATGTGCCAATTCCTATAGCATATGCATTTGAAAAATCAACTTTTCCGTTTTTTAATGCTATTTGAGGGTGCGGATAATCCATCACAGAAGCTCTATCATTTGTACTTGCAGCAAAATTATGAGCAAAACCTATAGTATGTCCAACTTCATGAGCAGCTAATTGTCTTATGCGTGCCAAAGCCATTTCCAGAGCAAACTCATCATCAGTATCATTATTTGTATAAGGTGCTTGTAAAGCTTGAGCAATCATAAAATCTTGACGAATTCGTAGAGAACCTAAACTAACATGACCTTTGATAATTTCACCGGTTCTTGGATCAGAAATACTTCCACCATAACTCCAACCTCTTGTTGAACGGTGTACCCATTGAATTACATTGTATCTTAAATCTAATGGGTCAGCATTCTCTGGTAACATCTTTACTTGAAACGCATCTTTATATCCTATTGCTTCAAATGCTTGATTCCACCATCTAGCACCATCTAATAAAGCAGAACGAACTGGTTCTGGCGCTCCTCTATCTAAATAATAAATGATTGGTTCCTTCGCTTCGCTTATAGCAGCATTTGGATTTTTCTTTTCCAATCGATGACGATAAATATATCTTTTTACTATTGATTGATTTACAGGAGTTGCATAATCTAAATACGACATTGCATATGAACCAGAACGTGTATCAAAGGCTCTTTTTTTGTAATTATTGTCAGGTAACTCTACAAATGAATGATGTTGATATACTGTCACTGAACTTGCATCTGGAGTAACACTCTTAATGTTTTTTCCTATCGGAATTCCCTTAAAGGTCAATGCAACATCAAATTCAACATTCTTTGGAAATGCTTTTGTCCGCTCCATATTAAAAGCACTTCGAGTTAAATCTAATTTATACTTCCCTTGCTTATTCTTTAATAATCTATTTGCGACACCATGAGCATCACGCAAAAAAAAACTAGTCGCATCAACTAAATACGCTCCGTTTTTTTGTTCTTTTATAATAAATCCGTGTAAAATAGATTTTGCAAATGCCTCCTCAACAGATTTCTTTTCTTCAATATTATCGGTAATGGCTCTG
>CAWVTS010000238.1:0-3104 GCA_963933045.1 uncultured Lutibacter sp. | reverse complement strand
TGTGAAAATGTTCCAATTGTCAAAAACCCGTTCACAGATTTTCTTGCGATGCTCATATATTTTTTTATTTGATCTGGCGTAGTGAGAAAATGAAAAGTTGCTCTGTCGTGCCAAATATCAAAAGTCATGTTTGGTTTAAATTCTGTAATGTCGCTTGCAATCCAATTTATTTTGTTCGCTTTCTCTCCAAGTCGTTTTTTTGCTTTTTCAAGTGCTGTAGCAGAAATGTCAAGAACACTAATATTTTCAAATCCGGCATCCAGCAGATAATCCACAAGTTTACTATCGCCACCTCCAATATCTATTATTTTAGCGGTCTTCTTTAGTCCGAACGAATGAATAAATTCAAGTGAAGTTTTTGGATTTTCTTGCGTCCAACTAACTTGGTCTGGATTTTTAGTTTCATAAACTGTTTCCCAATGTTTTCTGCTGTCTAATTTCATTGATAGATTTGTTTTTATACTTTGTTAGTCAACGTATTTACTTTACTTGAAGGTTTATCCAATTTAATATTTCTTTTAATGCAATTGGTGCTATTGTTTGTTCTATTTGGCCGTATTCACTTATTGAACCTGTTTTACATTCTTGAAACAAGTGATTTAAGTTTTTAAGTTCTTTTACTTTTACACTTGTATTTTTATTTTTTCTAAAATTATCTTCAATTATCTCTAAATTTTCTTTCGATGGAACTTGTAGGTCCATACTCCCGTTTATAGCGAGTACTGGGCAGTTTACTTTCGATAAATAAACAACAGGATCAAGTCTTATAAAATTAAGCATCCAGGGAGAAGATAATTGGTTTATTAGTGCAGTTTTTTGTTCGTCTGGCAACGCTTGACCATATTTTGATGTAAAGTATTTTGATAATGTATCTGAAACCAATTCATTCTCAATGCGCTGGTTTAATATTATTTCGTACGCACCTGCAAATATTTGCTGATTGTTCTCTACTAATTGTTTATTTATTCCCATTTGTGTTTCAATTTTATATTTTTGAAGCAAAAGCAGTTTATCTCCACGAAGAGCTGAGCCTGCCATTAAAACTATAAAATCAATATTTTCATTCTCTGATGCAATAATTGGTGCTATAATGCCACCCTCACTATGTCCAATTAGTCCTATTTTATTTTTGTTTATTTCTTTTCTTTTTTGAAGATATTCTATTGCATATTCAACATCTTTTGCAAAATCAAATGTTGTTGCTTCCTGAAAATAGCCTGTAGATTTTCCTGTTCCTCTGTCATCAAACCTTAATACTGCTATTCCATTCTTAGTTAAGAAATCAGACAAAACAAGAAATGGTTTATGTCCCAATAATTCTTCATCCCTGTTTTGTGGACCACTTCCACTTATTAAGATAACTGCAGGAAAAACACCGTCTTTTTTAGGCAATGTCAATGTACCTGCCAAATGTATTCCTTCTTTTTTATTTTCAAAAGTGATGTCTTCTGAATAATAAGAATATGGCTTTATTGGTTCTTGTGGTCTTACAAGTTTTTCTTTTTCTATAATTTCTTTTGATAGATTCATAGGAAACGATTGTCCTCCTTGTTTGAAGGTGCCAACAATAATATTGTCTTTTCCTAAGGTTCCTTCATATTCTATTTTTGCATTGGCAATTGTGATTTTCAAGGTTGCGTTTTCAAAACCAGTAGTTGTTGTAGGGATTCCTTTTACTCCTTGATCTGGACTGTCCATAGTAGAACTCACCACATTGTCGATTTTAATAATATTAAATACAAGTCTTAATTGTGTTCCTTGCACTTTTAACCTACCATTCCAATGTCCTGTAATGTCTTGACCATGCATTGACAATGTCGTTAATATTGTTAATAAAATGAGGATTATTTTCTTCATAAGGGTTTAGTATAATTGAAAAATTAAAAATTTAGATAGAATTTCTGCGAGTAGAAGCGATATGATAAATAAAATAATAGGAGTTTTCCCTTTTGCATTTGAAGCCACTTTAATACCATTAAACAATAATGAGATATACCATACTAAAAAGAGGATTGCAATAATCCCAAATACAATTAGTATACACAAATTTGAAGATGAAATTTGGCTAATTAATTCTGGGTTAGCAAATTGAATAACATCATCACTAGCTTTTTGAATAACACCATTAATATTAAAAAATGGCATTAGATAAAAAGGAGCTCGAGCAACTAAGGCTGTATTAATTATATCTATTAGTCTTGTTTTTTTATTTATATATTTACTTGAGATGTATAAAAATAATACCAAACAAAAAATATTAACTAGGTTATCTAGTAGCGCTTGATATGGTAAAGAGTTAGTTACAATGTGAACATCTATAACTCCATCGAATCTAATATTGAAGACGTACCCAAAAAAAGATCCAAGAAGTGTAAATAAGATACCTACTAGAAGTAGTGTTTTTTCTGAATATTTTTCAAAAGGCTTAAATAATAATATTTTCATAATCTATTTTTTTTTAGGAGGTTAATTCTTTCAATAATATCATCAAGTTTATTTCTTACCGTTGGATAGCTTTTTCCAATTTTTATTGCCATTTTTTTTAGACTGCCACTAGATTGAATAAATTCAAATATAAAATTTTGATCTTCAGAGGAAAGTTGGAGTAAAATAGGAAGTGAATAATTTCCAGAAATTACTGTTTCACAACTAGAACAAGATAGCTGGCTTACGACTAGAGACTTTTCGCAACTTGGGCAATATACAGGGAGTTTTTTCATCGTACTAAATATTTAATGTGATATAAAAATAAAAAAATAATTGATATTATTAACAAATACTTTAACTAAATTAATAAACTTATTAATTTAGTTAAAGTATTTGATTTCTAAATTAAGTTTTATTTGTCTTTATTTAGATGAAATTATTAAAAAGAAAGACTGACAAGAGTGATTCTAAACTTATTTGTGAATACGTATAACAAGTAGATTTAAAGCTTTGGTAAGAAATTCAAAACATTAATTAGAATGTTTTCAAATGCCTAGATTACTTTCTGTGTTCAAAAAACGAAGTACGATGTTAAAAAATAAATTACACGGAGAGGCTGTTTTAGGGCAACCTAGTAAATTAGTTGTTACTTCATTAAAAAGAAGTTTAAGACAATT
>CAWVTS010000237.1:0-3113 GCA_963933045.1 uncultured Lutibacter sp. | reverse complement strand
TTTTCTTTTTGCAGCGTTTTAATATCAATAATTAATTGTGCAATTGATGCTCTATTTAATCCATTATAAATCCCTCTAATGTGTTTTTTTTTATCTATTAGCAAAAAATTTTCGGTATGTAAAAAGTCATTAATATCTTTTACTTCGCCTAAATCATTTTCAACAAAATAATGGTTTCTTCCTAAATCGTAAATATCCTTTTTATCACCTGTAACTAAATGCCACTTGTTATCTATAACATTATTATTTTTGGCATATTCTTTAAGGATAGGAATTGAATCGGTTGTCGGCATTACAGAATGAGAAAGTAACAATATGTCAGAATCATTGACAAACTCTTCTTGTATTTTTTCCATATTCCCTGTCATTTTAGGACAAATCCCTGGACAAGTAGTAAAGAAAAAATCTGTTACATAGATTTTTTCTTCAAATGTTTTCTGAGATATGGTATCTCCTAATTGATTCATTAAATTGAAATCAGGAATTTTATGAAAACGCTTCTCTTCTTCAGTATTGGGTGTAAGCCAGATGGGCGTAAAAGATTCTTCATTATAATAAGGTAGAAATTCTACTCTACTAATTTCAGCAACTTTTATATTTTCTTTTTTGATTTTCTTTTCACAACTCGTAAAAAGAACTATAAAAATAAACATATAAATAATTCTATTTTTTTCTAATAACAATTTCATCTTCTAATTTATAACAAGAGTTAGCGCGTCTCATACCAAATATACGTCCGTTTTTGGCTTCATAGTTCACGTATAATGTGCCATTTTTCAACCAAGCTTTCTGAATACCATGTTCTTGACCATCAACAAGGTTTCTTTGCTTGGCCAATACACCAGTATTATACCATTTCCTTTCAATACCATTTAGTTTTCCGTTCTCATAATTTGATTCGGAAGATAAAACACCATTTCTCCACCATGATTTATAACTATTTACTAATACATTTTGATTATAATATGATTCCATTTTAAGAGCCCCATTATTGTACCATAATTTAGAAACACCTACTTTTTTACCATTATAAAAACCAACCTTTTCCTTTAATCTTTCATTTGTGTGATATCCCACAGCATAACCCGAATAAGGTTGGTTTTTATAATTCCAAATACCTAGATTACCATTGAGAATTAAACTGTCTTTTAAAACTTCAACACTTTTAATAACTAATTCCTGAGAATTAGAAGTTGAATTCTTATCTAAGTTGTTTTTACAACTTATTAATCCAATAAAAAAAAACAATAAGAACCTAACTATCTTCATTTAATACCCTTGGTAAGGACCTGCAAAAGCGATGTAAGACCCTGTATTTGAATACAATTCATTAATTATATGATAGTGATATTCCTCCTCGCTAGCAGTATATTGGGTAGCTGTTGTATGTCCTCCTGAAGCATCTAAATCTGTAGGATACGTTCCTGTTGAATTACATTTTCTACCATACAAAAATACTCCATCTAAGAGTATTCCTGCTAATTCATCATCATCATTAGTAAATGCTACTGGTTCTAAATGATAGTGGTAAACTCCAGGGCCAATATGTGCTCCAGTCCAATCTAAAGTGGCGGCTGCAGCATCTAAATCGCCACCACCTTCTTGATCGTTAAATATTGCTGATCCACTAACTGCTATACCAACTGTTCCCAATTGTGTTGCTACTGTACTTCCCGATAAATTGGGAGTTGCATCTACAGTAATTACAGCTGCATTATTATTGCTAGATATAATTGAAGGTGTTAACTGAACAGTTGGTTCATCTCTATATAATGTATTTCCTGATCCCCAATAAACTGTTTCATGATTTGGTAATCCTGTCGTTTCAATTGTAACTGATGCTCCGTTACTTGATAAATAAATATCTGTTGCTGTAGTATTAAATACTGCAAATGCTGCGTGTAATTCAGTTGTAGTTTCTTCTGTTGTGTCAGTTGTGTCATCGTCGTCTGAACATGCATAAACGCCTATTGATACAGTCACTAGGAACAGAATTCTTTTAATTGAGTTTTTCATTTGTTTTATTGTTTATATTTATTATTTAGATGTGTTCTATTATAAAAACTTGTGGGTCACTTTATAAAAAAAAATGTTTTCTTGCGGAGCCTTTCCAAAGAACTAACTAACCAAATTTTTTAATTTAAATAATCAAATACTGCTGTTCCTCT
Source organism: uncultured Lutibacter sp. (assembly GCA_963933045.1). Lineage (GTDB taxonomy): Bacteria > Bacteroidota > Bacteroidia > Flavobacteriales > Flavobacteriaceae > Urechidicola. Next base: position 945 of record CAWVTS010000237.1, on the reverse strand, counting down.
CTCAGCAACATGTGAATTTAATTCATTCACTGCTGTTTGAAATTCTGAACTATTATTTAAAAATGTATAACCATCAACTTCTGAAGTTGCGTATTCTTGAATTAATGCCGAATATGAACTATATAAAGACTGCATTGTATCTGTATTAAAAACACCGTCTACAACTTCTTGAACATAAGTATCATACTGTGCTTTATACACGTTATCCTGATATAAATATCCTATTAAAGGCCATTCTGATGAATTTAATCCTGAAAAATCAAAAGGTAAAGATCCTCCCATTTTTCCAAATTGTAAAGACTCATTATTATCCCATGGAATCCAAGTTAATTTACTTGTATCTGGATCATTATACAGAAAGTAATTATGTGTCATGCGTCCATAAGTATCCCAGTTTTGAATCACAGTATTTACTGCTAAATATTTTAAAAACACATCTGTATCAAAAACTTCTTCTAAGTTTGTTCTCCATGTTGTAACGTCAGTTGTTCTTATACCATCATGTAAGATTGATAACAAACTTGCTACATCTGTAAAATCAGCTTCATCTTCATTATTTTTCTTTACATACTCATCTTCATCAAATGTACCTTCTGCAAAACTTGCTGCATCTCCATCTGGTTTATATAAATTTCCGTCATCATCAGAAAATTGATCATCTAAAACAGAACCATCTACTTCTTCAACTAAAGTATATAGTCCAAAATATTTTGGTCCATCTCCATGGTCTACATAAAGAGTATAAAATGCTGTATGAGAGCCAACTAAACCTACGCTTCTAAATACATCACCTGCAACTTTCTCTCTTAACATAGATTTATCGTCATAATTATTTTTAAGACTCAATTTTTTGAATCCATAAAAACGTTGGTTATCAATCTGAGGATAGTCATCTTCAAATTCATCGAAATCTAATTTGAAAGATAATTTCAAAATTCCATTTTG
>CAWVTS010000236.1:0-3145 GCA_963933045.1 uncultured Lutibacter sp. | reverse complement strand
AACGTTTGGTATATGAAGTGTGCCGACCGAATGGGAGGGATGATTTCATATACATTGTTAGTAGCTTTATTTTTCATCAAATGTAAACTTCAAATGGCTAAACAAATTAGGCGAACCTGGTGTAGTCCATAGAACAGGAAATCCCTTTTTAGGAATACTTATAATGGTACCCATGATGGTGGCACTATTAAGTATAGGTCTCGTTGATTTTAATTCTTTCAATCCTTCAAAATCTATATCATTAGCACTATCTCCTAAAATATCATTAGCTAGATTTAATCTTCTATAAGTATAGCCAAAGCTACCATCGTTTTTATCTTCATCTATCTCGAAAAGAACAGGAGCATTTTCTTGAAGTGTATGATTAGTATGTGCTATATATTGCTGTTTATTATTGTCTATAACTACAAAATTATCTTCCCATGTTTCTACTGAAATCGCAATTTCTCTGTCAGCAATTAAGTAATTCATTGAGCTTCCATAATCTACCTTTTTTAGATATGCAAGAGCTTCAGTAATGTTCTTTGACTCCAGTATTTTTCGTACATTGAATGAAACAGGAATTCCTTTATTAGATACAGGCATATCTATAATTGTATTTATTCCTACCGCAACACCATAATTGTTCACTCCATTTTGACCAATCTGACCAGCAAATGTTTGTTGGAGTATGACTAAATCTGAATTTGGGTTCTTAATTTTTAAGACAGTTACTGCACCTTCGTGATAACTAGGCAGGTCATTATTATGTGTAAGAAAATTTGCTTGGTTTTGTCTACCAAAAACACCTGTTGTTGTGCAATGTCCTTCATTTGTTTTAAAATGATTACCAGCTTCTAGATAAGAATTGAACTCATCAAAACTTTGATAAGTGAAAAGTTTATCAAAATCAACTTGAGCTCCATCAACAATTCCTTGAAATTCATTGAATAATTCAGGCAATTGGTCTTTGACTGATTGAATATATCCCTTACCAGTTGCAAAATCAGAAATAGCTTCTTCAGGAACTTTTATAGTTGTATTTTCCTCTATCCAGTTTTCAAAATTCTTCAAAGATCTTTTGATGACAAATTTTAAAGCTGTGCCATGTTGAAAGCCTCTTTCGTACGCAGTATTGCCGTCCAATTCTAAATAGTATATTCCTTGTCTATATTCGACAGTAGGTATTTTTATTTCCTTGATTTCCTTTATTTGTGATACTGTTGAATAGCTAATACTCAGTAAAAGAACAAATAGTAAAGTGTTTTTTTTCATAATTAGAATTTAAACCCTTATTGGGTAGTTTTGTCATTTTATTGCTACTAACGTGTTTGTGTATGATTAATGGCGTGTTTAAGCACCTAATTTAGTAAATAATCACCAATAAAGAAAGTCTCCGAGGACTTTCGTAAATTGGCTAAAACCAAGTAATCATTTATATACGGTGTTGTAATTAGTTTCATTCAATTTAATATTTCCATTTATTTTTAGATTCTTATTTGGTACGCTATGAATAAGCAACTTGAAATAATTAACATGTTTATAGAAGCTCGAATTAGCCATATGAACTTTGAATAGTCAATTTTAGCAAAATCACCTAAAATAGTACACAGACCCAATAAGAGAAAGCAGGGAGTTAATAGCAGTTCAAAATTCCATCGTAATAACATTATTGCTGAATCATGCAAAAAACCACAGAATGTAAATGTTAGTATCAGAGATATTGCAGGAGGAAAAATGATTTTAAGAGGTTTGAAAATATATTTCGCCAGATAATAACTCCATATAGGATTCCAATATTGCCAAAATTTCGAAAATTTTCCAGCTCCCAAAGAGCGAATCATCATATTTCGAAGTGAGTTAGTATCTCCTAATGAAACTCCATTTCTTTTTTTTACGTAATCTGATAAATTCAAATTTTAAATTATTGATTGTTCAGTTAAATTAATTACAACGTATTGGTGTATGATCTCGTTGGTGTGTTTAAGCACCTAATTTAGTAAATAAAAACTGTATAGAAAATCCGCGAGGATTTTACGAAGTAAAAACTTATTAGCAATGAATTATGCACGATGTTGGCTGTAGTTTTATTTACCGTTTAATATTATTCCTTTTGTTGTTGGTCTATTAAATGGGTTACTCAAAAACCTGTTGGCCATTTTATTAAGAAGTTTGTGTTCACTTCTTATCATAAAATGTGTTGCGCCTGGCATTATAAATAATTGTGCTTTTGGAATATTCTGATATATTTCAAGAATATGCTCAAGTTTAATAACATCTTCATCTCCAGCTATGATTAAAATAGGAGATTCAATGTTTAAAAGTTCCTTATTTGTAATGTTAGGATACTTATCCATTAAATTAAATAACGCTCTATTTCTAATAGTTTTCTTTGAGTTATCTCCTTGTTTTATTCTTAATTCTATCTCATTTAGGTCTCTCGTAGTCATAGAAATAGCCCATTGATGAACTGCAGAATTATCAGGCCTCAAATTAGGAGCGATTGATACAAGTTTTTTGACTTTAGATGGATATTTAATTGCTAGTTGCAAACCAATAATTCCACCATCACTTTGTCCAATAATGTATACCGAATCTAATTTTAGGTGATCTATAAATGAATTATAATCTTCAGTAATTACCTTATATGTTAATTCCTCATCTCCATTTTCTGATTTCCCTTGAAATCTACTGTCTGCAATTATAACATAATAATCATTTTTAAAATACTCTATTTGGCATCGACCGCTTTTAACAGAACCTCCATTTCCGTGGATTATTAATAATGGTTGTTTCGTTGAATCTCCGTAAGTTTCATAATACATATTGATTCCATTAACTTGGGCATATTTCCCTGCAGAAGGATTATTTCCGTAATCAATTGTAGTAACACATTCAGATTGTCCAAAGCCAAATGAACAAATTAATATAAGGATTAAAGTAATTATATGTGTTCTCATAATGTGTTTTCGAATTACTAGCAACGTCTCGGCTATGGTTAGTGCGGGAATTAAAAAGCAATTAATTTCCGATTAAGCACTTAGCCAAAACTTTTTATTTTATCTTTTTTATTTCTAAAGCCAAATCAAAAGATTTGGCGGACTTGGTTAAAAGCACTAAAATTTGGGTTAAGCACCAAAACCCGTATTAATTATAGCCATTGTTG
>CAWVTS010000235.1:0-3148 GCA_963933045.1 uncultured Lutibacter sp. | reverse complement strand
GGACTTGCGGTACATCCTTTAACAAACCAATAAGTTCTTTTCCTGCTTCCATTTCGTGTTTTTTCTATATTAATGCCAACTTGTTATATGAGTACTAAAATACTCTTTTACAGGTCTATAGTGCCGGATAAAAGAAGTTTTAGTTCCTCTTTACCGATTCTTGTTATTTAAATTAATTGTGATAATTGCAATTTTTTATCATTCAAATATAAGGAATTGAATTGTAGCGAACTAATCAAGTATTGTATGACTTATCAACATTGCCAGTATTACTCCTACTCTGCTTATAATGGTTAGAATAAAAAAAACGAGTCAGTACTTCATAAAATTAAAAAAAAAGGTGTCGCGTATAATTGATAAATAAGTATCTTTCGAGCCTCATACTAGACAGTAATTTTACAGCGAAATAGAATGAAAAAAATTTTATGGTATTTCTTATTTTTCCCCCTCTTTCTTTCAGCGCAAATCAATGAAAGTGATTCGCTTAGCGTAAAAGCAAAACTTTCTTTAACAGGTTTCTGGCAAGGAGGAAATGTAGAAACTTTGATTTTTAGAGCACAATCTGAAGTGAGTTTTACACCTTGGAAAAAAGGGGTTTTTAAAACCAAAAACTCGTATGTATATCAAGAGTTTGGAAAGGAAAAGGCAGATGAAGATATCTTAAGTCTCAACTTTTTATATTTTAATCCTGAGAAAAAAATATATCCGTTTGTATTGGCTTTTGTAAGTACCAACTATAGAAGGGAAATTGATATTCGCTCACTGTATGGCGCAGGAATGACGTATCAAATTATAAACAAAAAAGAGCAATGGCTTAAGCTTTCAATTTCTAGTGAATATGAACAGACCTCTTTTTCTAAGACTGTCTTTAACCGTTCTGAGTATAATGGAGATGAATCTATCAATACCTTTCGTAGCACGCTTTGGGTAAACGGTCGCTATCAATTGTTTAAAAATAAAATTATTCTAAATCATGAAAGTTATTTTCAGCCTTCTCTTGAACATCAAAATAATTTTCGTTGGCAAGCAGATATTGGGTTGGAACTCCCTGTTTGGAAGTTTATGAACTTTAAAATAAACTATCTTCATACCTTTGAAAGTATTGTGATAGAAAACCAAAAACAAGAAGATACATATTTGACGTTTGGCGTTACCCTTAAAAACTATTAAGATGCGTAACTGCGCGCTAAGTATTAGCGTCTTTAATAAAAATTAGTATTTTTCGGTTGCTATTTTCCGCTTTATATCTATCAAAAAAGAAGTGTAACAACCTACACCCAATAAATGTATTTGTTTTAAAAAACAAAAAAGCCTCCACAATTGGAGGCTTTTTTATGTATTTAAGATTCCTGTTCTCGCAGGAATAATCTTATGCTTTAGAAGCAATATACTCGTCTACAAAGTCTTCCAAAACATTTAATGGAATGGCTCCGTGAGAAATTACTACTTCGTGGAATTCACGAATATCAAATTTTTCTCCAAGTGCGTCTTTTGCTTTTTTACGCAATTCCAATATCTTTAACATTCCTATCTTATAGGCTGTTGCTTGACTTGGCATTACAATATGTCTCTCGACCATTTTAACGCCATCCATTACAGCATTTGGCGTATTGTCTGTATAATATTTAATCCCTTCTTCACGCGTCCATTTTTTTACATGAATTCCAGTATCTACGACCAATCTACAGGCTCTCCATAATTCCATCGCTAGACGTCCGAAATCTGAATAAGGATCGGCATAGAAGCCCATTTCTTTTGGAATAAACTCAGAGTACAATCCCCAACCTTCTGTATAAGCTGTATATCCTCCAAATTTTCTAAACATAGGTACATCCTCTAGTTCTTGTTGAATTGCCAATTGCATATGGTGTCCTGGAATTCCTTCGTGATACGCCAATGCTTCCATTTGATAGGTAGGCATTGATTCCATATCATATAAGTTGGCATAATAAATTCCTGGTCTAGAACCATCTGCCGCTGGACGGTTGTAAAATGCTTTTCCTGCCGATTGCTCTCTAAAAGCTTCTACGGCTTTTACCATAATATCTGCTTTTGGCTTGGTAATAAAAATTTCATCCAATCTTGTTTTCATGCTATCTATCAAATGAACTGCGTCTTTTAAATAAGCCGCTTTTCCTTCTTTATCTGCACTGTAATAAAACTGCTTGTCTGTTTTCATAAACTCAAAGAAGTCTTGCAACGTTCCTTCATATTCAACTTTCACACGAATCGCATCCATTTCTTCATGGATTCTCGCGACTTCATCCAATCCTATTTGGTGGATTTCATTGGCTGTTAAATCAGTAGTCGTCGTTCTTTTTAATGCATTGTTAAAGAATGCTTCACCGTCAGGAAACTTCCAAGCGCCATGATCAGAATTTGCTCTTCCCTTCTGCCCTTTCATAAAAGAAATCAAAACTTCATATGCAGGTTTTACGGAGGTCATTAAAGCGTCTTTTGCTTGTTTTTCTAAGGCTGATTTAGCCTCTGTATCAATTTCTAATTTATTGACTTTCTTCATGAAATCTTTCAACAACGTACTTTCAGTATTTGACGTATCAAATGGCTGACCTACTAATATGTTTTCTGAATCTTGTACAACTTTGTCATATACAAATACTGGAGGTACAACTCCAATTGCTTCACGTGCCTTTAAATTCTCCACCAATTGAGTGAAGTAGGTATTGAATCCGTTTAATCTAGATACATAGGCTTCAGCATCTGAAATACTATCGATTCTATGCATATTGATTAAAAATGCTGGCTTTCCAGATTGCGCACCAAACATTTGGTTTACAGGATAGTTGTGTAATCTATATTTATAATCGTCAATATTATTCTCTACACCTTGCTTAAACAGTTTGTAACTCAATAATGCATCTTTAGAAAGTGCCGCTACATTCACAGAATCTGTTAACCATTGAAGTTCTTCCTTGTTAATATTCAAATCTCTTTCTGCAGCAGCAGGAGAATTGTCATTTAATTTTCCGTAGTCTTTTTTGATCCCTAGTCTTGTTTGATATTCTGGATAATTATCTACATTATCATCAAAACTTTTTTGGAAAAAGTCATTCACTTTTTTTGATTCTGCCGCAATCTCTGCATCAGTATATACTTTTGTACTTTCTTTATTACAAGAGATGAATAA
>CAWVTS010000234.1:0-3170 GCA_963933045.1 uncultured Lutibacter sp. | reverse complement strand
TTCATGTACAAATATATACTAAATATTTTATTTTGTTCAACTTTTATCATATATTTGTTAAACAATAATTAAAGAAGTCATAACTGCTTCTACTAATATATTATTACTAGAGTTAGGAGTTCCTTTTCTTTATACGCTTGGATTAAAAAAATAATTTTTCATCAATTTAAAGATAAAAATATGCTTAAAAAAAATATTTATTTTACGGCTCTCCTAATAAGTTTCGCGCTTATCTCTTTACAAAAAAAAGAGGAACCTAGTTTAAGTGCTATTTCTAATATAATCTCTAAGAGCAATAGTGATGTCTCCGGGACTGTTTCTTTTACCGAAATAAATGGTGTTGTTTCTATGACAGCAAAATTAACTGGATTGACTCCAGGAGATCACGCTATACACATTCACGCTATTGGAGATTGTAGTGCCGCTGACGGAACATCAGCAGGAGGTCATTGGAATCCAACAAAAGTAAATCATGGCGTTTGGGGTTCACCTCCATTTCATATAGGCGACATAGGCAATATAGAGGTTGGTGTAGATGGTATTGGCACTATAACTAGAGAAACTGATTTATGGTGTATAGATTGTAGTGATAGCACTAAGAACATAGTAGGGAAAGCTATTATTATTCATGCAGGTATAGATGATTTTAGTTCTCAACCGTCAGGTGCTGCTGGCCCTCGAATTGGTTGTGGAGAGATCGAATTGCAATAGACCTAATTAAAAAAATATCACCTAAAAGTATCTCTAGCATAAATCAAATGAAACGAGTGAAAAACAGATCAACACTTTGGTTTAGAAGTAATTTGTACGCACTGTGTCATTTGTAATAAGTAACTTTATTTTTAATCAATAGTGAAGGTCATTCAAAATGTAATTATGAGAAGTCAATTAGAATCAATCAGACCAGTAATTCAGACGAAAAGTATAGAAAAGGAGAAAAATGCAGTGGAGTATTTTCAAAACCTGACACTTCGTCCTATTCTAAAATTCCAAAATGATCTAATCCTGTCTATTTTTCGTTACCATCTTGAAAAACACAAAATCGTTTTTCATCAATTGACTGATACTAAACAAAATGAATATGTTGAACAAATTATTCATAAAGACCGAAAAATTCACCATGTATTATTGGGGTTAGTAATTGGGCATTTTACAGAAATAGAGTATGAAACATATATCAAACATGAAAGAGAACTAAATCGGCGCATAATGGCTTTACTCATCCAGAGATTACAAAATGAATTGTAAAACGAATTAGAACGCACCTTATTATAGCTGTTCTACATCATTCTTAGCTTGCGTAACGTCATGAAATGACGGAGAATTCTCGGTAATACTTCCTGCACCCTTTTTATTAATTTTAAAAGAAACATCCTTTGTTGTAGTAAATAGCAATACGGATGAAAAAGACTTTACGAGATGTGATTTCAAGACCAAAAAAGCCTCTTCTAACGTAAGTTCATCTTCCTCATCTTCAGTCTCCTTAGATCTGTAGCGTAATTTTAATAAAACCTTAAATCCATCTTTAGAATAAACTGGTCTGAGAAATATATTTTTCAAATTAGGCTTACCAATGGTCTTCGCCATGGTTAACTTAGCAAAGCGACCTTCTTGAACACTTTCTTTTACTTGTTCCCAAAAAAGAACAAACACATCTTGGTATGGCATAAACTAAAGATTGATAATGAAGTATTTTGATGTGTCAAAAGTAACACTAATAATTCAATTCATACATCCAAAATTATCTTCACGACTCAATTATTAGAAAAAAAAGTTTAATAGCACTTAGGGTAATACTCAATATGTCATTATTTTCTTGCTCAACTGATGATTTAACTTTAGATGATATTAATATTGAACAACAAGCTACAGGAGATGAAGATGGAAATATTTTTAGAAATATATAAATGAAAAAAGATTTATTAGGTGTTAGCGTTGAAATCAAACCTCACAAACTTGTTGATGAGATTGTTTCATTTATGCTAAAACACAAGGATCCAATATCGACTGATGAAATTGAAAAACATCTTTTGCAAACCAATACGCCACATAATTTAAAGAGTAGAATTAACAGAAGTCTTAATAATACTCCAGAATTAGTTAAGGATAATCCATCTGATCAATCACGATCAATATTGACATTTCAATACAAAATGTATTATATCAATTTTTGTAATATTTCTACCGTATTGATGTACAAATAAGATACAATATTTGCTTAAATTTGCAGTAAATAAACCCTATTGATCTTATACAGCAGTAATCTAAGTTAATTACGGATAGTTTATAAAAAATCTCACGAAAGCCAGAATCTATTGCAACACCCATTTTTGCAAAAATTCTATACATTCATCATCTTGAATAATTTATAAATACAATAATTTAAAAGAGTAGCTAAGCAAAATATATATAAACACCAATCACAACAATACAAATAGCAACCCCAACTTGTTTAACATATTTCCAAGGTTCTATATCTACTTGTTGTGTATACTCTTGAATAAAATCTGTTTCTCTTGGTTTTAATTTTCCAATAATCAACATTATAATAATATTTAGTATAAATAAAATTGCCATAACGTCTAAAAAATGGGGATATGCCTGTGCTTTTATTAAAGTCAATTCAGCAGTGTCTGTAATGCCATTTAGCTTAGCAATTGACACTGCTTTTTCTATAAAATAAGGTTGCATAAAAAATTGACTTAGGATGTATAATAAACACCCAGAAACCAACCCAATTTTAGCAGCAATTGCAGGAACGCGTTTTGTTAAATACCCAACAACTATAATCGTTAATATAGGGATACTATAAATTCCATTTATTTCTTGTAAATAAGCAAACAAGCTGCCTGCATTTGCAATTAAAGGTGCGATGAACATTGAGGCAATAGCCAAAACAACGCCAAATGCCTTACCATATTTCACAACCGTTTTTTCATCTGCATTTTTATTAATATGCTGTTTATAAACATCGATTCCAAAAAGAGTAACAGAACTATTTAAAACACTGTTAAATGAACTTAAAATAGCGCCAAACAATACCGCTGCAAAGAAACCAACCCAAGCACCAGGCAATACCTTTCTTACTAATTCTGGATATGCACTATCTGCAGATTCTAAATTCCCTTCGAATAAATGGTAAGCAATAATACCTGGTAATACCACAATTA
>CAWVTS010000233.1:0-3177 GCA_963933045.1 uncultured Lutibacter sp. | reverse complement strand
AGCGTCAGCCTTCCAAGCTGAATGTCGCCGGTTCGAACCCGGTCTTTCGCTCAAAAAACTCTGATAAAATTATCAGAGTTTTTTTATACTTGCTTTTTTAGTTGTTTTTCAAAAACGAATAAAAGTATAATAGGAATAGCCAAAATAATTACCATCCTTCTATTATCTGTAAATACTTCAGGCTGTAGAAGTAATGTGATCGCAAAACCACCAATAGCACCTCCAATATGTGCACTGTGACCTATATTACCAACACTTTTTTTCATTCCATATATTGAATACAATAAATAACCTATCCCAAAAATATATCCTGGAATTGGAATAGGAATAAACATAAATGCTAAACTCATTTCTGGATATAACATAATTGCAGCATATAAAACACCCATTACAGCACCTGAAGCACCAACTGCTGAATAATACAAATCATTTTTATGGTAATTGAGTGTGAATAAACCTCCAAAAAGCAGGCTAACTAAATAGATAACCACAAACTTCCATATACCAACTGCATCGACAACATTATCAGCAAAAAAATAAAGTGTTAACATATTAAATATTAAGTGCATCTGATCTACATGTAAAAAAGCCGAAGTGAACATTCTAAAGTACTCTCCCTTTTTTATTGAACCAATTTGAAACTTGTTTTTATTAAAAAATTGTTGGTTGCTAAAACCTCTCATTGAGAATAAAACGTTAGCAACAATAATAATTAGAACTACTTGACTCATTTATATTTTTTATATACTCAAAGATAAAATTATATCCGATATTTGTATAAAAAAGTTAATGCAATTATTAGTTTACATACTTGTTTATCCAATTATATGGCTAATCTCTATTCTTCCTTTTAGAGTGCTATATATTAAATCAAGTTTTATTTCCTTCATTTTTTACTACATTATTGGGTATCGAAAAAAAATGGTTTTAGACAACCTTAAAATTGCATTTCCAGAGAAATCTGGCAAAGAATTAAAGTCAATTAGAAGAAAGTTTTATCGTCATTTTGTTGATGTTTTTATGGAGATGATAAAATCATTTACAATCTCTAAAAAAACACTTGCCAAGCATTATAAATATACAAATATTGAATTATTTGATGAATTATATAAGGACGGAAAGAGTATTGTATTAGTAGGCTCACATTATGCAAATTGGGAATGGATAATTGGTCTTAGTGCACATGTAAAGTATAAGAGTTATGCTGCATTTACTAGAGTAAATAATAAATACTTTAACAAGAAAGTCTTAAATTCGAGAGAGAAATTTGGGGCGAAATTTATTAAAACATCGAGTATTATTTCTACAATGGATAAAAATAATAAAGAAAATATCCAATCATTATATGGTCTATTGAGTGATCAGTCACCGCAATTAAAAAAGACACACTATTGGTCAGAATTTTTCGGGGTTAAAGTTCCTATTCATACAGGTGCTGAAATGCTAGCTAAAAAATATAATATGAATGTAGTTTATATTCATACTAAAAAAGTGAAAAGAGGGTATTATGAAACAACTTTTGAACTAATAACTGATGACGTTAAAAAATATTCAAATTATGAGTTGTCAGATGTTTTTCTAAGAAAAACAGAGCAGCAAATACTTCAAAAACCGGAACACTATTTTTGGACACACAATCGTTTTAAACACAAAGATAAATACGAGGAGTTTTTAAAATCATACAACAAATAATTACTTATTTAACTGAAAGCGAGTTCCAAACATAATTGTTCTTTCAAAAAAAGTAAAATGCTGTGATGCAGATTCATCCTTGTTATCACTAATTCTAATATCATTCATATTTATATAGCCTAACTTAAAATCTGACTGTAAAAAAAAGTGCTTAAAGAACGTTAGATTTAATCCAACCTTTGCACTTACGCCAACCCCTGCAACATTAAAATCATCATAGCGTTCTCCATAAAATAATCTAGCATTTGTTTTTGGATATAAAAAACCAACTCCAATCCCTTCTGTAATATTTACTTCTAAATTTTTCGTTTTAAAATTTAATAAACGATTTAAATTATCAAATCTATTTACTTCAACATTTACATAATTTAAACCATCTGTATGCTCAAAGGTTAAAAAATCATGTGTTAATAAGATATTATCCTTAGAATATACTCCATCAAATGGGGTTCCAGAATTTATTTCTCCATCAATCTTTACGGTTTGATAATTTCTCATCACATACTTCATATGATCAACACCTATTGATACTGTATAATTATCTTTAAAGAAATAGCCTATTCTAAAATTAGTTTGAGGAATAGTCACACGTCCTGGATTAAAATAATCTCTAAATGTAAACGCATTGATTTTATCTCTTGCTTTCACATCGTATAAGGTGAAATCATAATCTATTCCTTTAAAACGGATATCAGAATCACTAAATTGCCCTCTATTCCATCCCCAAAGGATGTACATTTCCCCTTTATTACCCTTTTCAACTTCTTGTGAAAAAACAGTAATTGAAAAAAATATACAGAAATATATCGTTAGATTTTTCATTAGGCGATAATATCTTTGATTTCAGTAATAATTCTATTGGCTAAATCATCAGCATTTTGTTGAGAAGTACTTTCGGTATAAATTCTTATAATTGGCTCTGTATTTGATTTACGCAAATGAACCCATTCATTTTCAAAATCAACCTTTACACCATCTATCGTCAAAACATCTTCATTTCTATATTTTTCAGCCATCACCTCCAATATTTTATCTACATCTATTTGAGGGGTTAACTGAATTTTATTCTTGCTCATGAAGTAACTTGGGTAACTCATTCTCAATTCTTTACAAGTCATACTTTGTGTTGCCAAATGAGATAAAAATAATGCAACACCAACTAAAGAATCACGCCCATAATGTGATTCAGGATATATGATTCCACCATTACCTTCTCCTCCAATAATTGCGCTTGTATCTTTCATTAATTGCACAACATTTACTTCTCCAACTGCACTTGCTTGGTAAGAACCTCCATGCTTTTGAGTTACATCTCTTAAAGCTCTAGATGAAGACATATTAGAAACTGTGTTTCCGACTTTTTTAGACAAAACATAATCTGCACATGCTACTAAAGTGTATTCTTCACCAAACATAGAACCGTCTTCACAAACTAAGGCCAATCTATCTACATCAGGATCAACAACAATTCCAAAATCAGCAGAT
>CAWVTS010000232.1:0-3178 GCA_963933045.1 uncultured Lutibacter sp. | reverse complement strand
AGTTCCTAGTTTACCGGCTCTTCCAGTTCTTCCAATTCTATGTACATAGGTTTCTGGAATATTAGGTAAATCAAAGTTAATTACAGCGTCTAAATCATCTACATCAATTCCACGTGCTGCAACATCTGTAGCAATTAGAATATTGGCTTCTTTCCTTTTAAATTGCTTCATAGCTTCTTGACGCATATCTTGTGCTTTATCACCATGAATAGTCACCACATTATATTTATTTCGTAGTAAAGTTTCTTCTAATTTATCTACACCATATTTGGTACGTCTAAAAATAAGAATACTCCCTTTGATAGAATTTCTTAATAAGTGTAAACACAATTCAATTTTTTTAGGTTTCGGGACATAATATAAAACCTGACTTACATTTTTTGCGGTAGATGAAGTAGGAGAGATCTCTATTTTTTCTGCATCGTTTAAAATTGTTTTTGCTAAATCAACTACTTTAAATGGCATTGTTGCAGAAAAAAGTAATGTTTGCTTTTTTTCTGGACATAAACGCTCAATTTTTCGAACATCATCAATAAAACCCATGTCTAACATTAAATCGGCTTCGTCTAAAACCAAAGTTTCAATATAATCTAAGTTGATAAAATCTTGCTTATGTAAATCCAACAGTCTTCCAGGAGTCGCAATTAAAATGTCAATCCCTTTTCTTAAAATATCTTTTTGAGGTTCTATAGAAGTACCACCAAACACGGCAGCTGTTCTTAAGTTGGTGTATTTTGAATAGGATTTAAAATTCTCTTCAATTTGAAGTGCTAATTCTCTTGTAGGACTTATAACCAATGCTTTTATTTTTTTTCCCTTTTTTGGAGCTTCTTGTTTATCAAATAAAAGTTGGATAATAGGCAATGCAAATGCTGCCGTTTTTCCTGTTCCTGTCTGAGCTGAAACAATAATGTCTTTTTTTGCTAGTATCAAAGGAATACTTTGTTCTTGAACCAATGTTGGCGTATCATAATTATTTTCTGATACTGCTTTTAGAATCGGTTTATTTAGGTGTAGTTCTTTGAATTGCATAAGTATTTTTCTGATAAATAGAAATGCAAAGATACATCAAATTTGATGGAAGAATTTTCTTTAGTTTAATTAACTTTAGAATTGAGATACTCTATAACGGTATTCGTTTTTGATTTATAATCAAACCATTCAATATCAGTACCTTTTTTAAACCATGTATTTTGACGCTTTGCAAAACGACGGGTATTTTTTTTAATTTCTGATATTGCAAAATCTAAGGTTATTTTATCATCCAAAAAATTAAATAATTCTCTATAACCAACAGTTTGCAAAGCATTTAACTCTTTGAATTCATGTAGACTTTTGGCCTCATCTAACAAACCATTTTCTATCATTATATCTACACGTTGATTGATACGATTGTAAATGATTTCTCGATCTGCTGTAATTCCAAT
Organism: uncultured Lutibacter sp.; assembly: GCA_963933045.1. Taxonomy (GTDB): domain Bacteria; phylum Bacteroidota; class Bacteroidia; order Flavobacteriales; family Flavobacteriaceae; genus Urechidicola. The sequence continues at coordinate 1,751 of CAWVTS010000232.1, read as the reverse complement.
TTTAATAGGAGTGAAGTATCGCTTAACTTTCGGCTTGTTTTTATAATAAGAATATGGTTTTCCGGTTCCTATAGAAATCTCTAAAGCTCTAATTATTCTATGCGGATTTTTTAACTCTATCGAGTTGTAACTTTCAAGATCTAACTCTTTGAGTTGTTCTTGTAAGTATTCTAAACCTTTCTCTTTCAGTTTTATATTTAACTCCTCACGAACAGTTGGTGAAATAGCTGGGAAGTAATCTAGCCCTTTTAAAACAGCATCTATATAGAGTCCACTTCCTCCAACCATAATGATGACAGTATGGTTTTTAAAAAGTTGAGTTAACTTATCTAAGGTGTCTTTTTCAAATTGTCCAACATTATATGTATCGTGAATAGAACGGTTTTGAATAAAATGATGTGTTGCTGAGTTTAATTCTTCATTAGATGGAACAGCAGTTCCAATACTCATTTCTTTATAAAACTGTCTAGAGTCACAAGAAATAATTTCTGTGTTAAAATGTTTTGCGAGTTGTATGCTTAACGAAGTTTTACCAATAGCAGTAGGACCAACAATAGTTATTAAATACTTTTCATCAGACATTATGGATTCAATTTATTACCGCAATCGTAACAGAATTCAGCATTGTCATGGTGATTGTCTTTAGAACAATTTGGACAAGATTGAGTATTTGAATCAATATGCTTTTTAGCATCTTGATTTACATATTCTGCACTTACAATTCCAGTAGGAATAGCAATGATACCATATCCTAAAATCATAATTGCTGCTGCAATTAATTGGCCTAAAGGAGTTACTGGAGCTATATTTCCATAACCTACAGTAGTTAGTGTTACAATTGTCCAATATATACTCATTGGGATACTTGTAAATCCACTATCACTATCCCCTTCAACAAGATACATAACTGTACCTAGAATGATACATAAAATAACCACTACAAATAAAAAGACGGATATTTTTACTCTACTTGCTTTTAATGCTTTTGATAATAAACTGGAAGCACCTAGAAATCTAACTAATTTTAAAATCCTAAAAACTCTTAACAATCTTAATGCACGTAAAGCAACCAAAGCATGAGTACCAACAAAGAATAAAGAGAGGTATTTAGGGATTGTAGATAGTAAATCTACAACCCCATAAAAACTAAAAATATATTGTGAAGGTTTTTTTACACTTATAATTCTTGCGATATATTCAATGGTAAATAAAATTGTAATAACCCATTCAGTAATATTTAAAACAGCATGATATTTAATATCAATTTCCTCAATACTTTCAAGCATTACAGCAATAATACTGGTAAGAATTAAAATAAGAAGTAGTACATCAAATATTTTACCTGCAGGCGTATCAGCCTCATAGATGACTTCATGAAGTTTAGATTTCCAATTTTTTTTTGATATTACTGATTTAGTCATTTTGTTAAAAACGAATAATTCTTTCAACGTTATTTTTTTGTAAATAGTTTTTTACGGTAAATCTATTTCCTAAATTGTTTTTTATCGGAGTAATTAGAGATTTTAAAATTTCTAAATTACTTATTTGATATTCCAAATCTACAAAACAATATCCTAAAAGGATGTGATTTTCTATAAGAACTATTGATTTTTCGTTAGCATTTCTACCTTTATTTACTATAATAAGATTGCTATTACTGAATTCAATTTCTGAGACTTTTTTAGGCCTGTAAAAATTAAATTTCGCCTTATGAGCGGCTATTTCTATATCAAATTTAAGTCTTGCAATTA
>CAWVTS010000231.1:0-3202 GCA_963933045.1 uncultured Lutibacter sp. | reverse complement strand
CCCCTAATTTATAAATAAGACTCCGATTAACGGCAGGTGTTTTGGCATCGGAATCGTTTAAGGAGATATTAGGTTCATAGCCAATTTTACAGAGTAAAAGAACGAGTTGGTGAAGCGTTATTTTTTCTGAAGTGAAGCTAATTCGAACTTTTTTCTTAGGAAAATTTACTTGTGTAGTTTTTATGTCTGAGTTTAATTTATTTAAATTTTCGAGGATCCAAATACAAGAACTGCAATGAATGGATGGAATGACAAACGAGACTATTTTTGTGGAGAGCTCGTCAAACTCAAGAAGTTTTTGAGCAATTGTTTCATTTTTTAGATAATCAAACTTGCCATCATATTTTGAGGGGATACTTCCTGGCGATGTTTCCAATTCGTAATAATACGACAGGTCGTTTTCGTTTAAAATATCAAAAACGGTTTTGCAGCCATAACAACAAAAACAATGGTTTTGATGCTTGATGGTCGTGGTTGTACATTCATCTCCACAATGGAAACACACATCCATAGGATATCTAAGTTAGGTTAAAAGTTCATGTACAAATATGTAGATAAGCATCTTTAAAAAAGATGACTTTAGTCACCATTGTATATTTGAAGACCCTCCCTGTAAATTCAATTTATTTTAAAAATTTAACATTTATTTCTTCCAAATTATATTAATAATGTTACTTTTATTACATGGAAAACTATAAAGAGGACCGATGTGAGAATTGCTTAGTGAGGCAATTAAACGCACTGAATTCTCTTAATAAGGACCAATTAAAGCGTATTTCGGACAGTAAAGTTTCTAAGTCTATAAAAAAAGGAGACGCTATATTTGAGGAAGGGGAAAAGCTAAATGGTGTTTTTTGTGTTCGAAATGGGGTGTCCAAGCTTTCTAAAATGAGCGATAATGGAAAAGACACCATCATTAAAATAGCCACTCGTGGTGAAGTATTAGGACAACGCTCCGTGATTACGGAAGAAAAAACGAATCTAAGTGCCGTTGCTGTCAACGATATGGAAGTCTGTTTTATTCCTAAAGTTCATCTACTGGAAAGTATTAATGACAACCCTGGTTTTGCAAAAGCAATACTTCTTCAAATGGCAAAAGACCTTAAGTTTGCGGATAATGTGATTGTTAATATTGCGCAAAAAACTGTCAAACAGCGTTTGGCCGAAGCGATATTATACCTTGATAAAAATTTTGGGGTCGATGCTGAAGGTTTTATAGTAATGACATTGACCAGAGAAGACATTGCAAATATTGTAGGAACCGCCAAAGAAACCTGTATTCGAACATTGACGAGCTTCAAAAAACAAGGATGGATTTTTACAGAGGGTAAACGCATTAAAATAGAAGACCATAATGCGCTTTTAAAACTCGCAGAAAACAGATAGATATTAAAATTACAACACCAATTTCATTAATGAAACACCATACACAAGATTTAAAATCATACATCACGGATGTTCCAAATTTTCCAAAAAAGGGAATTATATTTAAAGACATCACTTCGTTACTTGAAAGTCCAGAAGGCGTAAGCCTCTGTCTAGAGTCGCTTTTGTCGGAGCTGAAAAATAAACAAATTGACAAAGTTGTGGCTATTGAAGCACGCGGATTTTTCTTTGGAATGCTGTTAGCTCAGTCTCTAAACGTACCGTTTGTGCCCGTTCGAAAACCTGGGAAGTTGCCTCGAAAAGTGATCACCCAATCCTTTGATTTAGAGTATGGGTCGGATGTATTAGAATTACATGAGGATGCGATACAACCTGGAGATAAAATTTTAATTCACGATGACGTCTTAGCCACAGGAGGTACTGCTGAAGCAGTTTGTAAGATGGTAGAATCTTTAGGCGGTCAAATTGTTCAATGTAATTTTATCATAAAACTTGATTTTCTTGAGGGCTCCAAAAAAATAGAGTCCTATCCTGTCTATGCTGCGCTGCGCTATTAATCCAACGCTTTTTTGGTCACATACAGCCGCCAACCAAATAATGCCATTTGCAATTTTGTTGCTTTGCTTAGGTCAACGCGTTTTTTAGTCAAACTAGGAAGGATCCATTTATTGACCTTTGCGAGAGTTTTAAAAAGTGCTTTTGAATTCATACTCCAAAAATAGAAATTCTTCTTCTAATTTTACACAAATTTCATATCTTAGATTTATCTTCGTAAAAAAAATACACACGTATGGATATTGTTTTGATGCTGTTTGGATTTGGTCTTCTGGTTATAGGGGGTGAATTTTTGGTACGTGCATCTGTTGCCTTGTCGTTTAAACTCAATATCTCCAAAATGGTGATTGGACTCACAGTAGTGTCTTTTGCCACCTCGCTTCCAGAACTTTTAGTCAGTTTAAATGCCGCTTTGAATGGGTCTCCATCTATTGCAATTAATAATGTTATTGGATCTAATATTGCCAATATTGGTTTGGTACTTGGAATTACTGCCTTGATAGGAACGATTTATGTGGATAAAACATTCTATAAAATCAACTGGCCTGCACTGATCGTTTTTTCGCTTGCTTTTTATTATTTCTTAAGTAACGACCTAAAATTAGACGCCGTTGAAGGCGCAGTTCTGTTTCTTAGTTTACTTCTTTTTATTGCCTATTCGCTTAAAAATTCAAAAGGAATTGAAGCAGACGATTCTATGGATGCCTTGACGATGATTTCTAATTTCAAAATCGTAATATGGCTAATCATTGGGGGCGTTGCTTTGTATTTTGGCGCCAAATGGTTGGTTGACGGTGCTGTTGTGATTGCTCAAAAAATAGGCGTTAGTGAGGCGGTAATTTCGGTCTCCGTTATTGCAGTGGGCACGAGTATTCCTGAACTTGCAGCTTCTGTGATTGCCGTACTACGAAAAGAAAAAGCCATCTCTTTAGGGAATTTAATAGGTTCTAATATTTTTAATATTGGTTCTGTGCTTGGATTGACAGCGATGATCAAACCGATTGTTGTTGAGGATCCTGAAATCCTTTCTAGAGATATTATTTGGATGCTTGTATTTGCAGGGCTTTTATTCCCTATAGCATTGATTTTTAAACGGCATGAAATTAAAAAAATAGAAGGCTTTTTACTGGTCTTTTTGTATGGAGTTTTTATTTTTTCCGTATTTTCTTAAGCTTAAAATATATTTAATATAACAATAATCTAAAACGAAATATTATGAATACTTACGAATGTAAACAATGTGGAATGGCTGTCAAAGCAA
>CAWVTS010000230.1:0-3214 GCA_963933045.1 uncultured Lutibacter sp. | reverse complement strand
GATCGCCATCAATTAAATGTGATTGATATTTTGAATGATGATGCCACTTTAAACGAATTAGGATTACACCATAAAGGAAAAGATAGAGTAGTAGCAAGAAAAGATGTTGCACAGGAATTAGAAGATATGGGGATATTGGTTAAAGTTGAGCCAATAACTCATAAAGTGGGAACTTCTGAAAGAACAAAAGCAGTTATAGAGCCAAAAATTTCTGCTCAATGGTTTTTGAAAATGGAAGATTTAGCAAAACCTGCTTTAGAGCACGTTATGAATGATGACATTCAATTTCATCCAGCAAAATTCAAAAATTCATATAGAAATTGGATGGAGAATGTGAGAGATTGGAATATTTCTCGTCAGTTATGGTGGGGACATCAAATCCCAGCATATTTTTATGGAGATGGAGTAAATGATTTTGTTGTTGGAAAAGATATTGAAGAAGCTTTAATAAAAGTTAAAGAAAAAACAGGAAATAATACGCTGTCGGCGGCCGACTTAACTCAAGATCCAGATGTTTTAGATACTTGGTTTTCATCTTGGCTATGGCCAATGTCAGTTTTTGACGGAATCAATAATCCTGACAATGAAGAAATAAATTATTACTATCCTACCAATGATATTGTAACTGCACCAGAAATCATGTTTTTTTGGGTTGCAAGAATGATTATTGCAGGTTATGAGTATAAAGGTGAGTTACCGTTTAAGAATGTTTATTACACAGGTATTGTCAGAGATAAGCAAGGGCGTAAAATGTCTAAGTCTTTAGGGAATTCTCCTGATCCTATTAAATTGATTGAGAAATATGGTGCTGATGGAGTTCGTGTAGGTATGTTAATGAGTTCACCTGCAGGAAATGATTTGCCATTTGACGAGTCTTTGTGTGAGCAAGGAAGAAATTTCTCCAATAAAATTTGGAACGGATTTAGATTGGTTAAAGGTTGGGAAATTTCTGAATCTATTGAGCAACCAGAATCTTCAAAAATTGCGATAGAATGGTATACATCTAAATTTCAAGAGACGTTAAAGAGTATTGATGCTTCTTTTGAAAAATTCAGAATTAGTGAAGCCTTATTAAATATCTATAAGTTGTTATGGGACGATTACTCTTCATGGTTTTTGGAGATGATAAAGCCAGAATACCAACAACCAATTGATGGTAAGACTTATAATGCAGTTATAGAGATATTGGAAGATAATTTAAAAGTGTTACATCCATTTATGCCGTTTTTAACTGAAGAAATTTGGCATTATATTTCTGAAAGAACTCCTGAACAAGCATTGATTATCTCTAAATATCCAAAAGCGGAAACAATCAATAATTCAATTATTGAAGAGTTTTCAGTTGCTGCAGAAGTAATTTCAGGAATCCGATCGATACGAAAAGATAAAAATATTGCGTTTAAAAATACAATTGATTTTTCTGTATTGAATAATGAGAAATTAAATTCTAATTTTGATTCAGTAATTAAGAAGTTAGGAAACTTAACCGATGTAAATTATGTAGATTCTAAAGTTGAAGGGGCACTTAGTTTTAGGGTGAAATCTAACGAGTACTTTATTCCTTTTGGTGATGAAATTGATGTGGTTGCAGAGAAGGAAAAATTGGAAGAAGAGTTGAAATACACCAAAGGTTTCTTAATGTCTGTTCAGAAAAAATTATCTAACGAACGATTTGTTAATAATGCTCCAGATCAAGTTATTACAAATGAACGTAAAAAGGAAGCAGATGCTTTGGCAAAAATTGAAACTTTAGAAACGAGTTTAAAATTTTTAGTATAAAAGATTTCTTATACGACTACAGTTTCTTGAGTAGAAATATTTTCTATAGGATTTGAATCAGGGGTATTAGTATCTCCCGTTAAACCACAACCTTTTGAGGCTTTACAAGAAGTTAAAGCGGCTGCTGTAAAAACGAATACTAAAAGGATTGCTATTTTTTTCATACTATATTTTTAATTGTTTTTTGAAATAAAAATCAAAGGTATATCTTTTTTATTAATTTTTCGACATCTATTGTTTTTTCAATAACGCTTAATTCTAACAGTTTATTTTGTATTGTCTTAATTAAAGTTCTTGAAATAGATTTTCCTTGATTCCATTCAGTTATAATTAGCCAATTTTTGATATCTTCTTTGTTTAAATTATAGCGTTGAGCAAACAAGTCAATAAAACGCTGTTTTTTAGCATGTGTAGAAAGTGATTTCATTTTAGAATTAATAACTCTTAGAACATTTTTTATATCATCAAAATTAGATTCTAACACATCATTTCTAACAGCAATCATAAAGCATGGCCATGGAGATGGACAATCTCCGACTCTTCTAAAAGTACCATTATCAACCCAAGGTTTTGTTGTGAAATGTTCCCATAAAAAATAATCTGCAGTTCCATTTGTCAAAGCTTTAATACCACCATCAAGGTTCCCAACAATTTCAAAATCTAAAGAATCAACATCCCAGCCATTTTTTTTAGCATTTGCAATTGCTAATAATTGAGATCCTGAACCAATTCTGCTTATTGCAGGTTTTTTACCTTCCAAATCAGCGATGGTTTTATAATCTGAATTTGCAGCTACATGAACTCCCCAAAGAAGCGGAGTGTTGATGTATGTCTGTACAATTTTACTGTCATTGCCATTAATTACATCTTTAATGATGCCATCAGTTAATAAGACAGCAATATCAATTTCTTTATTTCTAAGAGCTTTGCACATAGCTCCAGTTCCTCCATGAAAATCTTTCCAAGTAAGATTGATATTTTTATCAGAAAACTCTCCGTTTTCAATAGCTAAATGCCATGGCATATTAAAATGTTCTTTTACACCACCAATAGTTAGATTTGTCATATTAACCTGCAATTTTATCTAAAGTATATTTAATTAAATCATCAACTATTTTATATGGATCCTTACTAAATGTTCCATTAGCTCTATTTGCAATTATAGCATTCATTGAAACAGCATTGTGACCTAGTAATTTAGATAAGCCATAAATAGCAGAAGTTTCCATTTCTAAATTGGTAATTCTATGCTCATTAAATTGAAAAGAATCCATCTTAGAATTTAATTGTGAATCTTGAAGTCCTAATCTTAATACTCTTCCCTGTGGTCCATAAAAACCAGGTGCAGTTGCTGTAATACCTAAATAAGTTTTTTCACTCATTAATTTAGCTGCTAATTTTTTTTTATGCTTTGCTTTCATAAAACTTTTCAAAT
>CAWVTS010000229.1:0-3225 GCA_963933045.1 uncultured Lutibacter sp. | reverse complement strand
AACACCAGTTTGACCTAAGAAAATAAATGAACCAATTGGTTTATTAGGATCTTTCAATCCAACTCTATTTCTTTGTATTGCCTTTACAACTTTTGAAACTGCTTCATCTTGACCTATTACTTTTCCTTTAATAAGGTTTGGTAATTCGCTTAAGCGGTTACTTTCAGCTTCTGCAACTCTATTTACTGGAATTCCAGTCATCATAGAAACGACTTCAGCAACATTGTCTTCTGTAACAATTTCTCTATTTAATTTTGAGGCTTCTTCCCATTGTTTTTGTGCAGATTGTAAAGAGAGTTCTATTCTCTTTTCATCATCACGTAACTTTGCTGCTTCTTCATATTTTTGACTGTTTACTGCATTGTTTTTATCAGTTTTAACAGTTTCTAATTGTGATTCTAATTCTAGTACTTCCTTAGGAACAACAATATTTGTGATATGTATTCTAGACCCAGCCTCGTCAAGTGCATCAATTGCTTTGTCTGGCAAGAAACGATCCGTCATATATCTATTGGTTAATTTCACACAAGCATCAATTGCTTCATCCGTATAATTTACATGATGATGAGCCTCGTACTTGTCTTTTATATTATGTAAAATCTGAATAGTTTCTTCAATTGATGTAGGTTCAATAATTACTTTTTGAAATCGTCTTTCTAATGCACCATCTTTTTCGATGTTTTGTCTAAACTCGTCTAAAGTTGTTGCGCCAATACATTGAATTTCTCCTCTTGCTAGAGCAGGCTTAAGCATGTTAGAAGCATCTAGTGATCCAGTTGCTCCACCAGCACCAACAATTGTATGAATTTCATCAATAAATAAAATAATATCTTCATTTTTTTCTAATTCATTCATCAAAGCTTTCATACGCTCCTCAAATTGCCCTCTATATTTAGTTCCAGCCACTAAACTTGCCAAGTCTAACGAAATAATTCGCTTGTCAAATAGTATTCTAGAAACTTTTCTTTGTACAATTCTTAAGGCTAACCCTTCTGCAATAGCAGATTTACCAACTCCAGGTTCACCAATTAGCATTGGATTGTTTTTTTTACGTCTACTTAAAATTTGTGAGACTCTCTCTATTTCTTTTTGGCGACCTACTACAGGGTCTAAACTGTCTTCTTCTGCTAAACGCGTTAAATCACGTCCAAAATTATCTAAAACGGGAGTTTTTGACTTCCCTTTAGACTTTTCTTTGGGTTGTTGTTCAAACGGATTTGACTTAGCATCATCAAAATCATCATCAGAAGGTGTCTCAGAAGTTGGACTGATATTTAAATTTTCTTCAATTTCCTCTTCACCAATAAATAATTGTTTGAATAAAGATTTTACTTCTTCATAGTCAATATCAAATTTTTGAAGCAATTTGGTAGTTGGATCATTTTCATTTCTTAATACACACAATAACAAATGTGCGGTATTTACAGAATCACTTTGATATAACTTAGCTTCTAAAAAAGTAGTTTTTAATGCCTTTTCAGCTTGTTTTGTTAAATGTAAATTACGTTTATTATTAACTGAAGTAGTAACTGGATTTGCAGGGCTAAGAAGTTCGATTTTCTTGCGTAAATGCTCTAAGTTAACTTCAAGTAAATTTAAAATATCAATCGCTTTACCTTCAGCTTTTCTTAAAAGACCAAGCACAAGGTGTTCTGTGCCTATAAAATCATGTCCTAATCTTAAGGCTTCTTCTTTGCTGTATGCAATTACATCTTTTACTTTTGGTGAAAAATTATCGTCCATATATTATTTATAGGGTTAAATTATAAATAGTAATCTTTTAATTTTTATAACGAATCAATAGATTATATCGTAAAATTAATAGATTTTTTTCTTATAGTACTACAAAAGTGATACCTCTTTTTAATTATATTTAAATATAGCATCTATTTTATTGGTTTTCAAGGTGTTTTGTAAGTCGATTTTCAACAATAAATTGTTAATAACTATTCCAAAAAAGCGAAATGTTTTTATGACAAAAAAGTGGCGAAAATTGTATCTTGCTGTTCTATTTATTTTAAGTTAAAAATTAAACAAATAATATATGGCAGACGGTGAAAAAGTGATACCAATTAATATTGAAGATGAAATGAAATCAGCTTACATTGATTATTCAATGTCAGTGATTGTTTCTAGAGCACTTCCAGATGTAAGAGATGGTTTAAAACCAGTTCATAGAAGGGTTCTTTTTGGTATGCATGAATTAGGTATAAAGGCTACGGGATCATATAAAAAGTCAGCAAGAATTGTTGGGGAAGTTTTAGGAAAGTACCATCCTCATGGTGACACCTCTGTTTATGATTCTATGGTTCGTATGGCACAGCATTGGAGCCAGCGTTATATGATGGTAGACGGTCAAGGTAACTTTGGGTCAGTTGATGGAGATAGTCCAGCAGCAATGCGTTATACTGAGGTGAGAATGCAGAAGATATCAGAAGATATGTTATCTGATATTGAAAAAGAAACTGTTGATCAAAGATTAAACTTTGATGATACATTATACGAGCCTACTGTTTTGCCGACACGTATACCAAATTTATTAGTTAATGGAGGTTCAGGTATTGCTGTAGGTATGGCAACTAATATGGCGCCACATAATTTAACTGAAGTAATTAATGGAACTATTGCATATATCGAAAATAATGACATTGAGATTGAGGAATTAATGCAGCACATTAAAGCTCCAGATTTCCCTACAGGAGGAATTATTTATGGTTATGATGGTGTAAAGAGTGCTTTTGAAACAGGTCGTGGACGTATCGTAATGCGTGCTCAAACTACTTTTGAAGAGGTAAAAGGAAGAGAATGTATCATTGTTACTGAAATTCCTTATCAGGTTAATAAAGCAGACATGATTAAGAAGACTGCTGATTTAGTAAATGATAAAAAATTGGATGGTATTGCAAATATTCGTGATGAATCTGATAGAAATGGGATGCGTATTGTCTACATATTAAAACGTGATGCAATTCCAAATGTAGTTTTAAATAAATTATTCAAATATACTTCGCTACAAACTTCTTTTAGTGTGAATAATATTGCACTTGTTAAAGGAAGGCCTGAGCAATTAAACTTAAAACAATTAATTCATTATTTTGTTGAACATCGTCATGAAGTAATTGAAAGGAGGACGATTTTTGATTTAAAAAAGGCAGAGGCTAGAGCTCATATTTTAGAAGGTTTAATTATAGCTTCTGATAATATTGATGAAGTAATTAAAATTAT
>CAWVTS010000228.1:0-3226 GCA_963933045.1 uncultured Lutibacter sp. | reverse complement strand
TGATAAGTTGCCTTATTATGACTTGGTCAATGATTAGTAATAAAAACAAACTCGCAAAAATTGGAAAATATGAGGAAGATGAACTTTTGGGGGAAGAAGAGGTTGTTGAAGATGGTGAATAATTGACTTTATAGCGTTTAAAATCAAGTATCTTAACGAAAACAGCAACTGATATTTTTTAGGATTTTTAGATTTTTATAAACATAGCCATTAATTTTTAACAGGTTATATACCGTTTTTTGTAGTAGTGCACATAACCAATTATTGTGCATTATGCTAAAAAACGACTTTAGGAATATAACAATTTAACAGAATAGACATAATTTATGCTTTTTAACTCAATTGACTTTGCAATTTTTTTACCGATAGTTTTTATGCTTTATTGGTTTGCAACAAACAATAATTTAAAACTGCAAAACTTTCTAATAGTTGCAGCTAGTTATTTATTCTATGGTTGGTGGGATTGGAGATTTTTATCACTGATATTATTTAGTACCGTTGTTGACTATACCATTGGTCGAAAACTAAGAATAGAAGAAAGTCAAACCAAAAGAAAAGTTCTATTATGGACAAGCATTTTGGTAAATTTTGGATTTCTTGGCTTCTTCAAATATTACAATTTTTTCTTAGATAATTTTGTAACAGCATTTAGTTTTTTTGGGAATCCAATAAACCCTCAAGGATTAAATATCATACTTCCTGTAGGTATAAGTTTTTACACATTTCAGACGCTAAGTTACACCATAGACGTTTATAAAAGAAAACTAACAGCAACAAAAAACTTCGTTGCCTTTTCTGCATTTGTGAGCTTCTTTCCGCAATTAGTTGCAGGACCAATTGAAAGAGCAACACATTTGCTTCCACAGTTCTATAAAAGAAAAACATTTAACTACGCATTAGCAGTTGATGGTATGCGTCAAATACTTTGGGGCTTATTTAAAAAAATAGTAATAGCTGATAACTGCGCTGAATTTGCTAATCATATATTTAATAATTCGGCAGATATGAATGGAAGCACCTTGGTTCTAGGTGCTATATTCTTCACGTTTCAAATTTATGGTGATTTTTCAGGTTACTCAGATATAGCAATAGGTACATCGCGACTATTTGGATTTGATTTAATGCAAAACTTTAACTTCCCCTATTTTTCAAGAGACATTGCAGAGTTCTGGAGACGTTGGCATATTTCCCTTTCTACTTGGTTTAGAGATTACTTATATATTCCATTAGGAGGTAATCGTGGCGGCGCTTGGATGAAAGTTAGAAATACTTTTCTAATATTTATAGTAAGCGGTTTTTGGCACGGTGCTAATTGGACTTTTATTATTTGGGGAGCTTTAAATGCTCTTTACTTTTTACCTCTATTATTAACAAACAACCACCGTAATAATCTTGAAATAGTAGCACAAGGTAAATTCTTTCCAAACATAAAAGAGTTCTCTTCTATGCTTTTAACTTTTGGATTGACCGTTTTTGCTTGGATATTTTTTAGGGCAGAAAATATCGGTCATGCCGTAAGCTATATTTCGGAAATTTTATCAGCTTCTCTTTTCTCTTCTCCTTATTACCCAGGAATAGGATTAACTATTCCAACAATAATTTTAACATTTTTATTTGTATTAATTGAATGGCTTGGGAGAGAAGGTCAATATGCAATTGCACACATAGGAGTTAAGTGGACACCACCTTTGAGATATGCGATGTATTATGCAATTATTATGGCAATCTTTTGGTTTGGGGGCAAAGAACAACAATTTATCTACTTTCAATTTTAATCTATGAAAAAGTTCATTATTAAATTATTAATATTTAAAATACCTGTAATATTTCTAATTGTAATGGTTATTACCATGGATTTTTTTAAAATACATGGATTTCAAAACTATTATTCAACACAAAAAATCGGGTTAAATCGTGAAGTGATTACCACCTCAACATTTAACCATTTCAGAAAAAAAGAAAAATTCAATTCATTTATTTTTGGTAGTTCTAGATCACAGGCATATAAATGCGCAAATTGGAGCAAATATTTAGATGAAAATGCTGTGACCTTTCATTTTGATGCGTCTGGCGAAGGCATTTGGGGTGTTTCAAAAAAGATAGAATATATTAATGAAATTGGTGATACAATAAAGAACGCATTAATAGTTATTGATAGGAGAACTCTTCGACAGACGAACCCTAGAAACGGTCATTTGTTTATTCCAATGCCTTGTATTTCACAATCATCAAAATCTGAATACTACCTTACTTTTCTAAAAGCTTCTCTAAATCCTAAATTTTTAATCGCAAACTTAGATTATTCTATTTTCAAAACTTACAGAGGATATATGGGTTCTATGATTAGAAGGTACAAATATGACCATCAGGTTAACAATAAAAATTGTGATACTTGGTATGGTTACGATAAGCATATCGCAATAGATTCCTTAGGTTATTATAATGAACTAATTAAAAAAGGTATCTTCTATAAAAGACCTAAGACAGTTTTATCAGAATGTAAAGTAACCCTTAAAGAAAATCAACAATTGAAAACTATAAAAAATATATTTGAAAAACATAAGACAAAATATAAAATCGTAATCTCACCTGTTTATGATCAAATCCCAATGGAAAAAGCACAAATTGAGCTTTTAGAAAATCTATTTGGGAAAGAAAATATCTATAATTTTTCAGGTAAAAATCAATATACACAGCCAATTCATAATTACTATGAATCTTCTCATTATAGACCGAATGTAGCAAATGATATATTGGATATAATATATCAATAAAAAGCACGAACGCACAACAATGTATATAAAAAATAGGCAACACATTAGTATAATAAAAGATTTAGCTCGTATCAAGCCATGTGATTAATCGAAATAATAATGCTTATAGATTGCCTACTCGCCATATACTAAAAGTTATAAAAAAACTAGCTACCAGTAAGAAAAAAATGTACAAAAATTTCCTTTTTAACTTTAAAACAGATATCTCTAGCATTGATATCCCTTCAGAACTCAATAATCCTTTCAGCACACATATTCCTGAGATTGCAAAAGAAGCAGCAAAAGAATTTCAAGAATTCATTACCCTAGAATCTAAAAAGTGGAATTATGATTTTTCCATACAAAGAGGGAAAATGTTTGGAATTCTTGTCCTTCAAAAACAAGACCATACTTATTCTTATATAGGAACAGTTTCAGGAAAATTACCTGAAAATGCAAAATGTGATAAGTTT
>CAWVTS010000227.1:0-3228 GCA_963933045.1 uncultured Lutibacter sp. | reverse complement strand
GGTATAGTAGCTTATCTCTTATTGTTTTTATATGCTAAGAAAAAGCACGATTAAAGTTCGATTTCTATTTTTATAAACTATACAACTATATTTCATCTAGAAAATTAGCTAGCCTAATCGTATTAATAGGGATTGTTTTTTGGATGTTATATTTAGTATCTAAAATTAATTTTGAAGAAGATATCTCTAAATTAATTCCTTCTTCTGAAGGCTCAAAAGAGCTTCATAAGGTATTGAAATCTACTACTTTTTCGGATAAAGAGGTGTCCTATTTAGAAATATGTCCGTATTTATGCTCCGTAGGTTTAGGATTTTTATACCATTCATTGATCATAGTTTTTATGGTTTCATTGTTTATTTTAAAACTAGCTTCTTTACCGGAAATCCTGTTTAAAAAATTCTTAAATAAATTTTTCATTTCACTTAAATTGTTTACAATGAGGTTTAGCTGAAAAAGGTATAAGCCTCCTTTATCTTCTAATACATCATCTATTTTAACATTAAACGATCATAATGTAATAGAAGATTATTGCGAGCATTCCAAATAGAGCAATACATCCCCAAGTAATTAATTCATTTTTATATCTTTGCATTGCTAATCTATAATTTCTTGATTTGTCATGATATTCAGTGTAATTGTAAGTAAGTTATTTATTTTATTAGATTTTAGATTAGATTATTAGGTGTATTATAATACACCTAATATATTTTTAACGATAAATGTTTTTTCCCACAGGTTGGCAACAAGCAAAAAAACATTATAATTTCTATGAAAATTCAGTTTAGCGAAAAACAAAAATTCACTCAATGGTGGTTTTGGTTGATTTTAATCGGGCTTGGAACTATTGCCGTTTAAGGAGTAATTAAACAGCTATTTTTAGGTGAACAATTTGAATCCAAACCAATGTCGAATAGTGGAATTATTATTTTCGCTCTTTGTGTTTTCGGATTTATATATTTCATTCGATATATAACTTTAATTACGAAAATTAATGAAGACGGAATTAAGATGTATTTTGTTCCATTTGTTAAAAAGAGCATAAAGTGGAGTGAATTAGAATCTGTAAAGATTGTAAATTATGGATTTGTTGGTTACGGAGTTCGACTTGGAAGTAAATATGGAACTGTGTATAATATAAATGGGAATAAAGGGCTTGCAATTGAATTAAAAAACAGAAAAAAATTTGTGATCGGAACACAGAAAGAAACTGAACTAAAAAATAGGGTAGAAAAAATGCTAGTAGCCAACACCAAATGAAATTAATTACAAGTGCAAGTATGGTTAAAAAGTCCTTGCAGACTTTCTATCGTTATTTTATTTACTAACTTTAATGCTTATATCACTTAAAAAAACCTTAGAAAAACACGTTTTGTGTAATTAAAAATAACAGCGTAAATGATAGAAAAAACAGAGGAATTTGATACGTACTACATACACCGAAGTAATTGGATAAGAGCTGCTGTCCTTGGAGCTAATGACGGAATTTTATCAACGGTGAGTATCGCAATTGGAGTTGCTGCTGCGACTGATGTTAGAGAACCTGTTATTTTGGCAACATTAGCTGGATTAGTTGCGGGTGCTTTATCAATGGCTGCTGGAGAATATGTTTCTGTAAGTTCGCAGAGAGACATTGAGAAAGCTGACATCGAACGCAACAAAAAAGAACTTAATGATATGCCCGAAATCGAATTACAACGACTGGCGGAAATTTATAAAAAAAGAGGACTGAATAACGAAACTGCATTAACAGTAGCTAAAGAATTAACGAAGCACGACGCACTTGGCACACATATTAGAGACGAATTGGGAATTAATGAAATTAGTCAAGCTAAACCTTTGCAAGCTGCATTTGCTTCTCTTACAGCATTTACAACAGGAGGGTTACTTCCTTTTTTAGTAACGCTCTTTCTACCTTTAAAGAGCTTGGAATATTGGCTTTACGGTTTTGCGCTATTTTTTCTTATTATTTTAGGAGCATTAGCAGCCAAAACAGGCGGTTCAAGTATTGGAAAAGCAATTATCCGAATTACATTCTGGGGAACGCTCGCCATGGGATTGACTGCAATAGTTGGTTATTTATTCAATGCGAATGTTGGATAAAACCGATACACAATAAAAAACAAAAAGCATTAAAAAATTTGTTTTATCAATTTAATCTCCTTTAAAACATAAGGAAACTCTTTAAAATAAATTAAAGCCTTATTGAATATAAGCTTGTTAAAGGGAATCTTCTATATAGCTATACATTTATAAATATTTGCTATCTTGGCATCAACTTAACAGGACATAAACACCTAGTAATAATTAAAAAATAATGGACAATATAAGAGTATACATCGTGTTTGTTGCTAAAATAATAGAAACCATAGGAGTCTTAACTATTTTTCTCGGTTTGCTATATTCTTTACTAGTGTTTCTGATAGGCATTGCTAAAAAGAAAATAAATCAATTAGAAAAACTAAGACAAACTATCGGAAAATCAATTCTGTTAGGGTTAGAGGTTCTTATAGCTGCTGATATTATTTTAACAGTTTCAACGGAACCAACCTTAAGGTCTGTGACTATTTTAGGACTTATCGTACTCGTTCGAACTATTTTAAGTACCTCCTTACAGGTTGAATTAGAAGGTAGATTTCCTTGGCAAAAAAATAAGTAGCAAAAGAACATTCCTTCTCCTTTACTATATGAATTATTGTCAATAGATTTTTTGAAGTTAAAAACCATTTTTTTTAAAAATACCAAATGCTTATAATTGTTGGTTGATATTATTCAATACGAAGATATAAAATAGCATATACCAATAGATAGAAGCTTGCACCTGCCCAATATTTTACATTCCTAAACAAAACATAGGCACTATGATATTAGTAAACCCTATTATATATAACGTTAACAAGTGTTTGTAGGTATCACGAAGCAATACAGCCATATTTATAAATATCAGGTATATAGAACCTATGGGTAATATACCATTTCAGGAAGACGACCCCTCAAAAGAAAACCGATATATTTAAGTGATTGTGGTTAGAAATAAGATAAGTTAGTCAGATTTTTTTGGCTTTTTATAAGCCTAAGTTCTTTTTATTTGGCTCTCTAACTCTAATATTGTAATAGATTATTTACAAGATAACAAGCGATTGCTACTCTCAGGATTAGTGAAAGGAATGCACTGTAAATAGCAAGCTTTTAAAAAATGTCGGAAACAGGTCGGAAATTTAAAGTCTATA
>CAWVTS010000226.1:0-3230 GCA_963933045.1 uncultured Lutibacter sp. | reverse complement strand
TTCATAATAGAAGGTATTAATGTTGTTTTATATTAAGAGACTTTAAACTTTTTTTTCAGTCTATAACTAAGTTTACAAACACAATATTGTATTTAGTGTTGTTTAAAAGACTATAGATAAATCTTTTAGCAAATGTAGGATAAAAGTCTGTTTTCACAAGGTTTGTGTTATTTAATTACAATCCATTTCCACATATCTTGAACGTATAACTCATTATCATGAGATTTTATAATATGAAATATTTTATACCTCCCTTTTTCAAGCATATATTTACTAATATTAATAGAATAGCCGCTTTTTTCAAAAGATTTTCCCTGATTTGAATTATCAACTAAATCTTTTCCAGAAACATATACAAAATCATCTCCTTTTTTTAAAGCTATTATTTTTGACCCACGTTTTAAATTAACTCCTTTCTTAAACATCCAGCCCTCTAATTTAACTCGTCTCTCTGCTAAAGAAATTGTTATTAGTTCCTTATTTTCTAAATCATAGTAGTTTTTGCCATTTGCTGTTTCGACATTGCCTAAATAACTTGTGTCTCGTGCGGTTTTTTTTGAATTATAAATTAATTTTTCAACTGTGTCGTCATTTATGAATAAAGAATTTGGCTTTAAATTATATTCTTTATTTATAAAATCAGCTAACAGATTACTTGTTTTTATCATTCCTTTATAATTTAAATGTTGGTTTTCTGAAACTTTTTCCCCCATAATATATGTAGCACTAAGCCCACCTAATTCTTTATTTATATCATAAAATTTAATCTCCTTATATTCTTTTGCATAATTATATATTTTTAAAGATGTATTGTCAATACTATCTTTTACTTTATTATAGTATTCTTCATAAATAGGTATAGTAAATAATAATAAGTCAAAATTATATTCATCGGATAAAACAATAATTTTTTTTAAGTATATTTTTTCAGCCTCAGAGAAATAAATATCTTTTTTTATAAACATTCTTTTTTTATACCCTTCAATGCTTGAAGAATTTAAATGCCATAAAATTTTATTGTGATTATAATTTAATTCTTTTGCTGATACTGAAAATCTATTTTGTAACGACTTTGAAACACTCTCTAAATTCGTCCAATTTTCATGAAACCTAAAAAAATTAAACATATGATACCAATTGTTTTTAGGATCAATTAATTTAATTTCTTTATATTTTGGAATCCCAAACCGTTTAAAATACTCTCCTTTCATTCCCTTTGAAAGCATTTTGTTTTTTGAATTAAATAATTTATTCGAAATATTATCGGAGTGAACTAATGGGAAAAGTTCTAATCCGACAACTTTTGGAGATTGGTATTTGAGTATTTCTAATAAATTATAATAAATTTGAGCTATTTGAATACCTCCGGCATGAACTTTTAAACTGTTTACATTACATTTAGCATCTATTATATTGGTATTTATTCCCTTACTTAAATGAGAATTGCCAATAAAAACAATGTCAACTGAGTTTTTATCTGCTTCGTATAAAGAATTAAAAGAATTTACTGATGCATTAGTACTGTCTAAAAAGTAAGAATCTATTGTTAGTAACAAAGATGAAATTACAATTAAAAACAATACTATTTTTATAACAATACTTTTCATTTTTTAAAATTGAAAGTAAATAAATTCTTGAATATTCTCATCTCCATAAACACCAAATAAAACTATAAAAATTACGATACTTATATAAAAGCTCCATCTAAAAATTAAACCTTGTTTATTTAACAATTCTATTAAATTATATTTTAAGTGTAATAATTCACCAGCAAATAACAATAAAATTGACAAAATGATAACTTTAAATTCGTTGGTTTTTAACCCTATTAAATAGGTTTCTTTATTAAAAACATCTCCAAAAGTAAAGTCTGTGAAAATTCCATTAATAATATAAAAAGAATCATTTAAAGTGTTTGCTCTAAAAAACACCCATGCTATACAAACAATAAAAAATATGATAAACCCAAAAAACAAATGGTTTGAAGTGTTTTTAGTGTTTAACCCCAATTTATTAAATATAGGTTGTTTTATTTTAAATGTTCCTTTTTCAACCATTAAAACCAATCCATGTATCGCTCCCCAAATAATAAAAGTCATTGCAGCTCCATGCCAAAGTCCACTAATAACAAAAACAATAAACAAATTAATATAAGTTCTAATTTTTCCTTTTTTACTCCCCCCTAGTGGGATGTAAACATAATCTCTAAACCAAGTTGATAATGAAATATGCCATCGCCTCCAAAATTCAGTTAATGATTTGGAAATATAGGGACTATTAAAATTTTTCATTAAATCAAAACCCATTGTTCTTGCTAATCCGATTGCGATATCAGAATACCCTGAAAAATCACAATAGATCTGAAACGCAAATAAAATCGTGGCATAGGTAAAGCCTACGCCGCCATAATCCTCTACATTATTATAAACTTCATTTACATAAACAGCAGCTCTATCAGCTATCACCATTTTTTTAAATAGTCCAAATGCAACTAATAATATTCCAGATTTAACCAGTTTATAATTGAAGTTATATGTTTTATAGAACTGAGGTAATAAATGGGAAGCTCTTTCTATAGGTCCAGCAACTAATTGAGGGAAAAAGGAAACAAATGCAAAAAATGCTAACCAGTCTTTTGTAGGTTTTAATTGATTTCTATAAATATCTATGGTATAACTTAAGGTCTGAAATGTATAAAAACTTATTCCAACCGGTAAAATGATATTTAGAGTATTAATATTTAATGTTTTGCCAAATAAACTAAAAGATTCAATAAATGACTCAATAAAGAAATTCGTGTATTTAAAAAAAAATAAAAGCCCTAGATTAACGAACAAGCTTAAAAAAAGTAGTTTTTTTCGATTACTTTTATTCTCTGTTTGGTTTAGTTTTAAACCAACAATATAGTCTATAAATGAACTGAAAATAATTAGAAATAAAAACCTCCAATCCCACCAGGCATAAAACACATAACTTGCTATAAGTAAAAATGAGTTTCTTAATACTATTTTTTTTGAAACTATCCAATATATTATTATTACTATTGGAAAGAAAATCGCGAAATCTAATGAATTAAAAAGCACCTGGTTTTTTTATTAATTAATTTAATAGTGTTGCCAAACTTTTCTTCCAATCGAACACCGCTTTATTAAACGTGTTTTTATATTTTCTCGTATCCAAAACACTATAACTTGGTCTTGCAGCAAATGTACGGTAATAGTCTGTTTTTG
>CAWVTS010000225.1:0-3262 GCA_963933045.1 uncultured Lutibacter sp. | reverse complement strand
CTAATTCAATAATATCTCCAACATGTACAGACTGATCAACTAGAATAAATATTCCTGAAATGATATCTTGAAAAAAGGTTTGCAAAGCTAAACCAACACCAATTAATATAGCTGTTGAAGCGGCTAGGATTGCTGTAAGGTTTATCCCTGCTGTATTAAAAGTAATTAATAAAATAATTAAATAAATTAACCATCTTAAATAACTAAATATTGAAACAAATTTGATTTTATCTTCTTTAGGTAGCTTCCTAGAAACTAGTTTGCGTATTAGCCTCAAAGCTAATGAGGCCAAAATTAATGCAACAATTACAAACAATAATGCTTTTACATTTAACTGTATTTTATTACTAAATATGAATGTGTAATCTAAAAAATTGTTGATTTTTTCCATAATCTAGTATTTCATCCATTTATATAATTCTTTATAGGTTGGCTTTTTTCCATACATCAAAATTCCAACTCTATATATCTTTGCTGCCAACCAAAGTACAACCAAAAATGTTATAATTAACAATGTCATTGAAATAGCTATTTCCCACCAAGGCACTCCAAAAGGAATGCGCATTAACATTACAATAGGAGATGTAAACGGTATCATAGAAAAAATCGTGGCTATTGTTCCATGTGGATCACCAATTACTGATGAAAAACCAACATAAACACCTAACATGAGTGGTAAGATCACTGGCAACATAAACTGCTGAGTGTCTGTTTCATTATCAACAGCAGCACCAATTGCTGCATAAATTGAACTGTATAATAAATATCCTCCTAAAAAATAAAATATGAATAAGAAAAACATTGAAGCAATTGGTAATTTCCAAAACTCCTTTATAATAAATTGAGTATCATTTTCAACGGCAGTTTTAATAACTTCTATTTGTTCAGATGAACCTTGCATACTGCTTACGTTTGATGTTAAATCTACACCAAAAACTAACGAAGAAACAATCATTAAAACAAACAGTACAACACTCCAGATGAAAAACTGTAACAATCCAGCAGAAGCTGTCCCAATAACTTTCCCTAACATTAATTGAAACGGTTTTACTGAAGAAATAATTATTTCTATAATTCTACTCGTTTTTTCTTCAATCACACTTCTCATTACCATATTCCCGTAAATAATAATAAGCATCATTAATAAATATCCTGCCGCAATTCCAAAACCTATTTTTAATCCATTAATAAGTTTAGACGTCCTTTCACCAGAGAAATTAGAAAGGTTTACTTCTACACTTACTTTTGAACTATTCAATTTTTCAATATCTATTCCTAAACGCTTCCTTTTTAATGTTTGTAACTTTGTAGTAATAGTTTGTTCAATACCTGCA
Source organism: uncultured Lutibacter sp. (assembly GCA_963933045.1). Taxonomy (GTDB): domain Bacteria; phylum Bacteroidota; class Bacteroidia; order Flavobacteriales; family Flavobacteriaceae; genus Urechidicola. The sequence goes on along the minus strand of CAWVTS010000225.1, from coordinate 1,928 downwards.
ATCATAATCAAATTTGGAGAATCTTCGGAATAAAAATGGATATTCTTTGAGATTGAGTCTATTCCTGTATTCTTTGGAATATACAACAATCCATAATGATCACTCTCTTTAGTTATGGCTTTTGCAGTTTCTAAATCAATATCAAAAAGATTGACAAATGAAATCGTTTTATCATCATTAAAATCCTCGTCAAAAAATAATTTTGAAGCATCAACATATGCTACAGTTCTAGATTGTTCTAAACTCGTTTTGGTCAAAAAAGCAACTAAAGAAATCATCCCAACCATTAAAATAGGACTCAAGAAAGTCATAATGATAAAGGTCTTATTTCGAACTTTGGCAATAAATTCTCGCTTTATTATTAGTTTTAGTTTATCCATTATTTATATTCTGATTTACGGCTTTTATAAAAATTTCATTTGCATCTGGTATCACCTCAGCAAAATGAGTAATCGTTCCTTTGGTGGATAAATAATTTAACAAATCGTTTGATGAAGTTTGATTTCCAAGGTTTATTTTCAATGCCAATTCGTTATCTAAAGTCTTTAAACTAGTTGGCAATAATTTAAACTTTTCTGTAATTTCATTTTTTACCAATTCATTATTTGAAGTGTGCAAAGCAACATTAAATGTATTGGACTTAAACTCTCGTTTTATATCACTAAGTTTTCCATCCAAAATCTTATTCGATTTATCAATAAGCGCAATATACTCACACAATTCCTCAACTGATTCCATTCGATGTGTAGAGAAAATAACTGTTGATCCTTGATTTCTTAACTCCAGAATCTCATCTTTAATTAAATTTGCATTAATTGGATCAAAACCACTAAAAGGCTCATCAAAAATTAAGAGTTTCGGCTGATGCATCACCGTTATAATAAATTGCACTTTTTGAGCCATCCCTTTTGAAAGCTCTTGAACTTTCTTATTCCACCAATCTCCTATATCAAATTTATCAAACCAATATTTCAGTCGCTTTTTCGCTTCAGATTTAGACAACCCTTTCAATTGCGCCAAATACAAAGCTTGCTCTCCAACCTTCATGCTTTTATAAAGACCTCTTTCTTCAGGTAAATAACCAATATGCTGTATCTGTTTTTGACTCAATTCTTCTCCATCCAAAAAAATAGAACCACTATCTTGCATTGTAATCTGATTAATAATTCTAATCAGAGAAGTTTTTCCCGCTCCATTTGGACCAAGAAGCCCAAAAATACTTCCATTAGGCACAGATATAGATACGTTATTTAATGCAGTATAATCTCCATATTTTTTAACTATATTCTTTACTACTAACAAATTATTCATTTAATTATACTGTTTTTTTCAAAGATACATTTTTGATAAACATTGATTAGCAACATTCATTTTTTTTATGTTTTTTTTATGCTAATTTACTATGCATGCATAATTTATTCCAAAATACTATGCGTGCATAATATTTTTTATTATATTTGTAAAATGCAAAAAGAAAAATCAATAGACCATCATTTAAGAGCAACATGGCAAGCTGTAGCAAAAATGTATAATGAACAGGCTTCAAAACACGGGAGTACTATGGCGACTGCATTTGTTTTATTAAATGTTGATACAGAGAACGGAACACCCTCGACATCTCTTGGGCCACTTATGGGAATGGAACCTACTAGTTTATCAAGAATATTAAAAACTATAGAAGACAAAGGTGCTATAAGCAGAGAAAAGAATCCGGATGACGGACGAGGTGTAATTATAAAACTGACTGAATACGGTAAAGAGATGAGAGAACTTTCAAAAGAAAGTGTAATCGCATTTAATAATGCAGTTCGTTCTAGTATATCAGAAGAAAAAATTAACAACTTCTTTGAAGTTACAGACACAATAAATAAACTCATTAATAAAAGAGTCATTTTTAAAGAAAGTATTCTAAAAAATAGTCAAAACAC
>CAWVTS010000224.1:0-3308 GCA_963933045.1 uncultured Lutibacter sp. | reverse complement strand
TTGTGTGTCGGTTAGCAGTGAGTAAATAGTAGTATCTGTGTTTTCTACTAATGTTTTCGTGTTTAAATCCCATTCTTGAGCTATTTCATTTAGTCTATTTTCTTGAGCGCCAAGAATAGAAGTCATTGTCCAATAAATATATTCAGTTGCCATACAATCGTATTCACATGTTTGATCATCGTAAGTATACCAGGCGCTTGCTGGATATGGATTTGGAATTGTCATAAAGTTTCCGCCTCTTGCAATATCCATTGCGTTCGTTAATGAACTGCCCTCATTTTCTCCAAATATTGTTGGGTATGCATTGGCATATCCTGTATGAGTAATTACGTGCCAAACTTCTTCAATTGCAGCGTCAAATAGCCCTGTATGTCCATTTGTGTGCCAAGAAGGATTTGATTCGTCAGCACCTAAATCTTGTGCATTAAGGTTTATTTGAGATTCTGATTTCCACATAAATAAGGCTGCATTATTTGTTGTCAATGCAGTTAGTAAAGTCATATTATCTACTGTGCCATCCTCATTATTATCTAAATATTGAGCCATTAGATTTGCTGCGTGAAGCAATTTTGAATCTTCAACATCTGAATAGGCATAGATTGGGATTCCAAAAACATCTACTTTTCTGTTAGTGCTTGTAAAACCTGCATCCGTATGTGCAATAATTGTAAAATTTGGATCATTTCCAGGAGAAATTACTATTGGGTTTGTGTCTTTATCATTATTGCAAGCACTGAACATTGCAAAAATCCCTACAAGAAGGCTTATTAATTTGTTCATTGTTACATTAATTTTATTTAACGATTATTTGCGGTTTAATTATCTATAGCACTATTTAAGATAAGGTATTCCAAAAGGAGATTTAAGGGCTACTACTATTTTTTCTGTTGGTCAAGAGTAAATCCTCGCAATTCAACGATAACTTCATTTTTGCGATTAAAAAATTCATAAGGTGCGTTATAACCTAAAAAATAAAATCGTTCAGTATAAGCTATTCCTTCAGCGTCTAAAGCTGATTGTAATTTCTGTTTATATTTTTCTATTTTTTTATTATTAGCCCAACCGCTAAAGCTTATTGCAGCAACAGTTTTTGCAGGCTCTTCTTTAAATTCTATAAGTGATTGATTAGGTTTTGGAAGCATTTCTTTTTTCAATTCCTTTGGAACCATAAACATCATAGTCATAGAATCTTCTAATTTCATAGCTACAGGAGAGGTCATAGATATTTTTTCATTTCTTTCATTACCTCCAAAAATATATCCTGCTAAAATGGAGAATCCTTTACTTGAAGAATTTTCATAACCTTTAGTTGATAGTTTGATAGAAGTAAATAATGTTTCTTCATAACTTCTTATTTCAAACATGTTATATTTTTTATTAATTGAATAAGAGTAAGTTTCAATATTCCTTTGACTGTTATAAGCAAAAAGCTGAGTAACAACAAAAGCTATCAATACAACCCCAATTAATATTAATACTATTTTCATTTTTGTATTTAAATATTTAGCTATTTTCATTTCTTAAATGAACACCAACGTGTTTATGTATGATTTCGTTGCGTGTTTAAGCAACTAAATTAGTAAACTAAAACGAACCAGAGGAAATTCCGCAGGATTTTCCGAGTACACGCAGAACAAGCAATTGATTATAGACGTTGTTGTAGCTCATTAATTTTAGTATTCCATATTAATTCAGAATAGCTGCTTTTAGAATTATAAAAAACGATAGTTTCTTTGATAATATTTGTGACGATAAAATGTTCTTCACGCTACTTGTTCTAATGGGTTAATTTTAATTCTCCTAAGCCTTTTATATCTTCTCCATTTAAATGGACTAATCTATATTTAACAGAGTTATCTTTATAAATATCTAATATTATAAAATTATCGCGAGTTCCTCCTCCCATACCTGTTGTAATGTAAGTGATGTTTTCCTTTTTATGCAAACTATATTCGATAATGTTTTTACTTTTCGGTCGATAAAATGCGCCCACATCACCTGCCATTAAATAGACTGGTTTTTTAGTTTGTATAAAAAGAGGCTCAAGAATTTCCCAATAATTTGTAATAACATCTTTGTTTTGTAATGAATTAGGTTTAGGTATATTAAAATTTTCTATATCCTTTGAGTACCAAATAAGCTGGTGCATAAAAACAAAAATATTAGTAACTTCTTTGCCTTCTTCCTTTAAAGTTTTCTTTAAAAAATCTAATTGTTTGCCGCTGATATTCCATTTGTCAATATTTGGGTCTAAAATTATGAATAGATCATTTTTAATGCTAAATTTTTTGTATGATGGACCAAACATTTTTTCAAATGTTTCTAATTTTCCGTCGTGATTCCCCCTCGCAATATGGATAGGCATAGAGAGTTCTTCTAATTCTTCTATTACATTTGGCCAACTATTTGGATAACGTACAACATCTCCTAGTAAAACACCGAATGCTATTTCTTGTTGCTCATTTATAAAATCGAATTTAGCTTTAAAAGGTTTGAACAATTCTTTCTCTCCTCTAGGAGCAGGTTTTCCGTAAGTATGGCCTGCTATAAAAAAAGAATGTTTAATTTTTTATTTCGGTGTCGAATTGCAACTTATTAGTCCAATTGTCAAAAGTCCGAATGCTAATTGTTTAATATTCATATTGGTTTTTTCGTTTTTCTCAAATTACCGCCAACGGTTTTGTATAAGAATAGTGCGGTTTTGTATGCGAGTATTTTCCGATAGAAAAATCAGACTTAACAAAAGTGCACGGATTCTTGATTAAGCACTAAACTAAGCATTATTTTTATACGGTGTTGTACTACGTTATTTTTCTTTTCAGCTTTTCGTAACAATATTTTCTATTTTTTTGTTTGTATGATTTTCCTTTAATCATTCCGAAAACTTCGTTAGTTTTTAGTAAATATTCCAATGTACTCTCATAACAACTTCCAATTGCGTAATCATTGTCAGATTCATTTGGTAGTTTTGTTCCAGTTCTATGAGGTTTGTATGTTGCAAAAATATAAGTTTTCCCAGTTTTAAATTCACTAATACTTGCTCTACAATCTACTCCGTCAGTATCAAATATTTCAATAAATTTTCTTTCTTCTTTACCTTTTATTATTTCAATAATTTTCACTTTTATAGATTCTCCAGTTCCGTAATAAGGGTCAAATTTATTGTTTAGAGTTTCTGCAAAATATTTGTCATAATCTGTAAATCGTTTTCCATTTTCAGTATGATAAATATGTTCTATAATTTTCCCTTTTATAACTTCTTCCTTCTTCACACTCTAATACTTCTTTATAGAATTTTCTAGAAATAG
>CAWVTS010000223.1:0-3356 GCA_963933045.1 uncultured Lutibacter sp. | reverse complement strand
TCTGATGGTGATACGTTTCATTTTATGAATACTGCTGATTATGATCAGATAACACTTCAGAAAGAAGTTTTAGAGGCTCCAGATTTATTAAAAGAAGGAGAAGTAGTAACAATCATTATTAATTCTGAAGATAACATGCCCTTGTCAGTAGATATGCCTATAAGTGTAATTCTTGAGGTTACGCATACTGAGCCTGGAATTAAAGGAAACACTGCAACAAATGCTACAAAACCAGCAACAGTTGAAACTGGTGCTAGAATAAATGTCCCATTATTTATTAATGAGGGAGATAAAATTAAGATAACAACAGAAAAAGGTTTGTATCAAGAAAGAGTAAAAGAATAGTGAAATTTTTACAAAAACAATCTTTAAAAAATATAGCTGGAATTATTAATTCTGATTATGTTGGAGCAGATGAGTTTCCAGTTTTTGGAATGAATGAAATTCATGTTGTAGAAACTGGAGATATCGTTTTTGTAGATCATCCAAAATATTATGAAAAGGCTTTGCAGTCAGCCGCAACTATTATATTAATTAATAAAAGCGTTGATTGTCCTAAAGGAAAAGCACTTTTGATTTCTGATGATCCATTTAGAGATTTCAATAAATTAGCAAATCATTTTAATTCATTTAAAGTCTCAAACTCTTCAATTTCTAAAACGGCTCAAATAGGTAAAGAAACTATAATTCAGCCTAATGTTTTTATTGGTAATGATGTTGTTATTGGAGATAATTGCCTTATTCATGCCAATGTTACCATTAATAATGGAGCACAAATTGGAAATAATGTTACAATTCATTCGGGAACTGTTATAGGTGGTGATGCTTTTTATTATAAAAATAGAGATCAAGGGTTTGATAAATTAGTATCAACAGGAATTGTTTTAATTCAAGATGATGTAGAGATTGGTTCAAATTGCACTATTGATAGAGGAGTTTCTGGAAAGACAACTATAGGGCAAGGAACTAAGATTGATAATTTAGTTCAAATAGGACACGATACTGTTATAGGGAAAAGGTGCTTAATTGCTTCACAAGTTGGAATAGCGGGCTGTGTAATTATAGAAGATAAAGTGACTCTTTGGGGTCAAGTTGGTGTTAGAAGTGATATAAGAATAGGGAAGAATGCCGTAGTTTTAGGTCAAACAGGTGTTACGAAATCTATTGCTGGTGATAAAGTTTATTCAGGAAACCCAATTCAAGAAGCACGACAGCAATTAAAAGAATTAGCAACCTTAAAAAGGTTAGTAAAAAAGTAAAATTTATAAACCAATCAAAGTGCAAATAATGTAGATTTGCATTAACAAAAAACAAACGATTAAACAAAATATAATATGAGCGTTCTCGTAGATAAAAATTCAAAGATTATAGTACAAGGTTTTACAGGAAGTGAAGGTACATTTCATGCTTCACAAATGATAGAATATGGTACCAATGTTGTTGGAGGTGTTACTCCAGGAAAAGGAGGTCAAACACATTTAGAGCGTCCAGTATTTAATACAGTTGCAGATGCAGTTGATATAGCAAACGCAGACGTTTCTATAATTTTTGTTCCACCAGCTTTTGCTGCTGATGCAATTATGGAAGCTGCAGATGCAGGAATAAAAGTAATTATCTGTATTACAGAAGGAATTCCTGTTGCAGATATGGTAAAAGTAAAAGATTATATTTCTGACAAAGAGTGTCGTTTAATTGGACCTAACTGTCCAGGAGTTATTACTCCAGGAGAAGCGAAAGTTGGAATTATGCCAGGATTTATCTTTAAGAAAGGTACCGTTGGAATTGTTTCAAAATCTGGAACATTGACGTATGAAGCAGCAGATCAAGTTGTAAAACAGGGATTTGGAATTACTACTGCTATTGGAATTGGTGGAGATCCAATTATTGGAACTACAACAAAAGAAGCAGTTGAATTGTTAATGAATGATAATGAAACTGAAGCAATTGTAATGATTGGTGAAATTGGAGGTCAATTAGAAGCAGATGCTGCTAGATGGATTAGAGCAACAGGAAATAAAAAGCCAGTTGTTGGATTTATTGCAGGTCAAACTGCACCTAAAGGAAGAACTATGGGGCATGCTGGAGCAATTGTTGGAGGTTCTGATGATACTGCGCAAGCAAAAATGGAAATCCTTAGAGAAAATGGAATCCACGTTGTAGATTCACCAGCAGAAATAGGAAAAAAAGTTGCTGAAGTGTTAAATTTAGCATAAAAAAATATATAAATTTTTATTAAAAGTCTGTTCTTAAGTATATTTGGACAGACTTTTTTATATAAAAAAATAACTAATTCAAAAATTAAACATGAAGAAATCAAACTATCTTTTACTAGCGTTTTCAATCTTATTACTTGTAAGTTGTAAAAAAACTGCTAGTTACGAAACAAAAGAACAAACAGATGTAAACGGTTATAGCTATGAAACTGTAGCGAATGATCCAACAGGTTTACGTCTTTACACATTAGAAAATGGCTTAAAAGTTTATTTAAGTCAAAATCAAGATGAACCTACAATTCAAACGTATATTCCTGTAAGAGCAGGATCAAATTATGATCCAAAAGAAAGTACAGGGTTAGCTCATTATTTAGAGCACATGGTATTTAAAGGTACTGATGATATTGCAACTACCGATTGGGAGAGTGAAGAAAAATTGATTGCTCAAATTTCTGATTTATATGAGCAACATAGAGCTGAATCTGATTCAGAGAAAAAAGAGTTCTTATATCGTGAGATAGATAAAGTTTCTCATGAAGCATCAAAACTTGCAATTGCAAATGAGTATGACAAAATGGTGAGTCTATTAGGTGCATCAGGAACAAATGCACATACTTGGTTTGAAGAAACAGTATATAAGAATAAAATTCCTGCGAATGGATTGGATAAATGGCTTCATTTAGAAAATGAGCGTTTTAGTAAATTAGTTTTGCGTTTATTTCATACAGAATTAGAAGCAGTTTACGAGGAGTTTAATCGTGGTCAAGATAATGATTTTAGAAAATCTTATGCAGCTATGTTAGATGGATTGTTTCCAACACATCCATATGGGCAGCAAAGTACAATAGGAACTTCGGATCATTTAAAGAACCCTTCAATGGTTCATATCAACGATTATTTTAATAAATATTATGTGCCAAATAATATGGCAATTGTATTGGTTGGTGATTTAGAATTTGATACAACCATTAAAAAAATTGATGCGACTTTTGGTCAAATGAAATATCAAGAAGTTGAGCATCCAACATTACCAGTTGAAGCACCTATAAGTGGTGAAGTTGTTAAAGAAGTTTTTGGACCAAGCAGTGAGGGTGTGTCTGTAGCGTATAGAACTCAAGGAGTTAATACAGTTGAAGAAAAAAT
>CAWVTS010000222.1:0-3442 GCA_963933045.1 uncultured Lutibacter sp. | reverse complement strand
TAACGACAAAGAATTCTCAACAAACATTTATTGAAGAAAATTTTAATGCTGCTTTTCAGACAGGAACGTTCTGGCAAAACAATTTAAATATGAGTGGCGGAAATGATAAAAACACCTATTTTTTTAGTTTGTCAAATTTACAGCAAGAAGGAATCATACGCGGATCAGATTATGATAGAACAAATATTCGCTTTAATTATAATGCAGAACTAAATGATTGGATGAGTTTATCTAATAAAGTTGCATATACATACACAAATTCTAACTTAACACAAGGAAATTCTAATGTCGGTGGTATTCTATTAGGTCACCTAAGAACACCGGCTGACTTTGATAATAGAGATTATATAGGAACATATACGAGTTCCTCCGGAGAAGAATTTACAAGAAGACATCGTTCTTACAGGAGAAGTCTTGGTAATAATGAAAATCCAATCTACAATAACCCTGTATGGACGACCAAAGAACAACTTTCTTTAAATCAAGTTAATAGATTAGTAGTTACCCCTCAGCTTACAATTAAACCCTATAATTGGTTGCAGTTAATTGCAAGGGCAAATGTTGACTTTGCTGATGATCGAAGAACTTTCTTTTTCCCAAGGGGAAGTGCAGGATCTTCAGGAACCATAAAAAGAAGAGTAGGGGAATATTTAGAAGATGAAATTGCTACACGTGATTATAATTTTGATTTTATTGGGCGTGGAGAATTCAATTTATCTGATAAAGTAAATTTAACGGCTACTGTTGGTTGGAGTTTAAATGACCGTAAGTATAATAGAAGTTCAGGAAGTGTATCTGACTTTCTAGTTAATGTTACTAAAGTGACAACTTCATTAAATGGTTCGCAAGAGGCATCTTCTTTTGAAAATGCTAAATCATTTATTAGATCCAATAGAGGATACTCGATTTTGAATTTTGAAATTTCAGATGAATTATTTGTAAATTTTACAGGTGCACTTGAAGCAACATCTACCATGAATGATTCGTTCTTTTATCCTGCAGCAGACGTTGCTTGGAATTTTACAAATACTGCGCTAAGTACAGAGATTATTTCATTTGGAAAATTAAGAGCTTCATATGGAATAGTAGGCGTCCAACCGTCACCTCACAGATTTGATACTTTGGCAGAAGGAGGGTTTTCTTACTCTACCTATTCTGATCCACTTTTAATTGACTCTTTTGGAGGAGGATATAGATTAGATAATAATCTAGGAAATCCTGAATTGAAGCCTGAATTGAAAACAGAATGGGAAATTGGAACTGATTTAAGGTTTTTTAATAATGATTTAACTTTTTCTTTTACATATTACAATAATAAAATAGAGGATATTTTATTGAATGTTAGTTTATCTCCATCTACAGGTTTTTCAACACAATATGGAAACTTTGGTGCCATGGAAAATCAAGGTTATGAAATTGACTTAGGATGGAATGCAATACAAAAGAAGGATCTGACTTTAAATGCAAGCCTTAATTGGTCTAAAAATAAAAACGAAGTAACTGATTTATATGGAACAAATTTTGTAGATATGTCTGCTGGTGCATCCGTAAAATCTGTTGCTATTGTTGGCCATCCACTTGGCACTTTGTTCGGTACAGGTTCACGAACAAATCCTGATGGAAGTTTTGATCTTGACGCAAACGGTTTCCCTCAGATTACATCGGAATTCATCGTCTTGGGAGATCCCAATCCCGATTGGCGAGGTGCTGCCGGATTTAATTTAAGCTATAAAAAGTTTGACCTTAACGTTGTTATTGAGCACTCTCAAGGAGGAGTTTTTTCACCTCGTACACTTCATGTTCTCAATCGATTTGGAACAACAACAGAAACTGCTAATAAGGTAACATTAACTGAACCATTGGTTAATGTTAAAGGAACTACCTTTCCTGCCGGAACTACAATTCGCGGAAATATAAAAAACTTTGGAGGTGGAAATGTTCTACTTGACGAGCAGTGGTATCGAACAAGTATTGGAGGTGGATTTGGTGATAATCAAGCCTACAATTTCTCAATATATGATGCAACTTGGACAAAGCTGAGGGAATTATCTTTGAGCTATACTCTAGATTCTCCTAGCTTAAAATCACGTATAGGACTTAGTAGTGTTAGATTTACACTAACAGGGAGAAATCTAATAAACATAAATAACATACCAGGTATTGACCCAGAGGTGAACCAATTTGGAACAGGGAATGCGCTTGGTGTAGATTATTTTACTAATCCTCAAACCAAATCAACACTTTTAGGTGTAACGTTTAATTTTTAAAATTATGAAAATGAAAAATATTTATAAATTTTTAGTTTTTTCCTCATTGATATTTATTGCATATTCTTGTAAAGATATCGTTGATGATATTAATCAAAATCCGAACGATTTAACCGTTTCAGACGTGGACGAGAAACTATTTTTGACTGGTGGTCAGTTAGCAAATATTCAAATTCAATGTGGCCATTTAAATCGAGTAAGCGGAATGTACTCAGGACAACTTATAGGTTTTGGAGCTCTATATTCAAATATTTATGGTTATAATTTATCAACTGGAGAGTCAAACAGCGAATGGAGAGCTCTATATGGAGGAGTTATGACTAACATGCGGCATATCGTTGATAACTCAGATAGTGAATTACTTCGTGGGATTGCAATGATTATAGAGGGACATGCTTTTGGAACTGGAGCGTCGCTTTGGGGAGATATTCCTTTCTCAGAAGCAGGTGATTTGGAAATTGAAGATCCAATTTTCGACACTCAAATTAGTGTATATACTGCTGCAATTGCTCTTTTGGATGAAGGAATTAACACATTAAATAGTTCAACTTCAGAACCTATTAACGAAGATATCTATTTTAATGGTGATAAGGATAAATGGATTGCCGCAGCAAACACTTTAAAAGCTCGTTTTTATCTTCATCAAAAAGACTATTCTAATGCATTATTGGCTGCGCAAAATGGGATTTCTTCTGCAAGCGGAGATATGAAATACAAACCAGGAAATGCTGTTTCTGGAGATACAAATCTTTTTTGGACAATCCTTGCAGGTTCAAGATCAGGTGATTTAGGAAATAATTCAGACGACGGTACTGAAAGTTATTTACTTCAAATCTTAGATGCCTCTAATGCTTTGTCGCGAAATCATTCAAAAACAGATGAAACTGCACGAAGAGCATATTATATGATTGATGCTTCTGGAAGTGGTAATAATGGAATAATTCAGGAGCGTGAGCCTCAGAATATGGTAACCTTTTTTGAAAATAAACTTATCATGGCTGAATCTGCAGGAAGATCTGGAGGTGTTTCTATTGGTCTCACACATCTCAATGAATTGCGGGACTGGCTAAATGGCGGTGGAAACCTTAATGCATCCTTTGCTGGAGTAGCTTACAACTATTCTCCATTTGTAGTATCAGATTTTGATGCAGGTGGAATTGAAAATCCAGATAATA
>CAWVTS010000221.1:0-3480 GCA_963933045.1 uncultured Lutibacter sp. | reverse complement strand
CCAGGCATAGCACCAGATGTAACTATGCAAGGAAAACCATTGACCGATATCTATAAAGAGGAAAGTGATACATGGCGGAAACAGTTTTATTACGAACAGTTATCGCTTTTGCCAAACATTCCTCGTTCGCAAGGAATTCGTACCGAAAAATACAAATACCTCTATTATCTCGATGCGCCTTTTGGATATGAAGAACTATACGATTTAGAAAACGACCCAGATGAAACAAACAACTTAGCTCCTAACTCGGTGAACAAAGAAGTGCTGGTAGATGTAAGAAATAGGGTAAAAAAGAATTATGAAAGGTATAGTTAGCCTTTGTTATTCATTTCCTAAAATAATAATGTTGGAAAAGGGGCTAAATAGCTAAAAATAAGGCGTATGTCATTTTGACTAGTGTAATTAGTCAAAATACCATGTGTAAACAAGAGTAGTGAAGGATATGTTTGTAATCGTAAACCACTAATTAATAAATTGTTTTCAATAGTAAATGTATGATTGCAAAAGAACAACAATATTAATGTAAGAACCAAATGAGAAAAATAATAGTTTTAATTGTATTCGTTGCTGTAAGCACTCTTCAAGGATGGTCTCAGAAACAACCCTTAACAGGTACAGTATATTCGGCAGAAGATCAAGGACCACTCCCTGGGGTGACGTTACTTATACAAGGAACATCGAACGGAGTTGTATCTGATTTTAACGGTGCGTTTAGCATACAAGTAAAACCTACTGACACACTTCAAATATCTTATATAGGATTTGAGACGCAGGTCATTCAATTAACTGGACAATCTTCATTGACAATTCAAATGAAACCTTCCACCGAAGGTCTTCAAGAAGTCGTGATAGTCGGTTTTGGTAGGCAAAAGAAAGTAAGTGTTATAGGTGCAATCGCACAGATAAAAGGAGAGGAACTAGTTCAATCTGGTGTTTCCAATATTACCAATGCGCTTTCAGGGAAACTGTCTGGAGTAACAACCCTACAAAATAATGGGATGCCTGGAGCAGACAATGCACAAATTATCATTCGTGGAAAATCATCATGGGTAAGTTCTGCACCTTTGGTATTGGTAGACGGAATTGAAAGAGAATATACAGACATAAATGTAAACGATGTTGAAACCATGTCTGTATTAAAAGATGCTTCTGCAACTGCGATCTACGGAACAAAAGGAGCAAATGGAGTAATCCTGATTACCACGAAAAGAGGGAAAGAAGACAAAGCATCCATAAATATTACCGTAAATCAAGGGTTTAAATTGCCTACAAACAGACAAACATATTATGATGCATACGAAACGATGCAACATGCTAATGTGGCCATGAAAAACGATAACAACTGGGCTGGACTTGTTTCGCCTACAGAATTAGCACATTATAAGAATCAGGACAATCCATATAAATATTCTAGTGTAGACTGGTATGATGAAATGGTAAAAGATGTTGGTTACGTGACGGATTTGAATTTTAACGTTAGTGGGGGAACTAAAAAAGTAAAATATTTTAGCTCATTGAGTTATTTACATGACGGAGATATCATAAACACGAAAGAAAATGGAGATTATGATCCTCGGTTTTATTATGATAGAGTCAACTTACGAACAAATTTAGATTTTCAACTGACTAAAACAACCCGCTTGTCAACGAATATTAGTGGAAGTTATTCAATGCAAAACAAACCCACTGCAGATCAGTATAGCCTATGGAAGTCAATACTCGCAGGTTCTGTAAATATGGCTCCCTTGTATTATGGTGAAGACGCAACCATTTTATACCCAGATCCATACGATCCTTATTCAGGGATTCGTCCTTCATTGGCCAATTCGAGCGAAAATCCTTATACAATGATACATTACGGTTCGCCATTACAGACTGGAGGAGCTGTAGGTGGTTTTCAAAAACAAAGCCAAGTAAGGCTAAGTACAGATGTAATTTTAAAACAAGACCTTGATTTTATAACCGAAGGACTCGTATTTCAAGGAACGTTTTCATACAATTCCAGAATGAGTTATCGTAAATTGTACCAACAGGTCGTTCCTTTATATCGATTGAATGAAGATGATTCCTGGTCACGATTTCCAAGTTATGAACAAGATCTATCTCCTATAGCCTTTAAAAATGAAAGATTGAATGGAAATGACCGCCGTCTCTATTATGAAGCAAGATTGAATTATGCCAAAAATTTCGGATCTCATTCACTTACAGCAATGGGAGTTTTTAACAGGACCCAAAGAAATATTAATGCTTTTGAACCCTTTAAATCTGAAGCATGGGCGGGAAGAGTAACCTATGATTACGACACCAAATATCTTGCCGAAGCAAACATTGGTTATTCTGGTTCAGACCAGTTTGCACCCGCAAATAGATTTGGTTTATTTCCTTCTTTTGCCGTTGGATGGAATCTTGCTCAAGAAGAATTTGTAAAGGCTGCGATTCCTTTTTTAGATACTTTTAAAATTAGGTTTTCTTATGGACAGGTAGGAAATGATAACGCCAGTGTAACCTCACAAAGTAATAGGTGGTTGTATTATAGCGCTTGGGATAAAGTAGGTCAATATAATAATCAGAATGAAGGATTGCGACATGTATTCTTTGGGAATGACAATTCTGCGCTTTGGAGGACCCCTTATAGTTTTATTGAAGGAGCTGTCCCTAATACTACTGCACAATGGGAAGTAGCCACAAAAAAGAATTTAGGATTTGAAATTGGGGTACTTAACAATGCACTGAAACTCTCAGTGGATCTATTTACAGAACACCGTGAAAAAATATTAATGCAACCCATTACTGTACCAGGCTGGGTGTCCAGTACGTTTAAAGATTTGAATATTGGAGAAACTAAAAATCATGGAATGGAGATTGAAATGTCCTATAAAAAAGCCTATGAAAATGGTTTGATATGGAAGACAAGTGGAAATTTTAGTTTTAGTGAAAATAGAATTGTTGCTCAGGACAACCCTGAAAATATGGAGAATTATTTAAAAACCGAAGGAAAGCCCATAGGCGTACATTTTGGGTATCTAACCACTCCAGACTATTATCAATCAGTAGATGATATTAATAATTACACAAGAGTAGCTGGTGCCAATTATCTTATTGAAGGAGATCTCAAATATATAGATTATAATGGTGATGGTAAAGTTGATGCAACAGATAGAGTTCCTATTGGAAACACATCTTATCCTTTAATAAATGCAGCACTAACAACAAGTCTAGCCTATAAAGGATTTAGTTTTAATATCATGTTTCAGGGCGTTAGTGGTAAATCATCTTTCCATGTAAACAATGCCAGTCACCTGTTTGCGAATAATAACGATAGAATTCTAGGCAACCAATTAGATTATTATACGGCGAATAATACCAGTGCTGCGAATCCAGCTCCACATTATAATGATGCCGTTAGAAAAACCAACAATCAGTTTGATCAATACAAAGGAACTGCACAGACAAGTTGGGTAAGTACAGAATTCTTTAGAA
>CAWVTS010000220.1:0-3491 GCA_963933045.1 uncultured Lutibacter sp. | reverse complement strand
CTCTTATATAGACCTGTTATTTCATTTAATAGATCAACATCATTATAAGCTTCGTTTATATCTGTGGTAGTAAGATCATCAATTTCCCCAGTAGTAGATCTACGAGGTACTGATATAGGATCTTCTCCATCTTTGTAAAATATAATATTATCATCATTTATATCAAAATCAACAATATCTGAAGCGTCAGTGTCTGATTTACTATTATTTATATCTGTTATTAAACTTCTAATAATATTTTCTGCATTTGCCGTATCACCTGTAAGAACATCCGCAAGTTGCGCAGCATACCCACCAATTTTTGTATCAATTTTCTTTGAACCTACACCAGCTGCATTTGGTTGTTGTCCAGAAAGTCCTTTAGTAGTTGTGGTTTTCTGACCAAACTGAGTAAGAATTTCGTCTTTTACATACTGTTCAGTAGCTTTTTGTTGCTCTGGAAGTAATGTTACACTTGGAGGTTGCGTAGAATAATCTGCTTCAATCCATTTAGACAAATCCGTACCACCTTTTTCAACAAACTCTTGTTCAGTCTGAGCAATTATATATCTGTCATCACCAAAACTCCTGTTTACTAAAACATTAGCCATAGATAAATCATCATAAAGTATAGTTCCTGATATGCTTTTAACTAAGTTTTTAAAATTAGTTTGACCATCCTTACCTTTTAAAGCATCTTCCATTTGTCTTGCGCCCTCTTTAGTAACAACAACGTTACCACCTTTCTCAACAGTATAACCAGTAATAGTAGATGTAATAAAAGCGCCAACATTCTTTTTTTCATTAGCGACTAAACTACTTAAATCATACTTAGCGTTATCATCTTGATATAACAATAAATTATTCATATTGTTCAT
The DNA here is from genome assembly GCA_963933045.1 of uncultured Lutibacter sp. Lineage (GTDB taxonomy): Bacteria > Bacteroidota > Bacteroidia > Flavobacteriales > Flavobacteriaceae > Urechidicola. Next base: position 2,634 of record CAWVTS010000220.1, on the reverse strand, counting down.
GCTACCGTATTGATCTCTTTGTGTCTTCCAATCAGGCATACTACCATCTTCATTCATTCTAACCAAATAACCATTACCTGTTGGAGCAGTCCAAGGAACTACGTCATTTAAGTTATTAAAAGCAAGCACAGATTCCTTTATAGCGGTCTCCATACCTGAAGCTATTTTTTTTCCGTTTGGCCCAAGTTTTTGTCTTGCTTCCGAATCTACAAATTTTGTATTCCAATCTTTAGCTGCTATACCCCAATTAGCAATAGAATCTTTAGCTGTTTGAAGTGTAGCCATAAAATCAGAAGGTTTAATTAAACCAGCTTTCATTAATTTAGATTGCGTTAAAAGAGTTTCTTTTAACCCTTTTGCTGATAATAAAACTGTTTGACCTAATGTTTGATTTTCAAATGAATCTGCTTGGTTTAACTGGTTAATTACCTCATCTTCTGTGCTTTGTATATCAGCCTTTCTTTTTTCTCTTCCAACCGCTATTGCTTGAGCGCCTCCAGCAATTTTCTGAGCCTCTTTATTAAAATCTATTTGAGAACCTTCACGACCAGCATAATTTTGATAATCGGATACTGACTCTGTTCTTGTAAATTCGTTTGCCATTTTTTATATTTTATTGACCAGCTTGGTTAGCTAAATAAAGCGCTTCTGCGGCTGCTTGTTCTTCTGCTGTTGCATTCTTTCCAAACAATGGAGCTAACTGAGCAACATTACCCATTGTACTTACCACCCCACTTACACCCTGACTAAATTGTTGTGCTTTTGCCGCGTAAGCATCTTTTGCTTTTAGCTCATTATCTTTAGCTTGACCTAAGTCCATCTTTTTTAAATCTTGATTTATAGCGTCTTTAGCATCAGCTTTCATTTTAGCATTTACCTCTAAGTCTTTTTGTAAGGCCAATCGAGTAGCATTTGCGGTAGCATCAGAGCTTTGTTGAACCAAACCAACACCAGCAGCTAAATTACGAGAATCACCTTCTTGTAAAGCCTGAATGTTTTGAGTCTGAGCCTGTAAGTTATTTTGGAACGCAGCATCATAAGCTTCAGTCGAAACATTTAAGCCAGCATAAAAGTTCTTTTCTGCTTTCTTTTTAGCTGCGGCCATATTTCTTTTAGCCTCTGCCTCTGCTTTTTCCGCTAATCTTCCTTGCTTTGATGATTGACTAAACGAATTTATCGCTCCTCCTGCTGAAGCCGCTACTCCTATTACTGCTGCTGTTGTTACTGCCATGTTATAATTTTTTAATCATTTCAATAGAATAGGTAGAAGCCTCTTCATATCCTATTTTTTTATACACGTTAATTAAAGGTTTGTTTTTTATTAACGCATACACATATTTTTTATTTAATGCTTTAGCTTGATTAGTTATTGTTTCAACTAATAACGATAAAGCATCTTTTCTTTTTTGACGATCTTTATAGTGTATATTAGATATTATCCAATCACACCATACTGCCGTTGAGTTAGTGGTGTACATAAAACCTGCACAAATAGGAACATCTTGATCGTAAACTATATAGCCTCCAGTTCCGTTTTCAGGAAGAAAATCTTTTGTAGGCGCAGTCCATCTCCAATCATTCCACCAGTCAACAAGTATATTGTCGTAATCACTTACTTCTAATGGTCGTATATTTAATTTCATTTACAACAAAGATAACAATTTTTTACGGATAACTTTTGTAACCTTTATTACTTCACGCCAGGAAAACTTTTCATTACACTGCTTCCTACAGAAAACAATTCAACTGGATTAGTAGAATCATTTTGTAAAGTAAATTGTAAATAGTAACCCCTTGCTCCATGAGACTCAGCAACTGAATCTTTTATAGCCATAATAAACTGACCAACGGTAGGGACTGTCCCACCCACTCCAGTAGTGTCTATAGTAATGCTTGTAGATGTTTTACCTGTTATCTGACCTGCCAGTACTGGAGGAGCTGTCGCTGCACCAGCCGTTAAAGTAGCTGCATACGCTGTGTCTCCTATATTTGTAATAGATCCAATAGAGCTTAAAAAAGTAATTATAGTTGCATTGTTTGGCCCAGTAACCCCTGTACAAACTCCAAGACCATTTGCGGAACGCATTTGCCAATTTACTGTATTAGCATTTGTTCTAATAAAAGAATACCATTCACCTTCCTTTTCTTGAAAATAAGTTTCTAACATAGATCCTGGATTACCATCAGTTAAATCTGTCAACAAAGAAGTACATTCCCAACGAGCCTGATTTGTGTCCACAACTGTAGTAGTCGATTCATAAGACATGGTCTTAAACAACTTAATACTTAGCGTTGGTTCTGGATTAAAAACACTTGTTATTGATGACGCTGTAAAAGTTCCATAATAATTATTCCTTGAAGGATTAGTGTTGTGCCTCCATAAATTACCTCCCTTAAAACTATAAAAAAAACTATTCATTCCTATCATAAAATCAGGGAAAAAAGAGTAAAAAGAAGGCCACCCACCTTGACCGCCATATTTTGGAAGTGAGGAAGAATCTTTATTGTATGTTAATGTATAATTTGGCATAATTTATTTATATTTATTATTGTAAACAATGTGTTGCATCACCACAGCCATAACTCTGCGCTCCATTTACTGTTGCATCATTAGTCCCTGATATATTTACTTGC
>CAWVTS010000219.1:0-3519 GCA_963933045.1 uncultured Lutibacter sp. | reverse complement strand
CAATGGGTAGATATGAATGTATCACCAAGAGAGTTAGCCTCTTTTTCTAGCAGGGGGTTAGACAGTCTGACGGTATCGGCTATGGTTAGTAGGGCAGTAGAAAGCGATTAACTTTCCAGTTAAGAACAAATATGTACACGAGCCATTAGCCTTAAATTTAGAAGTGTTGCTCCTATTTTTCATATACATTGTTGGGTTTAGGCATTATTCTAATTGCATGATATACTGAAGAACCTCTATATTTTTGTTCGTCAATAATTTGATAGCCTTCATCTCTAAAAATATTAAGTATAAACTCTTCCTCTTGCATTTTTTCTTCATTTTTTATCCAATATATATGAGAAAATAAAATCCATACTGAGTCATTCAATTTTAAAATAGGCTCTTGATAATTTGACCAATTATTTCTATTTCCAGATGTTAAAATAATGTCTGCATCATCTATTTTTAAATTGAATTGCTCTTTATAAAAATTAAACGCAGCTGTTGCCCCATAATAAACGTAAATATTATCACCGTTAATCAATCTTGGATTTAGATAAGACATTGATTTTTTGATTTCCTCCTTCTCAATTGGAAACCCATACCGAATTAAAAGTAAAATATTAGCTGTTAATAAAAGAGGTAAAATATAAAGCAGCCTTTGTTGATTACCCTTTAACAGAGAATGGATAAAGAAAAAACCACTAAAAATTATAATCAACAAACTAGGGTATAAATATAATATTAGCCTTTTACTGAAAGGGTATAGTTGTAAATAAGATAAAACTAGATGAAGTATTAAAGGAGAAACTAAAAGATATAAAATCTCTCTCTTTTTCTTGGCAAGAAAGAAAAAACCAAATAAAAATAAAGGTGCTAATAACAATGTAAACATTGAAGAACTTAGTAAACTGAAAAACATTATCATTTTAAAGAATAGAGATTTGTAAAAATCAGCACTTAAAATATCTTGAGGCATAAATCCACCAGCGTTTTGCCAATAATTAATCATCATATCCTTTGTTGGATGGTTATAAATGAATAGTGCGTAATAAATTACAAATGAAAAAAACCAAAGACCCAATGTGATTACAAGTCTTAGATATTTTTTTTCAATAGAATGATATGTTTTATACATAGAATATAAACCAGATGAAAAGAGTAGTAATATAGATACGTTTGAAAACCAAATAGAGACTATACCGAGTATTGAATAGAGCCACCATTTGTTTTTAAATCCATTTTCGTTGTAAATGATTGTACCTAGCAATATCAATAATCCAAATGTTATATCAGTCATGTATTGTTTGACCTCCGATGAGTATGATAGTGTAATAAAGGATGTTGCAAAAAAAGCGGCAGTAAATAATCCGAATAATTTATTTTTTAAAATCTTTTGAGTTACCGAGTAAATTAAAAATATTGATAGGAAGAATGAAATTATCGGAAATATCCTTAAAGACCAATCAGTATTCCCTAACAAAGACGCAAAAAATTTCTCGACTAGTAAAAAACCAACTGGGGCAACTTGGTTGTAATCGAGAGGCTGCAGCAGTTCATATATTGGCTTATTAATAATGTTCAAAGATAACGTAGCCTCATCCGTCCATAAACTGCGATTATTAATAAAGTTTATGATTGATAACACAATACCAATAATGCTAAAGGAAGCAGCAATGCATTTTAGTTCTATGTTAAATTTCATTTTTTTAAAATCCATATTTTAAATTGCAGTAAAATGCTCAGAAGGTATCCTTCTAGTCATTTTTTGTCCTTCATTAAATTTTTTCGATTATAAACAAACCTACTTTATAAATATTTTAATTTTATAGATTCGTGATAATTTATCAGTAAGTTCTAGTGTAAATATAGATATTAAAATCGTTATCAGTGTCCCAAGCATCAGCAACGCTTAGGTCAATTACATCCTATTTTGAAGATACCCCAACCTTATTTATTTCAAAGTTCCCTGTTTTTAAAAAGTTCTTTAATTCAATTACTCTTATCGTAGGGCTATGATTAGTGCGAATTAATAATTTAAACTTAATAAACAGATAAAATGAAAAACGGAGAAGAAAACTCAATTACACCACAGAACTCGATATTGAATATATCTGATGTTAGTGGCAGTTTTAAACTTGTTAACCAAACTGGAAGGCTAATGTTTAAATTCAATAATGATGAACCACAAGAATGTGCGACAATTTATGATTACGGAAAAGTTAAAATAGAAATGCAACAGCAAAAAGAGTTAGACAATTAATTACAATAAAATACTAACTCAATCGAATTTATTCTAAAAATGGCAAAAAGTTCTTACTGTTCATAGAAAATTGCACGCAACATTAGTATAAATGTAGGTGTACAAAGCTAAACCACCTAATAGGTATTACCAAAAGTACTGATAGTAACGTCTTACTCGTTTATAACCGTTACTAACGATTAGCTGTATTGGTCCATCAATACCGAGGTAATAGAATTATACAATGTAAAGTTGCTTGAATTTGGTCGTTGGCTTATCTAGATATAGGTCTCTACGTATGCAATAAGATAGCTTACTGCGAATTGTATACTATGACCTACCTAGTACACCAGATTAACAGTGCGATTTTTAAATTAAAGCCTAAACACATGTGTTGACTTTAATTTAGACTTATGCCTAGACATCAGTTTGATATTTCGTTCCTTTGCAGGAGTGAATCTAGAACTCGTAGAAATACAACTTAAAAAACGCTGGGCATCCGAATACAAGTGGGGTAGGAAGCAAGCGGACATATGGGATTCACAGACTAATTTTATTTATACGATTGAAGATTTTGATGAGGTAGTAGCTAGGATCTATACTGAGTTCAATACGCATAGAAAGTATGAAGATCTCCGCAACTATGCACTCAATAGGTGGTACAATTTTCAAAGTGCTATGGCGGTAGAACATATCTTTAAATTACACTCCAAGGTACGTAGAGTGAAGAATGATAAAGACCGTGAAAAAGATTTTTATATCTACGGAGTAGCTTTTGATCATAAGACGAGCGTCTTTCCGAGCGGTTTTGGTAAGGATGTAGACTATGCAGTGGACAACCCCAGAGAGCTCGCAAAGTGGCTGTATGTAAATCAAAGTGAGCAGCAACGTTTTCATGCTAAGAATAGACTCTTTCTGGTCTTACATAAAAAGGATGGGCAGCATTGGAAGTTAAAAGCCGAGCTTAGTTGGATAAAAGTGTTAGTAGATACTTATCTTGACAGTTATCGAGAGCTGGATCTTATTTCGCTTAAGCATAGCAAAGGCATGCTAAAGACAGACGTGATATTTGGGTGCAGATAAGTAGGAGCTAAAAGGCAATTGAGTTTCCGCCACGTCGGACAAGGAAGAGCGAGAGAGTCACCAAGTCCTGCGTCCTACATCACCAAGTCCAGCGTTAGTTAAGTACTAAATCATTAACTATTAAGTAATACTAAAAATAGTTTGCTATATACAAAAGAAAGGCGACTTTTGCAGCCCTGCTGGAACAAGGAGAACCAGCGGGATTAAAAAAA
>CAWVTS010000218.1:0-3535 GCA_963933045.1 uncultured Lutibacter sp. | reverse complement strand
TCAAGGTATACTTTTGTAGAAGGTGATATTTGTGATCGGGATTTAATTGAAAAATTATTTAAGCAATACAACTTTAATGGAGTAATTCATTTTGCAGCAGAATCTCATGTTGATAATTCAATTAAAAATCCAGATGCATTTGTTAGAACAAATGTTTTTGGAACGTTTAACTTGTTAGATGTTGCAAAAAAATATTGGATGGAATCCCCAAATAATTATAAAAAAGGATTTGAAACATCGAGATTTCATCATATTTCAACAGATGAAGTGTATGGAACTTTAGGAGAAACAGGTTTATTTACAGAAGAAACTTCGTATGCTCCAAATAGCCCTTATAGTGCATCAAAAGCATCTTCAGATTTTATGGTTAGAAGTTATTATCATACTTATGGGATGAACGTTGTTACAACTAATTGTTCTAATAATTATGGACCTAAACAGCATGATGAAAAACTAATTCCAACAATTATTAGAAAAGCTTTGTCTGGAGAACAAATTCCTATTTATGGCGATGGAAAAAACATTAGAGATTGGTTGTATGTCTTAGATCATTGTAAAGGAATTGAGTTGGTTTATAAAATAGGCAAAACTGGTGAAACCTATAATATTGGGGGTAAAAATGAACGTGATAACTTATATATTGTTGATATAATTTGTGGTGTTTTAGATAAAATTATACCAAAAGAAACATCTTATAAAGAACAAATTAGTTTTGTAACTGATAGATCAGGACACGATTTTAGATATGCAATTAATGCATCAAAAATTGAAAATAAGTTAGAATGGAAAGCTGAAGAAAATTTTGAAACAGGAATAAAAAAAACAATTGAATGGTATTTAAAGAAGTATCGATAATATGAAAGGAATAGTTTTAGCAGGAGGGTCAGGTACAAGGTTGCACCCACTTACATTAGCTGTTAGTAAACAATTAATGCCAGTATATGACAAACCAATGATTTATTATCCGATTTCGGTATTAATATTAGCTGGAATAAACGAAATATTAATAATATCAACACCGCAAGATTTACCATTATTTGAACGTTTATTAGGTGATGGAAAACAATTAGGATGTGATTTTCAATATGCTGTGCAAGAACAGCCAAATGGATTAGCAGAAGCTTTTATTATTGGGGAAAAATTTGTTGGAAAAGATAAAGTAGCTTTAATTTTAGGAGATAATATTTTTTATGGTTCTGGATTGCCAAAATTATTAAGAGCAAATAATAACCCTAAAGGTGGTATTGTTTATGCTTATCATGTGAATGATCCAGAAAGATATGGGGTTGTTGAGTTTGATGAAAATCAGAATGCTATATCCATTGAAGAAAAACCTCTAAAACCAAAATCGAATTATGCAGTTCCAGGAATTTATTTTTATGACAATTCTGTGATTGAAATTGCAAAAAATATGAAACCTAGTAAACGAGGTGAGTTAGAAATTACAGATGTTAACAAAGTTTATTTAGAAAACGGAAATTTATCTGTTAGAGTTTTAGATAGAGGCACCGCTTGGTTAGATACAGGTACTTTTGACTCTTTAATGCAAGCATCACAATTTGTGCAAGTAATAGAAGAAAGACAAGGTTTAAAAATAGGTTCTATTGAAGAAGCTGCTTATAGAAGTAGTTTTATAAATAAAGAACAATTAAAAAAATTAGCAGAACCATTATTAAAAAGTGGTTACGGAAAAAATTTAATGGATATTTAATGAAAGTTACAGAAACATATTTAAAAGGTTGTTTTATTGTCGAACCTCAAGTTTTTGGTGATGAAAGAGGTAATTTTTTTGAAGTTTTTAATAAAAAAATATTTGAAGAAAAAACAGGTGTAGAAATAGACTTTGTTCAAGACAATCAATCTATTTCACAAAGAGGCGTTTTAAGAGGTTTGCATATACAAAAAGGAGAATTTGCACAAGCAAAACTAGTGCGGGTTGTAAAAGGTAAAGTTTTAGACGTTGCTGTAGATTTTAGAAAAGATTCTCCCACTTTTGGGAAACACTTTTCTATTGAATTATCTGAGGAAAATAATAAGCAATTATTTGTGCCAAGAGGTTTTTTGCATGGTTTTTCTACTTTAGAAGACAATACTATTTTTTCTTATAAGTGTGATAATTATTATCAACCAGATGCAGAAGATGGTGTAATTTATAATGATGAAGATTTAAACATTGATTGGGGAATTCCTTTAGATGAAGTAATTCTTTCAATTAAAGATAAAATTTTTTTAAAAAATGAATTTAATAATATTATAGAATAGATACTAATATCTTCATTTAAATAAGTAAAAATAGACTAAAAGAAATATTATAGTTTTTTTATAGAACTCTATTGACTATTTTTTTGTGAAAAAAATTCAATTTTATTTTTCCACTTGTTTATAATTGTTAAAAGTAAATACTGATATAGTTTAGTTCCTTTTAGAAGGTCATTAAGTGTTATACTTAAAAATATATGAATATAAAACAATTGTTAGATAAAATAAGCAGCTTAACGAAAACTGTTATATTCAAAAATTTTAGTGCATTGATAGTATTGCAATTAGGGAATACTGCTCTAGGATTATTAATTATGCCTTATTTGATTAACATATTAGGAGTTGGTAATTATGGTTTATATTCTTTTGCTTTCGCTATAAGCATGTATTTAGTGATTCTAACCGATTATGGGTTTGGTTTTACGGGAGTTAAATTAATATCAGTAAATAGGAATAATAAAGATAAGGTTAGTGATATTTTTCATTCTATTCAAATTATCAAATTTTTTATATTAATTATAGTATTAGCAATTTATACCTTTGCAATTCTATTTATTGATATATTGTATGTGAATAAAGAGTTGTTTTTTTTGTCTTTTGGTATTCTAATTGGGCAAACGATTGTTCCGGTTTGGTTTTTTCAAGGAATGGAGAGGATGAAATTTATAACAATCATAAACCTTATAATAAGGGTAATAGCAGTAATATTGATATTAATATTTGTAAAGAGCCCAGAAGATATTTCTTTAGCAATAGCATCACAAGCCATAGGTTTTTCTTTAGCAGGGATATTGTCAATTTATGTAGCGTACAAGAAATTTAATTTAAGCTTCCGTATTCCTAAAACTCCTGAAATACTTCAAATGTTAATTACTAATAGACACATGTTTTTTTCTACATTATCTCTTAGTGTATATAAAAACTTTAATATTGTTTTATTGGGTTTTTTGTCTACAAATATAGAAGTTGGATTGTATTCAGCTGCAGAAAAAGTAATAAAAGCAGTACAGTCTTTAATAGCTCCTGTATCTCAGGCTATTTATCCAAATATGAGTCTTAAATTTTCTAAATTAAAATCTAAAGAAGCAGTTTCTAAATTAATTAAATTAGCAAAACTTTATTTAATTCCTCTAGTAATTACACTTATTTTGTTAGTTTTTTCAAAAAATACGGTTATCAGGTTTTTAGGAGTTAATAATGATGGTTTTTCTAATCTTTTTTTTATTTTATTGCCAGTTATAGTTTTTGGAAGCTTAAATTATCTTTTAGGCATTGT
>CAWVTS010000217.1:0-3545 GCA_963933045.1 uncultured Lutibacter sp. | reverse complement strand
TAAAAGAAGTTAACGTTGATATATTAAAAGTGTCTTTTCCATCACCTCCAGTCCCTACAATATCTATTGTATTATAGTCCGATAAATCTACTTTTATTGCCAATTCAATTAACGCTTCTCTAAACCCTGCCAATTCTTCAACAGTAATCGGTCGCATCATAAAAACAGTCATAAATGATGCTAAATGCACATCATTATATTTCTCAGAAGCAATATCAATCAAAACTTGTTTTGCTTCGAGTTTTGATAATTTTTTATGTTTATACAGTTCGTTTAATATTGTTTTCATTACAAATTTTCTTCTATAAAATTTTTAACTATTTGCTCTCCAACATCCGTTAAAATACTCTCAGGATGAAACTGTACGGCACTTATATTAAACTCCTTATGACGTATTGCCATAATCCCTCCATCTTCATCTATTGCTGTAATTTCTATAGATTCAGGTATATGATCATTTGATGCTATCCAAGAATGGTAGCGTGCCGCAGAGAATTTATTTGGAACATTTTTAAAAATAATTGTATCTTCTTTTATTACTTTCATTTCTGTTGCTACACCATGAAAAACTTCATCCATATTAATGATTTTTCCACCAAAAACTTCCATAATTGCTTGTAATCCTAAGCAAACCCCAAAAATTGGTTTCTCACCTGCATACATTGTAATAACATCTTTCAAGATTCCTGCTTCATCTGGAATTCCTGGACCTGGAGACAATATAATTAAATCGTAATTATCTATTTCTTTTAAGGGAATTTCATCATTACGAAAAACTGCAGGAAAATTTCCTGTAATTTTCTCAACCATGTGAACCAAGTTATAGGTAAATGAGTCGTAATTATCTAATATTAATATTTTCATTCTAAATGTTTTCTGCTAATAGCAACGCTTTTTTCAACGCTGCTAACTTATTATTTACTTCTTGTAATTCTTTTTCTTCATCACTATGAATGACAATTCCTGCTCCTGCTTGATAATACAACACATTGTTTTTACTTACAAATGATCTAATTGCAATTGCCAAATTTACTGAACCGTCTAAACCAATAATTCCAACTGCGCCACCATAAAACCCTCTTGATTGATTTTCATAGATATCAATTAATTCCATTGCTTTGAATTTTGGAGCACCACTTAAGGTTCCTGCAGGGAAAGTATCTCCAACTATTTCTATTGGATTTCCTTTAATTTGACCTTTTACTGTTGAAACTAAATGGATTACATGGCTAAAATACTGGACTTCTTTAAAAACCTCAACAGTTACATTATAAGCATGTTTACTTAAGTCGTTTCTTGCCAAATCAACTAACATAACATGCTCCGCCGTTTCTTTTTTATCTTCAGACAATTTCTTACCTAACTTTATATCTTCTGCCATATCACCAGTTCTTCTAAAAGTTCCGGCAATTGGATTAATTGTAGCTTTTCCTGCAGAAATTTTTATCTGTGCTTCTGGAGAAGAACCCATCAATTTAAAAGAACCATAATCAAAATAGAATAAGTATGGCGAAGGGTTTATGGAACGCAATGCTCTATACACATTAAATTCATCACCTTTAAACTCTTGTTGAAACTGTCTAGATAAGACTAACTGGAATACATCACCTCTTTTACAATGCGCTTTTGCTTTTACAACATATTCTTTAAAGTCTTCATTCGTACAATTAGAAGTCTCATCACCAGCTATTTCAAATTTTTGAGTATTAAAAGTTTGTGCTTCTATAATGGTTTCAATTTCTGAAATTCTAGATTCAGTTCCTTCTTCAATATTTTCTATCAGAGTCATTTCATCATTAAAATGATTTATTACAATAACAAATCGATAAAAACTGTATTGCATCTCTGGAATAGCTGAGGGCGCATCTGGATTACTAAATTTAATCGTTTCAAAATACTGAACCGAATCAAAAGTTGTATAACCATATAATCCATTAAACGATTTAAGGTTTTCATCACAATCTAAATCAATTTGATTTTTATAGGCATCAAATAATTTATAAAAATTTCCATCAATTTTCTGATTGTCAATATCCTTACCTTTATAGTTTATTGAGAACTGATTTTTATCAGCCTTCATAGATAATATAGGCTCAATACAGATAAAAGAAAAACTCTCTTCTTTACTATGATAGTCAGAACTTTCTAATAGCAATGTATTTGCATAGGTATCTCTAAACCGCAAATAAAGCCCAACAGGAGTTACAGTATCTGAAATTCGAATGGTACTGATTGTTTTAAATTTTGTTTTATTCATTTTATAAAATAAAAAAGGCTTATCGTGAGATAAGCCTTTTTGTTTATATTTTAATAATATATAGGATTCTTCTCACTTATCTAATAAGAGAGTTCCACCACCATATGTTATTGTTAATTTTCATCTTTGTTTTCTACTTTACAAATGTAAAATAGTTTTTAAATTAACCACCATTTTTTAAGGATAAAATACATTTTAATTGAAAAATGATAATATCTATATTTAAAAGTAATTTTTTAATTACATATTATTATAAATATTTAAAATAAAGTTAAATATTATAACCATAAATACATTTTTTGTTTTCATAAAATAATAATAAACCGTTATTTGCATTATAATTAATACAAAAAATAAAATTATGTGTGGAATTGTATGTGCGTTTGACTTAAAAGAAAAATCGGAAAGTCTACGTCCTCAAATATTAGAAATGGCAAAAAAAATTCGTCATAGAGGTCCAGATTGGAGTGGTATATATAGTGATGATAAATCTATAATGGCTCATGAGAGATTAGCTATTGTAGATCCAGCATCAGGAAAACAACCTTTATTAAGTGAAGATAAGAAACTAATTTTGGCTGCCAATGGAGAGATTTATAACCATAGAGAATTAAGAAAACAATTTGACGGGAAATATAATTTCCAAACGGAATCTGATTGTGAAGTAATATTGGCACTGTACAAAGAAAAAGGTGTTGATTTTATCGATGAAATGAATGGGATTTTTGGTTTTGCTATTTATGATGTAGAAAAAGACGAGTATTTTATTGCTCGTGATCATATGGGAATTATTCCATTATATATTGGTTGGGATGTGAATGGAACTTTTTATGTTGCCTCAGAGTTAAAAGCTCTTGAAGGTGTATGTACTAAAATAGAATTGTTTCCTCCAGGACATTATATGTCTAGTAAAGATGGAGAATTTGTACAATGGTACAAAAGAGATTGGTCAGATTATGATGCTGTAAAAGAAAACCAAACTAGTATTGCAGAAGTAAAGGAATCTTTAGAAGCTGCAGTTCATAGACAATTAATGAGTGACGTGCCTTATGGTGTTTTATTATCAGGTGGATTAGATTCATCCGTTATTTCTGCTATTGCAAAAAAATATTCGCAAAAAAGAATTGAATCTGATGATGAATCAGAGGCTTGGTATCCACAATTACACTCATTCGCTGTTGGACTAGAAGGCTCTCCTGATCTTTCCGCCGCTAAAAAAGTTGCAGATCATATCAAAACCATTCATCATGAAATAAAGTTTACTATTCAAGAAGGTTTAGATGCTATT
>CAWVTS010000216.1:0-3639 GCA_963933045.1 uncultured Lutibacter sp. | reverse complement strand
CATTTTAAGGCGGTTTCTGAAGCCAGTTCTAAACCAATTATATTGTACAATGTTCCTGGAAGAACTTCGAAAAACATGTTGCCAGAGACTACTTTACGATTGGCTAGAGATTTTAAAAGTATAATTGCCGTTAAAGAAGCAGGGAATAATACGCAGCAGTATTTGGAGTTGTTAAAGAATAAACCAAAGGATTTTTTAATTATTTCTGGAGATGATGATTTGGCAGTAGGAGTTATACTTGCTGGAGGAGCAGGAGTTATATCAGTTTTAGGTCAAGGTCTTCCAAAGGAGTTTTCTAAAATGATAAGACTTGCGCTTAATGGAAATGCAAAAGAGGCTTATGAGATACATTTTAAGTTAATGGATGTTATTGATTATATCTTTGAAGAGAATAATCCTGCAGGAATAAAATCACTTCTAAAAAAAATTGGAATTTGTGGAGATCAGGTAAGATTACCTTTAGTAATTGCAACAGAGAATTTGCAAGTTAAAATTGCAAGTTTTATAGATAATTATTAGCTAGCTAATAATTAACAAACAATTATGACTGGCCAATACTAAACAAAAGATTTAGCAGTTATTTTTGTGTCAATAGAATGAACTTAAAAATCATTTTAATTATCCATAATTAATAACTAATTTTGCCAAATGCAAAAAATGAAGAAAATAATAGTTTTATTTTTAGTGACGGTAACATTTTTATCGTGTAGTGAGTATCAAAAGGTATTGAATAAAGGTACTGTAGCAGATCAATATAAGATGGCAACATCTATGTATGAAGCTAAAAAATATGGTAGATCAATAACACTGTTTGAAAAAGTAACGCCAAGTTATAGAGGAAAGCCTCAAATGGAACGTATTCAATTTATGATTAGTGACGCCTATTATCAAACAAAGCAATATTCATTAGCATCTTATTATTTTGATAGGTTTACAAAGAACTACCCAAGGAGTACAAAAAAAGAAGAGGCTGCGTTTTTATCAGCAAAAAGTTATTATTTAGATTCGCCAATTTTTAGTTTAGATCAAGAAACAAGTTATGAGGCATTAACTGCATTACAACAATTTATTGATACGTATCCAAATTCTGATAAAATAGGAGAAGCCAACAAATCTGTTAAAGAATTGCAATATAAAATTGAAAAAAAGGTTTTTGAAGTAGCAAAACAATATTATCATATTGAAGATTATATAGCATCAATAAAATCATTTGATAACTTAATTTCAGATTATTTAGGGACTTCTTTTAGAGAAGAAGCTATTTTTTATAAATTGAAAGCATCCTATGAATTAGGGATTAAAAGTGTACTTTATAAAAAAGAAGAAAGATTAGATGCAGCAGTTAAAGTATATGACAAGTTAAAAAGAAATTATCCAGAGTCAGAATATACTGAGGAGTCTGATAAAATGTTAGAAAGAATTAATAAAGAATTAGCAACTATAAAAAATACAGTTGCAAACATAGAAAATTAAAAAGATGGACCATAAAAATTCAGAAGCACCATTATCTACAATAACTTATGATAGAGACGCAGTTGAGAACTCAACTGGAAATTTATATGAGGCTATCGTAATAATGGCAAAAAGAGCGGCTCAAATTAACGGAGATTTGAAAAAGGAACTGATTGATAAACTTGATGAGTTTGCTACTCACAATGATAGTTTAGAAGAGGTTTTTGAAAACAAAGAACAAATCGAAGTTTCAAAATTTTATGAGCGCTTACCTAAACCAACAGCTATGGCTGTTGAGGAATGGTTAGAAAGCCGTACATATCATAGAAATCCAGATTCAGAAGAAAACTAGTCTGATGTCAATCTTAAGCGGTAAAAATATATTACTTGGCGTAACCGCTGGAATTGCTGCTTATAAAACTACTTATTTAGTAAGACTTTTTATAAAAGCAGGTGCTCAAGTGCGAGTTGTTATGACACCTGCTTCTAAAGACTTTGTCACACCATTATCATTATCTACACTTTCTAGAAATCCTGTTTTATCTACTTTTTATGACAAAGAAGATGAAAATGAGTTGTGGAATAATCATGTAGATTTAGGTCTTTGGGCTGACTTGATGTTGATTGCTCCCGCAACAGCAAATACCCTTTCAAAAATGGCTAATGGTACAAGTGATAACTTATTATTAGCAACATACTTATCTGCCAAATGTCCTGTATATTTTGCTCCAGCAATGGATTTAGATATGTTTAAACATCCATCTACAAAAGAAAGTATTGAGAGTTTAGAACGTTTTGGAAATATATGTATTCCTGTTGGAAGTGGAGAGCTTGCAAGTGGATTGGTAGGAGAAGGAAGAATGGCAGAACCAGAAGATATTGTATCTTTTATTGAAGCTGAAATTGTTTCAAAATTACCGCTCAGAGGAAAAAAAATATTGATTACAGCAGGTCCAACATACGAAGCTATAGATCCTGTACGTTTTATAGGAAATCATTCTTCAGGAAAAATGGGATTTGAGTTAGCGAATGCAGCTGCAAACCTTGGTGCTGAAGTTGTTTTAATAACAGGAGTTTCAAATGAAAAAATTAAGCATTCGTTTGTAAACAGAATAGATGTTGTGAGTGCTCAAGAAATGTTTGATGCTGTTCATAAATGGTATGCAACAGTTGATATTGCGATTCTTTCTGCAGCAGTTGCAGATTTTAAGCCAGTTAGTATTTCTTCAACTAAGATAAAGAAGGAAGATGCTGAAATGGTAGTTGAATTGGAAAAGACAAAAGATATTTTGGCTTCACTTGGAGCACAAAAAAAGAATCAGTTTTTAGTTGGTTTTGCTTTAGAAACCAATAATGAATTAGAGAATGCTAAAGGAAAGTTGAAACGTAAAAATTTAGACTTAATCGTTTTAAATTCATTACAAGATAAAGGTGCTGGTTTTAAAAAAGAAACAAATAAGGTGACAATTATTGATAAATCAGAAAAAATTTCCGAATTTGCTCTAAAATCTAAAGCAGAAGTTGCTGTAGATATTTTGAACGAAATAATCAATAGAATACTATAGATGAAAACACTTTTAAAAATACTGATTATCTTTTTGACCGTTACACAAGTAGGCGCTCAAGAACTAAATGCTTCAGTGGCTATAAATTCTGATCAAATTTCTGGTTCTAATAGGCAAGTTTATCAAACATTAGAGCGTTCATTAACTGAATTTATAAATCAAAAGAAGTGGACAAATAGAAATTTTAAGCAACAAGAAAAAATTCAATGTGTTTTTACTTTGACTATATCTGAACAGTCATCTTCTACCGATTTTAAAGGCGATATTCAAATACAATCATCAAGGCCTATTTATAATTCTACTTATTTAACTCCAGTTTTTAATTTTAAAGATAATGACTTATCATTTAGATATACTGAGTTTCAAAACTTACAGTACAATCCTAATGGTTTTGATTCTAATCTAGTCTCTGTGATTGCATTCTATGTGTATACAATTTTAGGAATTGATGGAGACACTTTTGCAATAAACGGTGGGGATGAATATTTCAAAGACGCAGAAAATGTTGTAAATCAAGCACAACAAGGTGGTTTTGCTGGTTGGAGTAGCACGGCTACAGGTCCAACAAGATATAAATTAATAAATGATGTTCTTTCAAATGCATTTATAGATTTTAGAAAAG
>CAWVTS010000215.1:0-3659 GCA_963933045.1 uncultured Lutibacter sp. | reverse complement strand
TTAAAGTTTTTAAGTATTTTTTTTTCTTCTAAAGAAAGATAAGATCTAAATTTTTGTATGGATTTATCGTATTTTCCTCTAGATAAAATGAGTCGATATTTTTGCCCCTTTTCATCAATAAAATTAATAAAGTAGATTTCTTTGCTATTCATTTTTATGTAATTGTTTTTAACCATTGTTCAACTACATTTGCTACTACTTTAGAGTTTTCAATATTTACCATCGTAATGTGATTTCCTGGAACTTCAATAATGGTTAAATTAGAGCAGTACTTTCTCCAACCTAAATCCTCTAACTGTACTATTGGATTCTCATCAACCATGAGGTTTTCTTTTGCTTTTAACAGTAAAACGGGTCCGCTATATAACTCGGGTGAAAATTGAGTTACAATTTCATTGTGCTTCAAAAGAATATCCAAAAATTCTTTAAAATTTTCTAGAGTAGTTTCTTCAGGTGTCAATTGAATTCTTATAAATTCATTCAATATACGCTCGTGATCAATTGTATCACTTTCAAGAATTTTTTTATCAAATTGTTGATTTGTGAAAACATAGACTTTGTGCAAGTAGGCAAACAATCGATCTTTATAAGAAACCCCTTCTTTATGGGGTTTACTTATTGCGGGTTGATCTAACAAAACTAAAGGGGGGAGGCTATTTTCAAGAGCAAATAAACACGCCATTTGATATGCAATTAATGCACCCATAGACCAACCTGCTAAAATGAGATGATCTGTAATTTGTTTTTGCTTTAAAGTTTTAAAATAATCACTTGCTAATTTTTCAACTGATATTGTGTCATTTTCTTTATAACCAGTACAATCAAACGAATAAGTATTCATTACTCGAGAAAGTGCAGTTGCAATAGGATAATACCACATGATATTCCCTCCAGCAGGATGTATCCAAATCCCTTTTTGTAGATGTTTTTTATCTACTAAAGTAACAGGATTTTCTCTTATATTCAATTGATTTATGTCCTTTCTTAATAGCCCTGCCAATTCTTTTACAGAACTATATTCGAAGAGGTTAGATATTGTTAGTTGGCTCTTAAATTTGTTATTAATTTTTGAAATTAGTTTAATCGCTAAAAGAGAATGTCCCCCAATATCAAAAAAATTATCTTCTATTGAAATGGAACTATTTGGAAATAATTCTTTGTAAAATTCTAATAGTTTTATTTCAAAAAGGTCTCTAGGTAGTATCTCAATATCCTCTTTTTCATTTAAAATAGTTACTTCTTTTAAACTGTTGTAATCAATTTTTCCATTACTAGTTAATGGGATTTTTTCTACAAAATAAAAAATTGGCACAAACATCACCGACAAATATTTTTTCACATAGGAGGCAAGAATGTTTGGTTGAATATCTTTTGAAGTTTGAATTGCTGCACCTATTTTTTTTATGTGATTCGTTTCTTCTAAAAGATACACACAAGCATTTTCAACATCAGGATGATTTTTTAAAACACTTTCTATTTCACTTAGCTCTATTCTAAAACCGTTAATTTTAATTTGCGAATCAGTCCTTCCTAAAAAGATAACTTCTCCTTCTTCATTAATAATACCTCTATCTCCAGTTCTATAAAATATTTTAGCATCTATGGTTACAAATTTTTTTTCAGTAAGTGTAAGATCATTTAAATATCCATCTGCAAGACTAGAACCGCTAATACATATTTCTCCTTCCACTCCAATGGGTACAGGGTTTAAGATTTCATCTAAAAGATATATTTTCGTGTTATTTAAAGGTTTTCCAACCGGAATACAATTCTTTATTTTATTTAGATTCAACTCGTGAGTTAGCACACAAATAGTGGTTTCTGTTGGTCCATAATGATTTTGAACTCTAAGTTCTTTTGATTTATTTTCTTTGATTATAGAAATAAGCGAATTAGACATAGTCTCTCCTGCGCAAATTAAAAGCTTAGAAGGTAAAACTTCTTTTATATTCTCTGAAAATGCCTCTAAATGAGAAGGTGCAATTTTAAGAACATCAGCTGGATTTTGTCTAAAAAAGTCACTCATTAATAGCGGATCTAATAATACTTCTTGTGATGGAAATAAAAGGGTGTCTCCATAACCTAAAGAAAGAAAAATAGCAGTATTCCCTAAATCTGCTTGAATTGCAGAGACGTGAGCAAAACTTTTTACACTAGTATCGTTGATTATACCTTTTAATGCTTTAGAATAATTAAGTAATGCACCCTGAGAAACAACAACTCCTTTTGGGTTTCCTGTGGTTCCTGAAGTGTAAATGATATAAGCTGTGTCGTTCTTTTTTAAAGAAATAGCGACATTGTTTTCTTCAAAAGAATAATTTTCCAATTCATTAGGTGAAACACAAATAATAGTATCTATTTTTTTATCAGAAAAAAGTAAGGCTGCATTGCTATCTTTTATAATGAATTGTAATTTTTCTAGAGGTATATTTGATGCTATAGGAAGATAAGTGCAGGCATTTTTAAAACATGCTAGCATACCAATGATAAATGAAACATTTCTCCCTGTTTCTAATATGACAACACTATTTTCCCTCACTCCTTTTTCTCTAAATAGTTGAGATAAAGCATTTGCTCTTTTATTTAACTCTGTATAGGTGATTTTCTGATCAGAATCAATAACCGCAGTGTTATCAGGAAATTCTTCTAAAGCTTTATTAAATAACTCTATCCACGATTGTTCAGAATGATCTATAGTTGGTCCTGATAAAATAGAAAGATCCTTTTTAGGAAATATTTTTTGTTTATAAATAAACTCCTCTGGATTTTCTATAACCGCATCTATTAGGCTTTGATAGTGCTTTACAAATCTTTCTATCTTAGAGGATGCTATTCTATTTTTTTTATAAGTTAAAACTAACTTTGAATTTTCGCCTTCAACTTCAACCCAAAAGTTGATGTCGAATTTTGAATTTCCATAGTCAATAGGAAGTATCTCATATTTTTCTTCATCATTTACCTTAGGAAAATGCTGATATGTAAAATGGGTATTAAATAAGACGTTTCCATCTAAATTTCTTTCCGGATTTATCGTTTTAATTATTTCAGTAAATGGAACCTCTTGGTGCTTCATAAACTGATTAATACTGCTGATAGATTTCTCCATTAATTGAAAAAAATTGAGTTTTACGTCAATAAGCAGCCGTATAGGGAGAGTGTTAAAAAAGAGTCCATAGGTGTCTTGAAAATATCTTGAATTTCTATTTGCAACCGGTGTCCCAATAATAATGTCTTTTTCTTGAGTATAAATACTAATTAAAGTAACAAAACATACATAGTAGAACTGAAATGGAGTATAGTTATTACTTTGACAAAAAGAGGTTATTTTTTGTAAGGTTTCTTTAGGGAAGTCATATACTAATTGCTGACCCTGAAGAGATTCTTTAGTTGAATAAAAATCTTTAGGGAATCTGGATGTAGGGGGTAAAGATGATAATTCCCTCCTCCAAAAACTTATATGTTCTTGGTAGGTTTCTGATTCCATCCAATCTTTTTCCCATTTTACAAAATCTATATATGAATATGGTTTCTCTGAATTTGTGGTTAGTTTGCTATAATCTAAATGAAGGTCATTTGACAACAATGCATTTGTCCAACCGTCAGAAATGATATGTTGTAAATTAAGTAATAATATAAATTCGTTTTTTGCTATTTTAATT
>CAWVTS010000214.1:0-3719 GCA_963933045.1 uncultured Lutibacter sp. | reverse complement strand
TAAAAATGTTAAATTTCAATTGACAGCGGATTAAACTAATGCTAACACCGTGTAAAAAAAATTGCTGGTAAAAGCCTATTTACGAAAATCCTAGCGGATTCTCTATTCTGTTTTTATTTGCTAAATTTAGTACTTTAAAAACGCAACTTCCCTTACACAAACACGATAAAATAAAATTAAACAATACACGATAACTATGCTTTTTCCATACTTCTTTGAATTTTAACACTAAAAAAAATAGTCAAGCACAATACCAAGGTTATTTACACACACCAATGCTTTGGAAAAATAGCGTGTTTGGTATACAACAGTTTGAATTTTCTACTGATATAGAAAATATCTTTAATGAATCTATTCCAGAAAATTTACGGTTAGGAAAGCGTGTAGAACGCTTTGTAAGTTCAGAATTACAGCAAAACAATAAGATTACTATACTTTTAGAAAATGTACAAGTGCAAAATGAAAAGATAACAATTGGTGAAATTGACTGTATTTTAAAGCACAACAATAGGCCTATTCATTTAGAGATTATTTATAAGTTTTATTTGTTTGATAATCGCATTGGCAATACTGAAATTGAACATTGGATTGGTCCTAATAGAAATGACAATCTACTTAAAAAACTAACCAAGTTAAAAGAAAAGCAACTTCCACTACTCTACAATGCGCTAACGAAACCTCTCTTAGATAATCTATCTTTAAATGCCAATAAAGTCGAACAAGCAGTTTGTTTTAAGGCTCAGTTATTTGTTCCGTATCTAAAAGATGTTGAATTCAAGGAATTAAACAAAGAGTGCATTAACGGATTTTACGTGCAACTCTCTGAAATAAAACAATTTGCAGATTGCAAGTTTTATATTCCATCAAAAATAAATTGGTTGTTAGAAGTTCAAACACAAGTGAAATGGTTGAACTACGAATTGTTTGCAGAAAAAGTTACAGTTCTTGCCAATGAGAAAACATCGCCTTTGTGTTGGATTAAATTTCCAAACGGAAGCATTCAAAAGTTTTTTGTTGTTTGGTGGTCTTAAATAATTGTAATTCTAACTTTCTTTTTCTTAAGTCTCGAGTTATTCAGTTTTTCAACCAAACCTTCAGCAATAGATACAGGAACTGCAACAAATGTACAGTCACGTTTTAGTTCTATAACTCCTAATTGATCTTTATTGATTCCACCTTGTTTAAAGAACAATCCAGCG
The DNA here is from genome assembly GCA_963933045.1 of uncultured Lutibacter sp. Lineage (GTDB taxonomy): Bacteria > Bacteroidota > Bacteroidia > Flavobacteriales > Flavobacteriaceae > Urechidicola. The sequence continues at coordinate 2,520 of CAWVTS010000214.1, read as the reverse complement.
ACATCTCCTTTAGAAATTTTATCTTTTCTTCCTCCAGAAATGAATAGCGTTTCCCAATATCTTGGCTTGCGTTCTGCTTGTACAGAAATGTCTATTGAAGGTGCATTTTTCTTAATAAAGTTAGGAACACTCTCATCTTTCCATTTCAATACATATGCAGTTCCTTTAGAATTTACACGTGCTGTTCTACCATTTCTATGCGTAAACTCTTCTTCGTGCAATGGCAACTCATAATGAATTATAAACTTCATTTCAGGAATATCTATACCTCTGGCAGCCAAATCAGTAGCCACTATTACTTGATTCGTTCCATTTCTAAATTTAATTAGCGAACGCTCTCTATCTTGTTGCTCCATTCCTCCATAAAAACAGCCATGTGCAATGTTTTTTCGTTCTAAGAAATCACTGACTCCTTGAATAGAATCTTTAAGATTACAAAAGATAATTCCTGGATCATTTCCAATATGATTTAGCAAATGAAGTAGTGTGTTTAATTTGTTTTTAGAAGGAGAAATAACTGTCTTTATAGTCAATTTAGCACTTCTATGGTTCAAATAATTAAGTGTCGTTGGATTACTCATCTTCACAAAACCTGGAATTTCAACACCTTGAGTTGCAGATGTTAAAATACGTTTATCAATATTTGGCAAATCATTGATAATCCCTGTCATATCATATTCAAAACCTACCTCTAGCGACTTGTCAAACTCATCTAAAATCAACGTCTTGATACTGTCTTTAGAAAAACGATTGTTACTAAAGTGATCTGCTACTCTTCCTGGAGTTCCAATTAAAATTGCAGGTTCATGCTTTAATTCAATTTTATCTTTACTCATCGATCTACCACCATACACAGCATTTACTTTATAACCAGAACCCATATTACGGATTACTTGCTCTATTTGTATAGCCAATTCACGCGATGGAACTAATATCAATGCTTGTATTTCTTTACACTCTGAATCTAATATCTTGATCAATGGCAATAAAAACGCTAAGGTTTTTCCTGTTCCTGTAGGAGAAAGTATAATTGTATTTGCTGTTGTTGCTACTACAGAAATTGCTTCTTCCTGCATAGGATTTAATTCTTGAATATTGAATTTATTCAAGATATCTTGTTGTTCTTTGATTGGGTTTGCCATGCTGCAAAAGTACTACTATAAAGTGTATTGACTTACATAAATTAAAGTTTTCATAAACATTCCTTTACGTATTTTATGCTATACACTATTTAGATGTTTTTTCTAATACAATACTAAACCAAAAAATATTAATTATGACTGTTTGGTTTTATGATTCTCTATATAACTTTCCTAGTTTGTAGTTTAGTTCCATTCTAATTGCTTGCGTTCTTGCCAATATGCTGATGGTTGAATTTTAAAAGAAGTTAATTGTTGTAACTCTTCTTCGGAAAATTTAAAAATATTCATTTTTAAATTTTCTTCTAACTGTATTGTTGAACTCGCACCACTCAAAATAATACTTTCATTTACTGTTTGAGCACAAAATTGTAAAGCAATTGCATCTACACCCACATTGTATTTTTTTGCTAACTTTTCTAAAGTAGTATACATGGCAAGGTAATGCGTGTAATTTTCATTTTTGAAAATGCGGCCATTGGCCAACGCTTCTTTAATGATGACCTTCTTTTCTTGAAGTTTAAGTTCTTTTTGAATTGACGCAAGACTTTGATCTAGTAAGTTATAAGTAATTTGAAATGCATCAAACAATTGATTCCCTTCAATCGAAATATCCAATGCTTCTTTTATCACTTCAACTTGATTTGTGCCAGTAGTTGTAATACCAATAGTAAGATTATGCTTTGCTTTTAAAAATGCCAATCGATTTAAAACAGCCTCATCTTTTAAAACACCCGTTTCTAAAGTCGCAGAATGTATTTGATATACTTTTAAAAAAGGAAACAGTTTTTTAGAGAAATTATACTGCTCATTTAATTTCTCTAAACTGTGTTCTTTTATTTCATGAACCGTTGCATTTGCATCGAAATTTGCCACATACGTGTAACCCCATTTTGTTCCAACTTCAATACTGTTGTCCTTTTTTGTCTGTAACCATTCTATTACCAATTCTTCTGCTAATCCATATCCTGGAGCTGTATCAAAATAGCGAACACCTAGTTTATAAGCATTTTCTAAAACAGTAAAACTTTGTTTTTTAAAAATTTCAAGATCTGTTTTACCATCGCTTTTTTTTCTAAGATTAATATATAATGGTCTGCCCAAAGCAGCGGTTCCTAAGCCTAATCTCATTTTCAATTATTTAATACTAGTTAACCTCTTTTATATGATTTAATAAACCGATTAAGAACTACAAGACAACATAGAACAACCTACTTTGTTTCTTGCCCACTCTGGACGTTTTACAAACCATTTTTTATAATCTGGTTGCTCATCGTATGGTTTTTTAAGTAAATGAAACAATTCATCAATTAATTTGTAATCTCCTTTATCAGCAGCATCTATTGCCATTTGTGACATGTAATTACGTAATACATATTTA
>CAWVTS010000213.1:0-3782 GCA_963933045.1 uncultured Lutibacter sp. | reverse complement strand
TTGCTGCGTTCCCGCCCTGGAGGATTCAAAGGGAGCTAGTTGTGTAGGACTTGCCGCTGCAAATTTACAATCAATTTTAATGTTGCGCAATATTTTTTACACTAATTTATGTAACATTTTCAACTCTTTGAATACTAACTATTTTAAAGATACATCAACAAACTATCTAAATTTTGTTTTTGTATATTTGTTAAACTTAAAATCAACTAAACATGGAAACTCAAGAAACATCTCCTAAACAAATTATGCTTAACTATGGTCTAATGCTAGGTCTTGCAACAGTTGTAATTAGCGTTGCTAATTATGCTTTTGGAAATGCGTATGAACCACATTGGTCAATAAATATACTAAGTATTGGACTAATGATTGCATTCATGGTCTTAGGTATTAAAAAAGTTAAGGAATCTAATGAAGGATTATTATCATTAGGTGAAGGGTTAAAAACAGGAATGGGAATCGCATTGATTTCAGGTATTGTTGGAATTATTTACTTCTTATTATTTGTAAATTTTATTGATCCTGATTTCTTTACTACTATCGCAACTATTCAAGAGCAAAAATGGTTAGATGCAAACATGACTGATGAACAAATTGAAGGCGCTAAGGCTATGATGGCTAAAATGTCTGGGCCAGGAATAACATCATCATTTATGATTGTTTTTACTCTATTTATTGGATTCATTATTTCACTTATTGCAGGTCTTGCTATGAAGCAGTCTGAAGAATAAAAAACAAAGTATGAATATATCTGTTGTCATTCCTTTATTGAATGAAGACGAATCTTTACAAGAACTTTATGATTGGATTGTACGTGTAGTGCAATCCAATCATTATTCTTATGAAATACTATTTATTGATGATGGAAGTACCGATAGTTCTTGGGAAACAATTCAGAGACTATCCAATAAAGACTCAAATGTAAAAGGGATACAGTTTCAAACTAATTACGGTAAATCACAAGCTTTAAATGCAGGATTTAAAATTGCGCAAGGTGATGTTATCATTACAATGGATGCCGATTTACAAGACAGTCCTGATGAGATTCCAGAATTATACAACTTGATAAAAAATGAAGGTTTTGACCTTATTTCTGGTTGGAAGAAAAAAAGATTTGATTCGAAAATCAGAAAAAATATACCTTCAAAATTATTTAACCTTGCGGCTAGAAAAACTTCAGGATTAAAATTACATGATTTTAATTGCGGATTAAAAGCATACAAAAACGAGGTAATTAAAAACATTGATGTATATGGAGAAATGCATCGTTACATACCAGTACTTGCTAAAAATGCAGGATATACTAAAATTGATGAAAAAGTAGTTGTACATCAAGCACGGAAATATGGTGTAACCAAATTTGGAATGGATCGATTTATCAATGGCTTCCTTGATTTGATTACTATTTGGTTTTTATCAAAGTTTGGAAAAAGACCTATGCATCTATTCGGCCTTTTAGGAAGTGTTATGTTTCTTATTGGCTTTTTATCAGCACTTTATATTGGTGTAACAAAACTTTTAAAACTGTTTTACTACTACATCCCTACTCGATTAGTCACAGACAACCCTTGGTTTTATATAGCATTAACAACTATGATCATTGGAACACTCTTCTTTTTATCAGGATTTTTGGGTGAACTTATTTTACGAACAAAACGTGATAAGAGTCTCTATAGAATCAGTAGAAAAACAAATTTATAAACAAAGTTAAAATCCGTAACTTTGCATTCTAAAATTATTTATGGAAATGGAAAAAAATCAAATCTTAATAAAGGCTAAAGAATGGCTTGCAGATACTTTTGATAGTGCTACACAAAAAGAAATACAAGATTTAATTGATCATAATCCTGAGCAACTTGATGACAAATTCTATAAAGATATGGAATTTGGAACTGGTGGAATGCGTGGAATAATGGGTGCAGGAACAAATAGAATAAATAAATATACTCTTGGAAGATCAACACAAGGACTTTCAAACTACCTAAATCAACAGTTTCCAAATAAAGAAATAAAAGTTGTAATCGCTTACGACTGTAGACATAACAGTAAGAAGTTTGCAAAACTCGTTGCAGATGTTTTTTCTGCAAACAATATTAAAGTATATTTATTTGAAGATTTACGTCCAACTCCCGAATTGTCTTTTGCTGTAAAGCATTTAGATTGTGATGCTGGAATTGTATTGACTGCATCTCATAATCCGCCTGAATATAATGGATATAAAGTATATTGGTCTGATGGAGGTCAAATTGTACCACCAGAAGACAAAGGAATAATTGCTGAAGTAAATAAACTAAATTTTTCAGAAATCAACTTTAATGCTAATGAAAGTTTGATTGAAACTATTGGAGAAAAAGTTGATACTGCTTTTATTGATGGTTGTGTAAATAATGGTTCACTACCCTCTTTAAAAAATAGAGATAATTTAAAAATTGTATTTACCTCTTTACATGGAACTTCAATTGTTTCAATTCCTGAAACATTAAAAAGAGCAGGTTATACAGATGTTCATATTGTTGAAGAACAAAGAGAACCTGACGGTGATTTTCCAACTGTAAAATCTCCAAATCCTGAAGAACCAGCAGCATTAAAAATGGCAACTGATCTTGCTGATAAAATCAATGCAGATATAGTTATTGGTACGGACCCAGATTGTGATAGATTAGGTGTAGCAGTAAGAGATATGAATGGGAAAATGACACTGTTGAATGGAAATCAAACAATGAGTGTTATGACCAACTTCTTGATTAAAAAGTGGCAAGAAGAAGGAAGAATTAATGGGAATCAATTCATAGGCTCAACTATTGTTTCTACTGAATTAGTAAATAAAATTGCCGAAGATTTTAATGTTGAAACTAAAATTGGATTGACCGGTTTTAAATGGATCGCAAAAATGATTCGTGATTTTGAATCAATCGATTTTATTGGTGGTGGAGAAGAAAGTTTTGGTTATATGGTTGGAGATTTTGTTCGCGATAAAGATGCGGTAACCTCTACTCTATTAGCTTGTGAGATTGCAACAATTGCAAAACAGAATGGAAACTCATTTTATGAGGAATTATTAAATATTTATGTAAAGCATAATTTTTATAAAGAACACCTTATTTCGATCGTAAAAAAAGGAATGGATGGAGCCCAGAAAATTCAGCAAATGCTGAGTGACATGCGTCAAAATCCACTCACAGAAATTGACAGTGAAACAGTTGAATTCTTATGTGATTATCAATCTGGGATAAAGAAAAATTTGATTACAGGAGAGGAATCAACAATGGATATTCCTAAATCTAACGTTCTTATATATCATACCGAAAAAGGAACTCGAGTTGCAGCAAGACCAAGTGGAACTGAGCCGAAAATTAAATTCTATTTTAGTGTAAATACTCCTTTAGATACTATTGAAAATGCTCGAAAAATAGAAAATAAATTAGACGAAAAAATTCAACGAATCATTAAAGAGATGAAATTATAATATGAATCACTTTAGAAAAATATTGAAATATGCTAAGCCATATAAGCGTTTTGCTTGGTTAAATGTGCTCTTTAATATTTTATATGCTATTTTTAATGTTTTATCTGTTCTTGCATTCATACCAGTTTTAGGTATCTTATTTGGCGAAGAAAATAAAGTATATGCAAAACCTATTTACACCAGTTTTAAAAACATAGGAAGTTATGCAAAGGATAGTTTTTATCATTTCATATCTCAAAAAATAGAAATTGAAGGAAACGTTGAAACACTCTTATTTGTTTGTTTATTAACCTTTGGTTTATTTTTCTTTAAAAACTTA
>CAWVTS010000212.1:0-3785 GCA_963933045.1 uncultured Lutibacter sp. | reverse complement strand
ACATCAGCAATCCGAAAACTAATTTTGCATTTTTCATCTTAGTAAGATTATAAATTAATGTGAAGACAAATATATAAAATACTTTGATATATGCAAATTTATCCCTCTTTTGTTTTTGATGACTTCAAAAACAAGGGGACTTATTTATTCGGTATGTCTAATAAAAACGGCGCTTTTAGCGCTATTTCATGTTTATATTATTTTTCGTTATACGTGTTTTTTGGATGTATTTTTATCAATAAAAATGAACTTATTTTTTAGATATTGCATGTAGCAAACACTATTTAAAGCTAATTTAAATTGATAGTATCCAGTATAAAGTGTGTATTTAGGGACGCACATTATATAGCAAATATATTAAAAATATATTATAAACAAAATTTTATTACAACTATTTACTGTAAATAGTTAATTTTGAGTTTCTTGAGAAGCCAATTAGGTTTATTCGGAATTCTTTTGAAAAATCAATAGCTAAAGATGAACAGCCTGATACAGCTATTATTGTGGGTATTTTTGCAATAAATGCTTTTGTAACAATTTCATAAGAAACCCTACCACTAACTAAAAGGTATTTAGATTTTTTTAAAGAATTCGTTTCAAGTAAGTTACCTATGGATTTATCAACAGCATTATGCCTTCCAATATCTTCTTTAATAGATAATAAATTATAGTTGGAATCAAATATTGAAGCAGCATGTGAGGCTCCCGTTTTTTTAAATACTTTTTGATGTGATTTCATTTTATTGAACATCTGCTCAACCGTATTAATATCAATACTTAAAGAACTTGTAAGTTTTTTACCCACTACTTTTAGATCATTGAGGCTTTGTTTGCCGCAAATACCACATGAAGAAACAGAGAGTAACGTGCGTTTATTCATATACCCTTTTCCTAACATCTCTTTAGAGATTGTAACATCAATTGTGCTGAAATGATTTTTAGTAGTATCAATATTTTTAAAATTAAGAGGATCTGAATTTCTATATATATCTTCAGCAAATAATAAGCCTCTAATTAAATATTCATCATCTCCTGGAGTTCTCATAACAACTGTATACGGTTCATTGTTAATATTTATTTGTAACGGCGCTTCTGTAACAACAGAATCAATAAATTTTTCTTGACTATCTTTTGAAACCTTTATAGCTTCATAATTTATTGATTGCATAGTTATGCTTTGTTAATTGTAATAATTACAGTTTTTGAAGTAGGGGTATTACTAATGTCTGCTTTACTTTTTAAAGGAACCAATACATTAGTTTCAGGGAAATAAGTTGCTGTACATTGTTGAGGAATATCATATGGAATAACTAAAAATTTATTAGCATGTCGTTTTTCGCCATTAAAATGACTTGTCAAGTTCACTACATCAAGTTTTTGAAGTTTCATTTTTTTCATATCTTCTTTATTCATTAAAACAACTCTTCGCTCATTTAGAATACCTCTATACCTGTCATTTAAGCCATATATAGTTGTATTGTATTGGTCATGTGTCCTAATTGTCATCATAATAAATTCATCATCTTTCAATTTTATTTCTGATGTTTTATTAATTGTGAAATTTGCCTTTCCCGTTTTTGTTGGAGAAAAATTATTTTCTCGTGCATTATTTGGTAAATAAAATCCACCATTAATTCTTACTCGTTTATTATAATCTTCAAATCCTTGAATTGTATGTTCAATTCTATCTCTAATTAAATCATAATTTGACGCTAGTTCATTCCAATTAACCTTAGATTTCTTTAAAACTGAATCCGCAATGCCGCAAACAATAGCTGTTTCGCTTAATAATTCTAAAGAAAGAGGTTCGAGATGTCCATGAGATTGATGAACTATTCCCATAGAATTTTCTACTGAAACAAATTGTTCACCTGTGTTTTGTACATCTTTTTCTGATCGTCCTAAACAAGGTAATATCAATGCTTTTTTACCATGAATTAAATGGCTTCTATTTAACTTTGTTGAAATTTGAACGGTTAAGTCGCAATTTAGTATGGCTTCTGAAGTGTATTCAGTGTCAGGTGTCGCGGAAATGAAATTCCCACCCATTCCAATAAAAACCGTTGCTTTTTTCTGATGCATCGCTTCAATGGCATCAACAACATCATACCCATGTTTTCTTGGTGCTTTGAAATCGAACTCTTTTTCTAAACTATCTAAAAAAGAATCTTTAGGTTTCTCCCAAATTCCCATAGTGCGATCTCCTTGTACATTTGAATGGCCACGAACTGGACATGTTCCTGCTCCTTTTTTTCCAATACTGCCCTTTAATAAAAGTAAATTTACAACCTCACGTATATTATCTACAGCGTTTTTATGTTGTGTTAAGCCCATAGCCCAACAAATAATGACTTTTTTATTTTCAGCAATCATTTGAGCAGCATTTTCTATTTGAGTAAGCTCGATTCCTGTTTTTGGTAGTAAATCTTCAATTGTCTCTTTCTCTAAATTTTTAATAAATTCATCAAAATTTGCTGTTTTACTATTAATGAACTCTAGATCGAAAACACTTCCTCTATCTTGTTTTTCTTTTTCAAGTAGCAATAGCATGATAACCTTTAATAAAGCAACATCTCCATTAATTTTTACTTGTAAAAAAATATCAGTCAATTTATCTCCGCTAAACCATTTTAGTGGATTTTGTGGGTCTTTAAAATTCATTAAACCAACTTCGGGTAATGGATTTATAGTAATAATTTTTCCACCATTTTTTTTGGTGTCCTTAAGTGCCGATAACATTCTTGGATGATTCGTTCCGGGATTTTGTCCCATTACAATAACTAAATCAGCATGATTAAAGTCATCTAAAGTCACTGATCCTTTTCCTATTCCTAAAGTTTCAGAAAGTCCAACACCACTTGATTCGTGGCACATATTTGAGCAGTCAGGTAAATTGTTTGTGCCAAACTGTCTAACAAATAATTGATATAAAAAAGCAGCTTCATTACTAGTTCTTCCAGAAGTATAGAAAACGGCTTCGTCTGGAGAGTCTAATAAATTCAGTTCACTTCCAATAAGTGCAAAGGCATCATTCCAAGAAATCTCTTCATAATTATCACTTCCTTCTTTTAAAATCATCGGATGTGTAATTCTACCTTTTTTACCTATTTCGTAGTCAGATAATTTAGAGAGTTCAGATACTGAATGGGTTGCGAAAAATAATGGAGAAACTCTATTTTTTGTAGCTTCTTCTGCAATAGCTTTTGCTCCGTTTTCACAATATTCTGATAAAAAGGCTCTTTTTTCATCAGGATCTGGCCAAGCACAGCCTGGACAATCAAAACCTTCTTTTTGATTTATTTTTGATAATAACCCAATACCTTTAAGTAAGCCAACTTCTTCGGCTATATGTTTGAAAGTTGATTTGATTGCTTTAAATCCAGCAGCGGTTTTTGGAATTTCAGTAAGTTTTATACCCGTAAATTCTTCAGGAGGTTGTGCTTTCAAATCTTTATTTTTCATACTTTGAATGATTATCAAGTGTAAAGTTATGAAATGATTTTTTTGCAAACAATTACTATATGTTTATTATTTATATCTGTAGAGAAAAAAAGATAGTTATCACCGCCATCTTTAAGTTTTACTTTCTTTCGAATTTGAGCAACAGTTTGTGGAAAATTTCGTGTAGTAATATTTGCTTTTCCACCTGGAATTAATTTTTTTAATTGCTTTTTATCAAACGGTATTGTATGTGAAACTTCAAAACGCCTTCCTGGAAAATTAATCAATTCCTCAGAGGTGTATAAATGTGAGTTTTGATGTAGTTTGTCAATTTTTAATTGAGC
>CAWVTS010000211.1:0-3805 GCA_963933045.1 uncultured Lutibacter sp. | reverse complement strand
CATATCTTTAAATGCTTTGAATTCTAAGGCATTGTTTTCTGGATCATTAAAAAACAGTGTTGCTTGTTCTCCTATTTTACCTTTAAATCGGATAGTTGGCTCTATAATAAACTGAGTATTTGCTGCTTTAAGCCTTTCAGAAAGGCGTATCCAGTCTTCCCAAGAAAGAACCACACCAAAGTGTGGAATAGGGACGTCATGTCCGTCAACAGGATTGGTAATTCCTTTTTTAGGTTCATAACCCTCTTTTTGATGAATTACAAACTGATGTCCAAAAAAATTGAAGTCTACCCAAGATTCTGAACTTCTACCTTCTTTGCACTGTAGAATATCTCTATAAAAAACTCTACATTTTTCTAGATTTTGAACAGGAATTGCTAAATGAAATGGTTGTAGTTTTTTCATAGTTTAAATTTAAAATCCATCAGCAGTATCATCACCTCTTGGATCTGCGCCGCCTTCTAATTGTCCGTTTGGTAATACTAAAATAGCATCTACTTTTCCAATCACAGTTGAGGCAGACTCATTCAATTCATAGCCCAACTCTAAAAGCCTCTTTTTAGTTGCTTCATCAAAACTATTTGGTTCTAATCGAATGTTATCTGGTAGCCATTGATGATGAAAACGTGGACTTGAAACAGATTCTTGCATTCCCATATCAAACTGTGTAACATTTAGAATATTTTGTAATACGGATGTAATAATCGTTGAACCTCCAGGAGTTCCAACAACCATTTTTAATTTTCCGTCTTGTTCAACAATTGTAGGTGTCATAGAACTTAACATCCGTTTTTCTGAGGCAATTGAATTGGCTTCGTTGCCAACTAGCCCAAACATGTTTGGAATGCCAGGTTTTACACTAAAATCATCCATTTGGTTGTTTACAAAGGTGCCTAATTCTTCAATATATACTTTTGATCCATATGCACCATTCAATGTTGTTGTAACCGAAACAGCATTTCCAAATTGATCTACAATAGAGTAGTGTGTTGTTTCTTCACTTTCATAACCTATAATTTTTCCATGAGAAATATCGGTTGAATTACCTGCTTTATCCCAAGTAAAATCTGACATTCTATTTTTGATATATACAGCATCAATTAGACTGTCTACAGGAACATCAACAAAGTCAATATCTCCTAAAAAATGGGCTCTATCTGCATAGGCTCTTCGTTCTGCTTCTGTCAATAATTGAACATACTTAGGAGAGTTTTGTCCCATTTTAACTATATCATACGGTTCTATTGATTTTAAAATTTGTGCCAAACAAATACTTCCGCTAGAAGGAAGTGTCATAGAAGTAATAGTTAAATCTTTATATTGAAACGTTAATGGTTTGCGCCATTTTGCTTCGTATTTTTCTAAATCTTCTAAAGTCATAATCCCACCATTTTCTTGTAAGTGATTTACAAATATTTCTGCAGTTTTACCTTTATAAAATCCATCTTTACCATGATCACGAATACGTTCAAATGTAGTAGCTAATTGTAGGTGCTTAATTGTGTCATTTTCTTTCCAACCGTTGTTTAATAATGTTTTTTTACCATTTACTTCTGTAAATAAGTGTTCGTATTCAGTAATTCTCGCTTCTTGTTTTTTAGTAACAACAACACCTTTTCTTGCCAAGTCTATTGCTGGTTGAATCAAGGTTTTAAATGGCAATGTTCCAAATTTTTCATGAACTGCAAATAATCCTGCAACGGTTCCAGGAACTCCAACAGCCAATGCGCCTTTGTTACTTAAATCTATGATTACATCTCCATTTTCATCCAAGTACATATCTCTAGTTGCTGCAATTGGTGCTTTTTCTCTATAGTCTAATGCACCCGTTTTACCATCTTTGGTTCTGTAGACCATAAATCCGCCACCAGTAATATTTCCAGAAAAAGGATATGCAACTACCAATGCTAAATCAGTCGCAATCATTGCATCAAATGCTGTTCCTCCTTGTCTTAAAATGTCCACACCTATTTTTGAGGCTTCTTCTCTAGCAGAAACAACCATCGCTTTGTCGGTTACTAAACCTAGTTCTATGGGTTTAGATTCCTCTTTTTTACATTGAATAAAAAGGGTCGTGAAAATAAGTAGTACGAGTAATTTTTTCATAAGTTTTATACTATTTGTTATTCCTGCGAAGGCAAGAATCTATATTAAGGTCTGTTTGGATTCCGCATCAAGGTCGGAGTGAAAATTCGTTTATTTTGTTATCCGTAAAGTTAATTAATTCTTTAAAAAATAGTGAAAAATCAGTCTCTAAATCTGAATAATGTTCTTGTAAATCTTCTATGGCAATATTCATTTTAGAAACCATTTTAGTCCGTCTGTTCATTCCTTCAAGAACGGTTTTCATGCCTTCTAAGAATTGATAATTGTATAGCCAATCATATTGCTCCATATATGGAAGTAAGTTCTGCGCTTTCTCTGGAAGGATGTCATAGTTAGTATGCATTAATTCATAAAAACCCTGAGCGTAGATATCTAACGGAATAGCAGAATAGTGATGCCAGTTTTTTGCCAAAAAATGATCATAGAATATATCGATAATAATTCCGTCGTAGTGTCCGTAGCGTTCGTGCAATCGACGTTTGCTAATTTTCGCAATTTTGTGTTGGTCTGTAAATGTATCTATTTGGCGATGAAGTAATATTCCTTTTTGAATAGTTGGTCTATAATTTTCGTGTTTTTTTCCTTTCACAAAATCGCCTAAAAAGTTACCGAGCATTAAGTCCGTATTTTCTTTTGATAAGTATAAATGTGCTAGGAAATTCATGAAGTGAAAGTAATAAAATATTATCCTAAAACGGATTTGTATTTTTATTTTTTCGATTTCTTTATCATGAATGCAATTGAAAGAATTAAGGCGATACCATAAACAACCGCTAATGCAGGTTTTTCAAATGTATAAGTTTCATAGTCAAACTGTTTATATAGTGCTGAACCAACGATTAAGATTACAATCGCTGAAAAAAAGTTTGGCGTTATTTTGTATTTCATAATTTTTGGCATATTTTAAATTAAACACAACGTGTTTGTATATGGCAAGTTGCGGGTTTAAAACCGTAATTTTCCACTGTTTATTAATTAGTTTAAATGTACTAAAATTATCCTATTTACAAGAATTAAGCAATTTCAAGACTTTTTTTGTTGTTTTTGTAGCCACATCCTAATTTCTTTTCTTAAAGAAACTTCAGGTTTTGGTAACGGAATTGTTTGTCCAAATTGTTTACTTCTATTAAATTTTGAAAACGTAATTTTATGTTTTTTCCAAACTTCTGGATACAATTCTAAGAGCTTGTTAAAAAAAAATTGTTCATTAATTTCTCCTTCTATTTTAGAGAGTACTTCCTTAAATTTTTGCTCTTGTTCTATAATCATTTTTGTGTTATTCAGTAATAAATAAAATTACTTGTAATTTCTAATTTTATTGTATTCATTCTTTTTAACGTTGTTGCATATGGTTTGTTGCATGTTTCAAGCAACTAAATTAGTAAATAATTACCGACCAAGATAGTCCGCGAGGATTTTCGCAAGTAAGCAAGAAGCCAGTAATAAATTATATACGGTGTTAGCATTCGATATTGTATGATGTTAAATGTAATAAAGAAACTTTACAGACACTAATTTTTTTTGAAATTCTAATATATATTAATCAATTAGCATTATTTTTTTATTAAAAACATATATTTTATACTTAAAATTAATTATTTTAGTAAAATACGAGTATCTTGCTCCTTTAATCTAAATTTCAGGTAAATATCTTCAAATAATTTAACTCACAATGATAAAAACTATTTTCTCAGCATGT
>CAWVTS010000210.1:0-3871 GCA_963933045.1 uncultured Lutibacter sp. | reverse complement strand
CATTAGTAGCAATTGAAGAGACCAATGAGCCTTTACCCATTTGTGCCAATGTAATAGCTTCGTCTAAATTTTTGTAAGGCATAATAGTACTAACTGGACCGAATGCCTCACATTCATGAATTGCTGTATTTTCAAATGGATTGTCTGCTCTTAATAAAATTGGGCTAATGAAAGCACCTTTTTTAGCATCTGCACCTATGGTTTCTATTTTATCTAAACTTCCATATACAATTTGTGCTTCTTTTGACAAATCGTTAACTGAATCTCTAACGGCCTGAACTTGTTGATGGCTTATCAAAGATCCCATTCTTACTTCTTTCAATCTTGGGTCTCCAATAGTTACTTTATCCAATGCTTTTCCTAATGAAATTTGAACATCTTCAATTAAATTTTCTGGGACTATAATTCTACGAATTGCAGTACATTTTTGTCCTGCTTTTACCGTCATTTCTTTTCGAACTTCTTTGATAAATAAATCAAATTCTGGAGTTCCAGGAACTGCATCTTCTCCTAAAATAGAAGCATTTAAAGAATCTGATTCCATTGTAAAAGGCACAGCCTCATTAATAATTCTAGGATGTGCTTTTAATATTCTCCCGATCGCAGCAGAACCTGTAAAAGTCACAACATCTTGTGATTCTACAGTTTCTAATATGGTTTTAACAGTTCCGTTTATAATTTGTAGCGCGCCTTCTGGTAAAATTCCAGATGCAATAATTTCTCTAGCAACTGCCTCTGCTAAATAAGATGAAGATGGAGCAGGTAAAACCACTGCAGGAACTCCCGCCATCCAATTAACTGCACATTTTTCTAACATTCCCCAAACCGGGAAGTTGAAAGCATTGATATGTACTGCAACACCTTTTTTAGGCACCATAATGTGATGCGCCATAAAGCGTCCGCCACGAGATAAATCAATGGCATCTCCTTCAACATGATAAGATTGGTTTGGAAATAATTTTCGTAAGGAAGCATTTGCGAATAAGTTTCCAAATCCACCTTCAATATCGATCCAACTATCAACTTTAGTTGCACCAGTTCTATAACTTAACTCATAAAAAGCATCTTTTCTTTTGGTAAGATATAATGCTAAACTCTTAAGCATGTTACCACGTTCTTGGAAAGTCATTTTTCGAAGTATTTCTCCTCCTTTTGTTCTTCCATATTGAAGAATTTCAGGAATATCTAGCCCTTCTATAGCAACACTAGTGAATGCTTCACCAGTAATAGCATCTAATACTGGAACTCCTTCTTCTTTCCCTTCTGTCCATTGACCTTGAACGTAATGTTGTATTTTTTTCATCTTAAAAAAGATTTATTTAAACTCTTTCTATTATTGCCGCATACCCTTGCCCAACTCCAATACACATTGTGATTAGTGCATATCTTTTATTTTGTTCGTGCAATTCTAATGCTGCAGAATAAGCAACTCTTACTCCTGTAACTCCTAACGGATGACCAATTGCAATCGAACCTCCATTTGGATTTAATCTTGGGTCGTTATCTGCTAATCCCCAAGCACGTGTACATGCTAAAGCCTGTGCTGCAAATGCTTCATTTAATTCTATTACATCTATATCATCCATAGTCAAACCTGCTTTTTCCAATGCTTTATTAGCCGCTTGAACTGGCCCAATTCCCATTATTCTAGGTTCGACACCTACTACAGCCGAACTTACTATTCTGGCTAATGGTTTTAAATTGTATTTTTTTACGGCGTCTTCCGATGCTATAATTGTTGCAGCTGCGCCATCATTTAATCCTGATGAATTTCCTGCAGTTACACTTCCACCTTCTTTTTTGAAAGCTGGACGTAATTTCCCTAAAATTTCTAAAGATGTTGTTGGTTTAACAAATTCGTCTTGTGAAAATAGAATTGGATCTTTTTTCCGTTGTGGAATTTCAACAGTTATTATCTCTTTTGCCAATCTTCCATTTTCTTGCGCTTTGGTCGCTTTCATTTGACTCCAATAGGCAAATGCATCTTGATCTTCTCGAGAAATAGTATATTTCTCTACTAGATTTTCAGCCGTATTTCCCATTCCATCTGTGCCATATAATTTTTGCATTTTTGGATTGATAAAACGCCAACCAAAACTAGAATCATACATTTTAGAATCGTTACCAAAAGCACTTGAAGGCTTTGCAATAACATAGGGTCCGCGAGTCATATTTTCTACTCCTCCAGAAATGAATAGATCTCCATCGCCAGCTTTTATAGCCCTATTTGCATGAATAATGGCAGATAGTCCAGAACTACATAAACGATTTACGGTTTCTCCGGGAACTGTAAATGGTAATCCTGCTAATAAAGATGACATTCTCGCAACATTACGATTGTCTTCTCCTGCTTGATTAGCACAACCCATAATAACATCGTCATAAGCATCTTTCGGAATGTTAGGATTTCTTTTTACTAATTCTTCTATAACAATAGCTCCTAAATCATCAGTACGAACTGTAGATAAGGTTCCTTTATAACTTCCTATTGGAGTCCTGATTCCGTCAATTATATATGCTTCTTTCATGATTCTTCCCAATCTTTTTGAGTGCGATAAACGACACCTTTAAAAAGCGCTACTAATTCATCTCCTCGTTTAACTTCTACGATATTAAAACCTAATCTGTTATTTACTTTTTCAATGACGCATTCAGCAACTAAATAATCACCTTCGTTCAAGGCTTCAATATGATTGATACTTGTTTCAATTGAAACAGCATATTTCCCATGTGTATTAGACGTAAATCCAAAAGCAGTATCTGCGAGTGAATAACTAATTCCTCCATGTGCTTTATTCATGCTGTTCAACATTTCTTTGCGAATTGTCATTCCAACTTTCACACAACCAATTTCACTTTTTAAAATCTCTATGCCTAGCCAAGCACTATAAGCATCTTGACTCAACATTTTATATGGAATTAATTCGCCTTTCATTAATAGAATGTTTTATTTTCTCTATTCATTTTTCTCAATAGAGGACTGCAACGGTATCTGTCTTCGTGATATTCGTTGTATAATTCATCTAATTTAGACACACACCAATTCATGCTTTTTTCATCAGCCCAAGCCAATAAACCTTTTGGATAATTAACTCCTTTGGTCATAGCATTGTCTATGTCTTCTGCAGAAGCAATATTAAAGAACAAGGCGTCCGCAGCCTCGTTAATTAGCATTACTAAAACTCTGTTAAAAATAGATACACTTAGAGAGTTTTCGACTGCACTCAGATCGAGATCGTTACTCTCGACTTTCTTTCCGTTTTCATCATATTCATAATAACCTATTCCGGATTTACGTCCTAAATAACCTGCCTCAGCAAAACGCTTTTGCGTGAAAGCTGGTCTATATCTTGGATCGAAATAGAAGGCTTTAAATACAGTTTCCGTAACCGTATAATTAACATCATTTCCAATGAAATCCATTAATTCAAAGGGTCCCATTCTAAAACCTCCTAAGGTTTTTAAACTATAATCTATAGTTGCAAAATCTGCTATCCCTTCTTCATAGATTCGTAATGCCTCACCGTAAAAAGGTCGCGCCACACGATTTACTATAAATCCAGGTGTGTCTTTAGCAACAGCGACTGTTTTTTTCCAACTAGTAATTGTATCTATTGATTTTTCTAATGTTTCATAAGACGTTTGAATGGCTGGAATGACCTCAACTAATTTCATTAATGGTGCTGGATTGAAAAAATGAATTCCAACACATCTTTTGGGTTTTTCTAATGCTGCGGCAATTGATGCAATAGATAAACTAGAAGTGTTTGAGGCTATAATACAATCGTCAGAAACATAACTTTCTAATTCTAAAAACACTTTTTTCTTTATGTCTAAATTCTCAATAATCGCTTCAATCGTTAAATTTGAA
>CAWVTS010000209.1:0-3976 GCA_963933045.1 uncultured Lutibacter sp. | reverse complement strand
GTCATTTGGTGACAATGCCACATATAGAGCGTTCTACTTTTCAATGGAATTGGGCAAATTATCCAAAAAATAGAAAGGATGAAGTTTCTCCTTGGCTTGAAGCATTTGTAAATGCTAGATTATGGATTAATTCAAGTGATTAATTTTATTTTATTACATTTGAAAAAATGTATAAGAAAACTTATTTATATTGAGTTAAAAACATAAAAAATGTCAAGTTCAAAAAATAATCGTCTTTTAGTTTTTCTAAAAGATAAAAAAAAGAAAAGTTACTTTAAAATAATTAAGGAGTGCTTATATCTTTGGGTAACTAAAAAAGAGATTCCTTTTTATTATTTCAAGCACTTATATAAAAAAGAAGTTACTAACTACAAAGATTATTTAAGTACAAAAGAATGTGCTAAAATTCAGTTTAATAAAAAGTTTCATAAAAAAGAACTCGTAGAACTTATTGCAAATAAGTTGACTTTTTCAATTTATTGCTCAAAAAACAACCTACCAGTACCAAAATTAATTAGTTATAATCTTTCTTCCTGTTTTTTTTATGACTCAATAGCATATCCAATTAATAACATAGATGAATTAAAGATTTTTTTAAATCTTGTTTTTAGCAAATCTAAACATAACAGTGTTTTTATTAAACCACTATCTCTTTTTGGAGGAACTGGTTGTTTTAAAATTAGCAAAGAAACATTAGATGAAGATTTAAAAGAATCCTCAGATTATATTATTAATAATAGTTGTATTCATGAAGAAGTTGTTGAACAGCACAATTTAATTAATCAAATTCATTCAAAATGTATTAATACGATTAGGATAGAAACTTATATAGATAAAAAAGGGGAAATCCATTTATTATCTAGTTATATGAGGTTTGGTGTTGGAACCAGTCATGTAGATAATTCTCATGCTGGAGGCTTTTATGTAAGTATTGATTTAGAAAGTGGAAAATTGAAAGAAAAAGGTATGACTTTGATGGAGTATGGAAGTGATGCTATTTTTTATCATCCAGATTCAGGGTTTGTTTTTAAAGACTTTAAAATACCATACTTTGATGAAATTTGTGAATTAATAATAAAGGCAACTACTTTTATACCAGATAGGTATATAGGGTGGGATATTGCCATTTCTGAAAATGGCCCTGTAATTATTGAAGCAAATGATTTAACAAGTGTAAGTGGAGCTGATTTAGCATATGGCGGCTATAAAAAAAAACCTGTATTCAAAGAAATTTTAGAAGAAACCAAAGATACCGATTTAAAAAACGCTTATAAAATTTAATTCTTATAGGTTTTATGATTATTTACTGCAAATAAAACAATTTGTAAAACCTTTATTATTTTGTATTTTGCAGTGCATAATAATAAATTCATAATACATGTCGGTTGAAATTACAAGACTTTTTGATTTTGCTCACTATCAATTAGAAAAACATAACTTAGAATCAGCTTTTGTAGTTAAAAAAGATGGCGAATGGGTTAAAACTTCTTCAAAAGAATATATAGATAAAGCAAATTCAATTAGTAGAGCTTTATTAAGGCTAGGTATTCAAAAGAATGATAAAATAGCTATAATTTCTTCTACAAATAGAACTGAGTGGAATATTGTGGATATTGGCGTCTTACAGATAGGTGCACAAAATGTTCCAATATATCCAACAATTTCGGCAGATGATTATGAATATGTATTAAATCATAGTGAATCAATTTATTGCTTTGTTTCTGATGAAGAGGTTTTAGAAAAAGTAAACAAGGTTAAAGGAAATACAAAACTAAAAGAAGTCTATTCTTTTGATCATATTAAAGGATGTAAACATTATTCAGAATTACTTGAATTAGGTAAAGATGAAAGTACTCAACCTGAAGTTGAAACTAGAAAAAATGAGGTAAAGCCTTCTGATCTTGCAACAATAATATATACTTCAGGAACTACTGGAAAACCAAAGGGTGTTATGCTTTCTCATAACAATATCACTTCAAATGCCCTTGCTGCTACTAGCCGACTACCATATATGGATAAAGAGACTCGAGTCTTAAGTTTTCTTCCAATATGCCATATTTTTGAACGTGTATTAATATATGTCTATCAATATGCTGGAGTTAGCATTTACTTTGCTGAAGGAATTGATAAAATTGGTGAAAATGCAAAAGAAATAAAGCCAAACTTAATGAGTGTGGTTCCAAGATTACTTGAAAAAGTTTATGATAAAATTATGGCTAAGGCTGCAGATTTAACAGGGATTAAAAAAGCATTGTTTTATTGGGCTGTTAAATTAGGTGAAGATTTTAAACCTTATGGTCAAAATGGTGCTTGGTATGAATTTAAATTAAAGATTGCTAATAAATTAATCTTTAGTAAATGGCGTGAAGCTTTAGGTGGTGAGTTAAGAACTATGGTTTCTGGAAGTGCTCCATTACAACCAAGACTCTCTAGAGTATTCACAGCAGCTGGAATGCAAATTATGCAAGGCTATGGACTTACTGAAACTTCTCCTGTCGTTTCGGTAGAGATGTATGCTAATAAATTATTTAAAATAGGAACCGTAGGGAAACCAATTGATAATGTTGAAGTTAAAATTGCTGAAGATGGAGAAATCTTAATTAAAGGGCCTAATGTAATGATGGGTTATTTTAAAGATCCTGAAAAGACTGCTAGTGTAATGACTGGAGAGTATTTTCATTCAGGTGACAAAGGGAAGATTGATTCTGAAGGGTTTTTGAAAATTACAGGTAGAAAAAAAGAAATGTTTAAAACTTCTGGTGGGAAATATGTAATTCCGGCTCTTCTTGAAAACGAATTAAAACAATCTAGATTTATTGAGCAAATAATGGTTTTAGGTGAAGGAGAAAAAATGCCTGCTGCACTTATCCAACCGAATTTTGAATTCATTCAAGATTGGATTGATAGAAAAGAAAAAAGTGTTGGGAAATCTGGCAATGAAATATGCAGTTCTCAAATTATAAAAGATAGAATCCAACGAGAAGTAGATACATGCAATGAAAAATTTGGTAAGTGGGAGCAAATTAAACGTTTTGAACTAACTCCGGATGTTTGGTCTATAGATGGTGGACACCTTACTCCTACTATGAAAATGAAAAGAAATATTATTAAAGAAATTTATAAAGATTTATACGATAAAATTTATCGTTAATATGTATTTTTGTTTTAACATTTTACTTCATTAATGGAACACTTTATTGTATCAGCTAGAAAATATAGACCTCAAACATTTGATGATGTTATTGGGCAACAAGCGATTACAAACACTTTAGAAAATGCAATAAAAAGCAATCATTTAGCACAAGCACTTTTGTTTACAGGACCTAGAGGAGTTGGTAAAACTACTTGTGCACGTATTCTTGCAAAGAAAATTAATCAAGAATCAATAAAAGATTCGAGTCCAGATGAAGATTTCGCTTTCAATATTTTTGAATTAGATGCTGCCTCAAATAATTCTGTTGATGATATTAGAAATCTTACTGAACAAGTTAGAATTCCTCCACAAATTGGAAAGTATAAAGTTTATATTATTGATGAGGTTCATATGTTATCTCAATCTGCATTTAATGCTTTCTTAAAAACTTTAGAAGAACCACCTGCACATGCTATTTTTATTTTAGCAACTACTGAAAAACATAAAATTATTCCAACTATTCTATCAAGGTGTCAAATTTTTGATTTTAAAAGAATCTCTGTTTTTGATGTAAAAAATTATTTAAAAACTATCGCTGAAAAAGAGAATATAAATGCT
The DNA here is from genome assembly GCA_963933045.1 of uncultured Lutibacter sp. Taxonomy (GTDB): domain Bacteria; phylum Bacteroidota; class Bacteroidia; order Flavobacteriales; family Flavobacteriaceae; genus Urechidicola. The sequence goes on along the minus strand of CAWVTS010000209.1, from coordinate 225 downwards.
GATGATGATGCTTTACATATAATTGCTCAAAAGGCTGATGGTGCAATGAGAGATGCGCTTTCAATTTTTGATAGGGTTATCAGTTTTTCTGGAAGTGAACTTACAAGACAAGCAGTTACTGAAAATTTAAACGTACTAGATTACGATGAGTTTTTCAATATGACAGATTTATTACTTGAAAACAAAATCCCTCAAGTCCTTATAAAATTTAATGAGATCCTATCC
>CAWVTS010000208.1:0-4036 GCA_963933045.1 uncultured Lutibacter sp. | reverse complement strand
TATCTGTAGGGTAAAGGATAATCCCTCCTTGTTTGAGTGTTTTAATGGTGTTATTGAGTTCGTTTGACATATAAGAGAAAGCCTTGTGTGTTTTATTAAACACACAAAAATAGATTAAATAAATGTATTAAAAATCCAAAAAAGGTAATTTTGGTGACTATTTAAATTTATGGACTCATTAAGCGGTTAAAGTGAAGCGGTTTTGGAGTCTTTTGTTTAGTGATCTTTGAAGAATAATTACTTAAAATAGTTAACAAGAAGCATTCATAGAAAAGCGAAGGGGATCACCCCCTTTTAAAATTATTTTAAATTTAACGAAATGTTTTTTCGGCTTAAAGATACTTTTTACTCCATATTTTATAATTAAAACAAAACGAAGAAATTGATAATAAAACGTAGTGTAATTTTTCTTTATGACATATAAGTAAGACACTGTGAATTCTCGATTAAGGGCTACATTACTTGAACTTTTCCCCATATAATGAATAAATGAGGCTTTGGGGTAAAACTGCGTTTCATACCCTTTCTTTTTTAGACGCAGGCAAATATCCATCTCCTCATAGAATAGAAATATTCTAGAGTCAAACCCCCCCGCACTTTCGTAAGCCTCTGTTTTAAAAAACATGAAAGCACCAGATACTAAATCTACTGTAAAAGGATCTGATAAGTCAGAGTTGTATAGCTTACTATAATATTTAACAGGTTTTTTTTGGTCAAACAAATGGTAGTTTAAATCTATAAATTGTCTAAAACTGTATTTAAAGTGTTCCCCTTTTTCATTGACTTGTTTTAAGCCCAGACATCCCACATTTGGCTGAGATTGACTATAGTCTAATAGTTGCAGTAATGCATTTTCTGTGAGTTCAGCATCATTATTCACAAAGGCTAGATGTCGTCCTTTTGCTTCAAGATACCCTAGATGATTCCCGCCTCCAAATCCTAAGTTTTGATCACTTTTAATCAACTTAAACTTTGCTTTGAGCAAATGATTTTCTAGAAATAATATATCGTCCGATTTTGAATGATTATCAACAACAATAATTTCAAAAGAGAGACCTACTGTAAATTTATAAATAGAGTCAATAACGTTAACCGTATAATTGGCAGAGTTATAGTTTACAATAATTATAGAAATATCCATAGGGTTTAATTTTTGTAAAAATAAATAAAACGAACAGATTAATTCATTTAAGTTTTAATATTAGTTAAATTTGTTTTTGAAAAAAAATTAGGATGAAAAATATTATTGTAGGGTTTTTAATGTCTTATGACTATGATAAATTAAGACATTCTATTCCTCCTGTTTATAATAAAGCAGATAAAATATATATTGCATTAGATCATAAACAGCGTACATGGAAAGGAACTCATTTTGAGATTGATGCTGAGTTTTTTGAATGGTTAACAGAATTTGATACCGATAAAAAAATTGAAATATATAAAGATGACTTTTTTAGGTCTGAGTTGAGTACGATACAAAACGATACAAGAGAACGCCACTTACTGGCATTGAAAATGGGGATTGGAAATTGGCTAGTCCAAGTTGATTCTGATGAAATTTTTATAGATTTTAATCAATTTGTAGCAACCTTAAGAAAGCACGACCGGTTTTTAGATCATCCAAAGAAAAACCCAGTGCAAATCGCAGGTTTTTTAATTAATATCTATAAATATTTGGATGAAGGTTTACTGTATGTAAATCAGCCCACAAAGGTTATGTTGGCAACGAATTACCCCAATTATAAAAATGCTAGAAATAATAAGGAACGTGTGATTTATACCAATAATATATTGTTGCACGAATGTTTGTCTCGGGATGAGGAATCACTTAAGTTTAAGCTTGAAAACTGGGGGCATTCACATCAGTTGAATGATGAATTTTTCCCCAAATGGAAAAAAGCAAATAAGGATAACTATAAAGAACTTAAAAACTTATTTTATTTGGATCCAAAAATATGGAAAAGTTTAGGGTATTTTCCTTTACAAGATTTAGATGAGATCAATGTTTTTGTTAAAACAGAAAAGACGTTATCTCCTTCAAAATCATTTTTAAGAAAGAAAAATTTTGGACAATGGATTAAGTTTCTTAAAATTTTTAAAAAGAGTAAAATAGAATTTGAATCTTATTTTTAATATGAAAGCTATAAAATTCACATTATTAATTTCAACCTACAACTGGCGAGAAGCTTTATAATTATATATACATATTTATAAAAATGAAAGTTACATTAATCATAACAACTTACAATTGGCCGGAAGCTTTAGAATTAGTTTTAGAAAGTGTTCTGAATCAGGAAGTGTTACCTACTGAAGTAATAGTCGCAGATGATGGTTCTAAATCTTCAACTTTAGATATTATAAATAGTTTTAAACTTAGATTTCCGATCCCTTTTAAACATGTATGGCATGAAGACAATGGGTTTAATAAGTCTATGATTTTAAATAAAGCCATTGTAAAATCAAAAGGAGACTATATCATTCAATCCGATGGAGATTGTATATTACACCCCTATTTTGTGAAAGATCATTTGAGGTTTGTTAAAAAGAATCAATACCTGTTTGGTAGTAGAGTAAACATTCAAGCCTCTTATTTAAAAAATTTGTTTTCAAAAAAGCAGATCACATTTAACTTGTTTTCAAAAGGGATAAAAAAACGAACCCGTGCCCTGCATTTTCCGTTTTTAAGCCGCTTTTATAAAATAAAAAACAAATTTTCTGAAAATTTTCGCGGCTGTAATACATCCTTTTTTAAATCAGATTTCATTGACGTTAACGGCTATAATGAAGATATTACTGGGTGGGGGCGTGAGGACAGTGAGCTAATGCTACGACTGCACAACAAAGGGGTAAAAGCCCGTCGATTGCGTTACCGTGGAATTGTATTTCATATATGGCACAAAGAGAAGGCTAAGGATAGAGTTGAATTTAATAACCAAATAGAACAAATGGTCATTAATAAATCGTTGTCTTGGTGTGAAAATGGAATTAATAAATACTACTAATCATTTTTAGAGGCATTCCATAATTCTTTTAACTTTATGTATTTAAACAATGTAACTCTAAATATTTGTTTGCAAATTCGCCAGACATTTACCTCGTCATAATCAACTATTCTTGAAAAATACGTCTTTTAAAACACCCAAAAACATTTAAAATTAAGTTTAAACATAGCCGATTTAATCCTAAGGTCAATACGTGTTTTGGTATGTTAGTGGCATAGTAGTCAACAATGAATATTTCATCGACAACACCAATTATAGATATAAGTATTTTTCTAAATGCTCATCTTGGTTATTGATGATAATAACGCTTGATTATTTGAATGTAAGATAGTTAAAAAAGCTACTTAAAAACATGTCGAATACCAACAAGAAATCAAGTTTTTCTTATAGGATTTTCTGTCCAGACATTGGTAAATTTTATTGTTTTATAAATTGATCTTTAATCAAAGTAATTAATTTTACTTAATAAATGTCGTAATATTGCCAAATGAAATTTACCCTCGCAAAAACATACATTCCTTTTCAAGCACAATTAACGACTCATATTGATTCTTTTGAAACCACAGGAATCCAATTTGGAGACCGTGTTAGAAATAGTATAAAATTATTTGATTTAGAAGGCGAACAAATTAATATTAAATCCTTTAAAGTTCCTAACTTTATAAATCAAGTAGTGTATAATTTCTTTAGAAAAAGTAAGGCAGAAAGGTCTTATGAATATGCGAATAAATTATTAAACCTTGGAATTGGGACTCCAAAGCCTATAGCATTCTATGAGTGTCCCACTATTTTTTTATTTAAAAAGAGTTTTTATATTAGTGAGCATTTAAACTGTGATTTAACATATAGAGAGCTTACAATGAATTTGGAATATCCAGACTCTGAAACAATCATTCGTGCCTTTACAAGATTCACCTATGATTTGCACGAGAAGGGTGTTAATTTTTTAGATCATTCTCCAGGAAACACCTTGATAACCAAAACGAACGATTCATATGACTTTTCGATTGTTGATTTAAACAGAATGAAATTTG
>CAWVTS010000207.1:0-4044 GCA_963933045.1 uncultured Lutibacter sp. | reverse complement strand
AACCCCTTATTGCCAAAGGAGAGTGGGTATTGGTTAATTAATGTAATTAATTACAAACTATCGAAATACAAACTGTTAAAATCTCCTTTCTCTTTGGAGCTAGTTGATTTATTTTATACTTTTGAGGAAGTTTTATGCCCCAATCATAATCTTCACTAACCAATTTTTCATTTTTTAGATTTTAAATGCTTTTTAGGAATCCTAAAAAGCCCTAAACACTGCTACTGACCCTAGTTACTTTAATGTGCTTATGGGATTAGCACAGCGGAGCCCTACCCAAGCCTGGTTATCCATAGGAACTCATTTGCTAAATAATGGTTCAGATATTCGCGTTATTAGTACTTATTAGGTCATAGCTCTATTAAAAAAAATCAAATATATACACTTGTTAGTGAACGTGATATACGGCTAATGGCTAATGTTGCTTTTAAGCTAGCTTACAAAAAACTCGCCATATCCACAGGACATTAGTTTCAAGCTTAATAAAATTACAAATAAACATATTCAATATGAAAAAAAAACAAATTTTAGTTTTCACACTACTAATTTCTTCTTTAACTCTATTTGCACAAACCTATATTACCAATGTAACATTAGCAGATGTGGAAAAACAAAAATTAGTGCCTAATCAAACTGTTGTTATTTCCAACGATATAATTTCAAATATTCAAAAAAGCAATAAAATAAAGATACCTGAAAATGCTACTATAATAGATGGAACGGATAAATATCTTATACCTGGTCTAGTGGATGCACATATTCATTTTTTCCAAAATGGAGGGTTATATTCTCGTCCAGATGTTATTGATTTAACAAAACACAAGAGTTATAACCATGAAATTGCATTAGCAAAAACCGATATGGAAACTAAATTGAGGAGATATCTTCAAAACGGAATTACAACAGTGATTGATGTCGGAGCTAATTACCAACTCCTTCAACAACGTAAAGATTTTACAGATAAGAAATATTCACCAACAGTTTATATAACTGGTCCTTTATTGACTACTTATAAATCTAAAGTCTATGAGAATTTAGGAGAAAATAATCCTTTCGCTTTAACAAAAACAATTGAAGATGGTATTAATGCAGTTAAACAACAATTGCAATATAATCCCGATTTTATCAAAATCTGGTATATCGTAGGAGCAGATGGCTTAAGTATTGAAAAAAGTGCTCGCAAAAACCTTCCTATAATTAAAGCAATTATTGATGAAGCCCATAAAAACAATTTAAAAATTGCTGTACACGCAACGCAACGTATTACTGCTCAACTAGCTGTTGAAAATGGTGCGGACTTTTTAGTACATAGTATAGACGATGAAATATTAAAGGACGATTTTGTTCAATTAATGAAAAAAAAAGGCACTATTCTTTGTCCGAGCTTAACAGTAAATAGTAAATATTTGAATACGTTTGGTCAAAACCTAAAAATGACTAATTATGAATTAAAAACAGCAGACCCATTTCAATTAGGTTCTTTATTAGATTTAAAACATTTGTCTGATTCTCTATTGGTTGAGGAATATAGCAAATATGGGAATTCTCAAGAAAGTATTTCATATTTAAAACAAGCTGAATCAATTAGTATGAAAAATATGAAAATTTTATCAGACGCTGGAGTCTTAATAGCAACCGGAACAGATGCTGGCAATATTGGCACTTTACATACATCATCCTATTTAGCAGAATTACAAGCAATGCATAAAGGTGGTATGAGTAATTGGCAAATTCTTCAAGCTTCAACAATCAATGGTGCAAAAATATTTAATAAGGAAAATGAATTTGGATCAGTTAGTATTGGCAAAAAAGCTAATCTTGTTCTATTAGATGCTAATCCTGTTGAAAACATAGAAAACGTTACAAAAATCAATACTGTTATCAACAAAGGTGAAGTTTTTAAGCCAAATGAAATACTAAAAGACTCACCAACAGAATTAGCACAACGACAATTGAATGCATACAACTTTAGAAATATAGATGCTTTTTTAGAACCTTATGCCGAAGATGTTGAAGTTTACAACTACCCAGACGAATTACAATATAAAGGAAAAGATAAAATGAGAGAAACATATTCAACTATGTTTAAAAATACTCCTGATCTACATTGTGAACTAAAAGAAAGAATTGTTCAAGGCAATATTGTTATAGATAAGGAGCGTGTTCAGTTTGGGGACAGATTAATAGAAGTAGTTGTTATTTACCATATCGAAAATAACAAGATTAAAAAGGTGTTTTTTGTTCGATAAATAAGAAATAATTATATAGTAACCGTTTCACAAATTGCCAGAAACAAACAACGCACATAAAAGTTAGTGATTTTAGCGCCTAAGCAAACAAATGTTAATGAAATAAAGGTCCGTTATTAATCAAAAAATAGAACATAAAACCAACTAGGTTTTATTTACCAACCGTTAGGCGTAAATGCCTTGAATTCGCACTTTGCGCTTAATATTATGTTATTTCCATCATACGTCCTACAGTACGACTCAATAATCGTTGCCTCAAAAAAGCCGTGTATTTGATAACGGAAATATAGATAGCAAAGCCAATTCAGCAATAAGTGAAGTTAATTCTTTTTTCAAATTGAAAGATTATATTAGAAATACTTATAATTTTAAGATGCTAGAGAATATTATAGAAAACGAAAATTTTGAATTTGTCAGTAACGTAAAAATTCCTAAAAGAGGTTACAAGAAAAAAACTATTTATGAAGCTGGTACAAATTATAAAGAGGAATTTTGGAAAAAATACAATTCATTTCCATTAACTGAAAGTCAAAAGAACTTTATAAAAACCGCAAATAAAAAATAACCGAACCCACAACGTCTTATCTAATTTATTGCATAAAAACACATCCATTTAAAAAACAGAACGTTAGTGCGTATAACTCGGCGTTTTCAAAAATTAAACATTAAAAATTAAAATTATGAAACAAGCGAAAGCAATGAAAAAAATAAAATTACTGATTTTAATTACTATCATTTTTTCTCATATAAATAGTTCCGCACAAGAAGAAAATAGATCAAAATTTAGTATAATTGGAAACGGTGGATTTGGATATGGGATTATAGAAAATGATTCTGAACCAAATTATAATATGAACAGTGACAACGGAGAAATTCTTTTGAACTATAAAATAAATCAAATAGTCGGAATTTCAACTGGAATTGGAATAAACAATCTGTCTGGTAATGGATTTAATTCTGTTGGAAACTTTTACCACGAAAGAACGTTGTTGAAAGTTCCGTTATTAATTACTATGGATATAAAAGAATCCCTTGAAAATTTTAGAATATTTGTGAATCTAGGATTTTACGGTCAAAACATAATTAAAGACGAATATCGTTTTCTAAATACCACTCAAAAAGAAGTTTTTGATGGTTGGAACTTTGGAGCACAAATAGGAATTGGATTTGTATTTGATATGTTTTGGAATATGAGTGCTGGAATAAATCTTAATGGTCAGTCTGATTTTAGCAAATTCGAATCTAATAATAATGCTGGAATAAATGACAAGCAGAAAATGAAAGACTTAAGTTCAATCGGCATCGTATTAATAATTAAACTATAAAAAACGTTGCACAATAACGTGTGTAATTAATTGCTTGGTTGTTTTAGAGACTCTCGATAATTTCTGGATAAATCCCAACACCTCTCTCTATTAATTAACTTAGACTACGCGCTACGAATAATAGACAACACGATAATACACAATTCACCTAAAAGTAAACCCAAATAGGTTCTTACTTCGCTATTCTGCCCTTTTGGACTGTGCATTAACCGCGCGGTACACCAAAAAGCGGTGAATGTAGGATTTGAGAGTGTTGCTGGCAATTAGCTTTAGTACTACCTAACAAAATAGTGCTTATCAAGTCGTTATACCGCAATTTGATAATATTCTTTTTGACTATAAAATTAATCCTAAAAAATACATCCATATAAAAAACAGAACGTTAGTGCGTATAACTCGGCGTTTTCAAAAATTAAAAATTCAAAATTATGAAAACAACAATTTTAACATTTTACGTACTAATTACAACA
>CAWVTS010000206.1:0-4072 GCA_963933045.1 uncultured Lutibacter sp. | reverse complement strand
GTTAATTCGTCAGGAAAAGAAATAAAATTAAAATTCTGACTCATATACAAGCAGACATCCATTGAAAATCGTGACATCGTATTACACAATCCTCCTAAAGCAGCAGCAATTGAACGCTCACTTTTACCTCTACTTAATTGCGCAGCAACTACATTGTATTTTAAGGTTGAAAAATTAAGTTCCTTCGTTGTTAATTCTCTATCAATAGGAAAAGAACTTCCGTAACCTGCAGCAGAACCTAGAGGGTTTTGATCTACAACTTTTGAAACTGCATTTAGCATATATACATCGTCAATTAACAATTCAGCATAGGCAGAAAACCACAATCCAAATGAAGATGGCATTGCAACTTGTAAATGTGTGTAACCTGGAAGTAAACTTTCTTTATGAGTTTCAGCAAGATTTAAAAGTGTATCAAACAACGTTTTTACCTTATCATTTACAACTGCTAAATTCTCTTTATAATATAATTGTAGCGCCACTAAAACTTGATCATTTCTAGAACGTGCAGTATGAATTTTCTTACCTACATCTCCTAATTTTTGCGTTAATTCCCATTCAATTTTAGAATGTACGTCTTCAAATGAGTCTTCAATTACAAATGTTCCTTTTTCAATTGAATCAGCCAGTTCTTGCAAACCTTTTTTCAGGTCTTGCAGTTCTTCATCAGTAATAATACCTATAGATTGCAACATAATTGCGTGCGCTAAAGAAGCCTGCACATCATATGCAGCAATATGCAGATCAATTTGTCTATCATTTCCAACTGTAAATTGTTCTATTTTTTTGTCTATTGAAAATCCTTTATCCCAAAGTTTCATATGCTTTTTTTTAAAATTATGTAAATGTTGATTCGTTTAATTGTGTCAAAAAATTACATGATTTAACAATTCAATATATATATTTATTCCTTCTTTAATTTCTGCCAAATAAATAAATTCATCCGCAGAATGTGAACGTGTACTATCTCCTGGTCCCAACTTTAATGATTGACAACTCAAGACAGATTGGTCTGATAACGTTGGGGAGCCATATGTTTCTCTTCCTATTTCAATTCCTGCTTTCACCAATTCATGATTAGTTGAAATTGAAGAAGAATTTAAATGCAGACTTCTTGCTTTAATACTAATGCAAGGTGATTCTTTTATTAAAATAGCTGCTATTTCCTTATTAGTATATGCATCATTTACACGAACATCAATAACCAATCGTACTTCAGCTGGAACTACATTGTGCTGTTTTCCAGCATTAATCTGAGTAACCGTCATTTTTACATCTCCCAAAGCATCAGAAGTTTTTTTAAACTTATAATCTTTAAACCATTTCAAAACTTCAATTGTGTTATAAATTGAATTGTTATCATTAGGATGTGCAGCATGACTTGGAGTTCCTTCAATAACAGCATCAAAAACTACTAAACCCTTTTCTGCAACTGCTAAATTCATTAAAGTTGGCTCTCCAACTATAGCAACATCAATTTTTGGAATAATAGACAACATACTATTCAATCCATCTTGTCCACTACTCTCTTCTTCTGCTGAAGCCACTATAACCAGATTATATTTTAGGTCTTCTTGTGCATAAAAATGTGTAAATGTTGCTATTAAAGAAACCAGACATCCTCCTGCATCATTACTTCCTAAACCATATAGTTTTCCATCTTCAACGATGGCTTTAAAAGGATCTTTAGTATAACCATTATTTGGTTTCACAGTGTCGTGATGAGAGTTTAGTAATAAAGTTGGCTTACTGCTGTTAAAATGTTTGTTAGTTGCCCAAACATTATTTTTGGTTCTTTTAAACGGAATGCTATTTTTCACAAACCACTTTTCTATCAATAGAGCTGTTTTGTCTTCTTCGGATGAAAAGGATTGTGTCTCAATTAAATTTTTGAGTAATTCTATAGCATCTTGTATTAATACTTCTTGTCTCATTATTTTTTAATAGTTGTGTATGTTGAATTTGTATTGAAAATCATTTCTGGTTTGCCAATACAAACTTTAGCTACATGATGATGAATAGCATGAAAGCAATTATTTAGTTTTGGTAACATTCCATCAGCAATAATTCCTTGTTCAATTAAGTTTTTATACATTTTTGGGTTGATATTTTCAATTACAGAATTTTCATCTTCTAAACGTTCTAAAACTCCATTTTTTTCAAAACAATAATAGAGTTCTGTTTTAAATTTTTCAGCAAATCCAATTGCCAATTCTGATGCAATAGTATCTGCATTGGTATTTAATAATTGTCCTTTTTTATCATGTGTAATTGCGCAAAAAACAGGAGTTATATTGTTGTCTAAAAGCAATTCTAATGTTGAGGTGTTTATATGTATTACATCACCTACAAAACCAAAATCAGTGTCTTTTATAGGCCTTTTTTCTGAGATTATACTATTTCCGTCAGCGCCAGAAAACCCTAAGGAATTACAATTATTCGCTTGTAGTTTAGCTACTATATTTTTATTTACTTTCCCAGCATAAGTCATTGTGATAATGTCTAAAGTTGCTAAATCTGTAATACGCCTTCCGTCAATAATTTTCACTTCAACTTCCATTTTATGAGCTAATTTTGTGGCTAGTTTACCGCCTCCATGAACTAAAATTTTCGGTCCTGAAATTTTTGAAAAACCGACTAGGAATTGATTTAACACTTCTTTATTGTCAATAATATTTCCACCTATTTTTATGATTTTTAGCGTTTTCATTTTACAAATTTTCTAATATTTTTTTAAGCACTAATTGGGCTGCAAAGGTTCTGTTATTTGCTTGTTCTATGACTAAAGAATTTTCACTATCCAATACTGCATCTTCTACAACAACATTTCTTCTTACAGGCAAGCAATGCATGAATTTTGCACTTCCTATTTTTTCTTTTGTTATCATCCAATTGGAATCAGTTTTTAGAACTTTCCCATAATCATCATAACTACTCCAGTTTTTAGCATACACAAAATCTGCCTCTTTTAATGCGACTGACTGATTGTGAAAAATTGGCGTATTTTTAGTTATTTCAGGATTTAAATCATATCCTTCTGGATTTGTAATTACAAATTCTACATCCATTTTTTGCATTGCTTGTATAAAACTATTTCCAACAGCATGAGGTAAGGCTTTTATATGTGGCGCCCAACTCAAAACTACTTTAGGCCTTGCAGTTATAGTATATTCAGCAATTGTAATGGCATCTGTTAATCCTTGTAAAGGATGTCCTATTGAACTTTCCATATTAACAATTGGCACAGAGGCATATTTTAGAAATGAATTAATAACGAACTCATTTTCATCCTTTTCTTTATCCTTTAATGAAGGAAATGCTCTTACAGCAATCACATCTGCATATTGAGAAACTACTGCTGCCGCTTCTTTAATATGCTCTGCAGTATTTCCATTCATTATTGTTTCATCAGCAAATTCAATAGCCCAAGAATCTCCTGAAACATTCATTATTATAGGGTTCATACCTAAATTTAATGCCGCCTTTTGAGTGCTTAAACGTGTTCGTAAACTGGAATTAAAAAACAACATAACTAAGGTTTTGTTTTTACCTAAACCAAGATCTTTTAATGGATCTGACTTAATATTATTCGCCGCTTTAATCCAGGAATAGATGTCATCTATATCATTTATATGAGTATACTTTTTCATGATAATTCACTTTTTAAAGCTTCAAAAAACAAATCGATATGTTCTTTTTTGATGGTTAAAGGAGGAAGAATTCTTAATAAATTAGGATTCTTAGCACTTCCTGTAAATATCTTATGTGTGAAAATTAATTTTTTACGAAGGGCTGTAATTGGGAAATCAAACTCTAAACCAAGCATTAAACCTCTCCCTTTTAAGTTTTTTATTTGTGATAATTTTGCTGCTTCATCAATAAAATACTCTGAAATTTCATGTGCGTTTTGCATCAAGTTTTCTTCTTCAATTACTTTTAAAACCGTTAAAGAAGCAGCACATGCTAAATGATTTCCTCCAAAAGTGGTTCCTAATAAACCATAGGATGCTTTTATGGATGGATGGATTAAAATTCCACCTATAGGAAAACCATTTCCCATTCCTTTAGCGAT
>CAWVTS010000205.1:0-4114 GCA_963933045.1 uncultured Lutibacter sp. | reverse complement strand
TAAATGAATTTATAATCTACAAGGAACAAGATTGGATTGATGATATTGAAAATAAGTTAAACGAATCTGAATTTGTTTTGGGTAATGGAGTAGATGATCTAAAAGGAATGAATGAACCAAAATCAGAATCAGAATGGAGATATGAATGCGAAGAATTAAAAACAAGCGGACACTTATGAAAACACGAGGAAATTATACTATAGAAGAAGATAACTATGATCTAAATATTTCTTATGAATATTATTGGGACGATGGAGATCACGAAAATGCTCCAGAGAATGATTTAGAAATCCTGGAAGTAGAATTAAACGGAGTAGATATAACAGACTTTTTTTGGGATTGGGTAAACGATGATCTCAATACCAGGGTATGGGAATACGCTCAAGAAAATAAACATAATTAAATTAAATAAAAATGGCATACGCGGAAACACAAAAAGACAGAGACTTCAATAGGATAACCGATTTAATGGGAGACTATATAGAAGCAAAAGGAGAAGTAAATAAACTAAAAGCTAAATTAGATTGGTTTAATAGCTTTGTAGACTTTATTCAATGTATTGATAACGGAATTTATAACCAGGCTTGTATATGGGCTGATAAAATAGAAAAAGATGGGATATAGAAGCAAGGTAATAATAGGGATACCAAAAGAAGAAAAAGAAAATTTATTTAAACTAAAAAACGGAGACAAACGAAATGTTTTTGAAGACTTGTTTTCTTTACAATTAGAAAACTCTGAAGGAATGTTGATCTATGAAAGTAATTTTGAGTTAAAATGGTACGATGGATATAATGATGTTAAGTTAATTACTGATTTTTTAAATGATTTAGAGGAGCGAGAAAAGAAAGTTTTTGCCGTAGCAATAGGGGAAGACCAGGTAATACATTCAGAAATAGGAGATTATTTTGACTATGTAGAAATATATTTGTCTGTAAGTTATTTTGAATAACATTAGTTTTTATGACTATTTTATACTATATTTGTGAACTTAGTCTAATTTAAATATAATCAAATCATGCACAAAACTTTAAGAGAATTATTTCTTTCATTCGATCCTAATTACAATAAAGACGATGAAGAAACCCAGGAAGCAATCAACGAATTAGAAGTTATCGAAGATGACGAATATCCTTTAGGTATTTAGTTATGAGTAAATATGAAAGAAACTTAAAACTTGTAGTCTGGTCATTCCTGGGTATAATTTCTATATTGGTTGCGCTTCAGATTTACAGATTTATAATTTGGATACTAACATTTTAATATAATCAAATGGCAATAAATAGACAACATTGGACTGAAACAACTACAGACGATAAAACAATTGTTTCCGTTGATACCCCATCTTATTACGATGGGGAAAATAATTATACTGCTATCGAAGTAGTAAATAACTTTAATTTAACATACAACTTAGGAACTGCTTGTACTTATATATTAAGAGCATATAAGAAACACGATCTACCTAACGAGGATATTCAAAAAGCGATAGATCATTTGCAATTTGAATTAAACAAACTAAAAAAGTAAGATGAAGAAAGAAATATTTGATGATTACGCTACTGCGGTAGCCAAAAGGTTTCATTTAACTTTAGATGAAATGTTTACTTCCTCCAGGAGACAAGACCTGGTTGATGCAAGACAGATGTTGTACTATTTATGTATGGAAAGACCAATTAGAATATCTTATATTCAAAGGTTTTTAGAGACTTATAACTTTAAAGTTACTCACTCCACCATTATTCATGGGTACAATAAAGCTAAAGAGTCTATGAAAAATGATACAGATGTTACAAATTTAATAAACGACATATTAAAGTCAACCAATGTATAGCTTAATAGAAATACTAAACCAGGCTACTAACCAAAACAATTCAGTGGTAAACATTCAGCCAATTGGTTATAATGTTATAAATATGGGCGTTAAAATTCAACAATTTAATGAACGAATCGAAATACTTAACACCACAAAGGGAGGATCTTATTACAAAGAATGTAATGATAATGAATACTCCTACTTTACAGAAAATGGCTGGAAAATAGGTTGTGTAAAATTAAGCATACAAAATTGTTTATATAAACTAAAACTCATAGAGAATAAAATTAAAACTGAAGTGAATACTCGAAAAAACGATAAGCATATTCAGAACTTAAAAAATAAAAGAGAATTAGCTTTGTGTAAACACGCGGAACTACAACTTAAATTAAAATCAATCTTAAATTAAATAAAATGAGCAAAACAGAAAACAATTACTTTAAAGATTTGGTTGCAAAAGATGTAACTAAACACGTTAAAAAGAAGGGTAACTTTAGTTACTTATCCTGGGCAATTGCCTGGAACTATCTAAAACAAGAAGACGAGAATGCACAAAGAATTGTGTATGAAGCTCCAGAGACTGGGTTGAATTGGTTTTCAGATGGAATGACTGGGTATGTTAAAGTAGGTATCGTAGTAAAAGATATAGAGCATATTGATTATCTTCCAATTAAAGATTTTAGACATAAGTCTTTAACAGTAGATAAAATAACATCTATGGATGTAAATACTGCAATACAAAGATCTACGGCAAAAGCTATTGCAATGCATGGTTTAGGATTAAACCTATACGCCAATGAAGATACTTTAATCATTCCAGAGTTTGAAGAAACAAAAAAGACAGTAACAACTACAAAGGAAAAAACACAAACATTAATAACTCTTGATATTGGAGATATGAATTGGTCAAAAGTGTTGACTTATGTTGCTAAAAATAAAGCGTTAGGCTTGGAGGAAATTACCGAAAGATTAAAAGCTAAATATAGTATCAAAGCGACAGTAAAAAAAGAATTAGCTAAATCTATAAAAGATGACTAAAGCAGATATACTTAAAAACCTGGAGGACGATGCTAAATACTATGGAGATTTTGGTAAACAATATTTATCAAACTCTGATATAGGTAAGCTACTGAAGAACCCAACACAATTTCGTGTAAATAATGAGTTTACAAAACCAATGCTTGAGGGTAGATACTTTCATACTAAAATATTAGAGCCTCATAAAGTAAAAGACTTCCAGGAGGTAGATGCATCAACAAGATCAACTGCTAAATACAAGGATGCGTTAGCTGACTCGAAAGAAGAAATGTTGTTACTAACAAAAGAAAGGGAACACCTGGATTTTTTATGCACAAAAATGACTTCAAATATGGAGATGTTTGATTTAATTTATGAAGATGGTAATGAGTTTGAAATTCCAGAGATTCAAAAAATAATGAATTTAGATTGGAAAGGAAAGGCGGATATTTTAAACCATAAAAGTAATTTAATAATTGATATTAAGACAAGCGGAGACATTGATAAATTTATGTACTCAGCTAAAACTTATAATTACGATAGCCAGGCATATATATACCAAAGATTATTTGGTAAGCCTTTAATTTTTTTAGTAATAGATAAGAAAACTGCAAGATTAGGTATTTTTGAATGCTCCCCAACATTTATACAAGGTGGCCAGGAGAAAGTAGAACAAGCGGTTGAAGTTTATCATAAATATTTTAGTAATGAAGCAACTGAAGATATTAATTCATACATACATAGGCAGATTTTATAATCAGTTTAAGTTAACACCAATAAAAACTATTATGTGGATAGAAGTTCCAATGTCTTGTAATAGTGTAGATGATAAAAATGATATTATGATCTCTACAATTAACCACATGGAGCAAACAATTAAAATAATAAAGAAATGAGTGAAGTAAAAGACAAAATTTATGTAGGAAGTGGAAAAGAAAAATTTGATGGAGACCAGGTCGCAGTATCTGTATGTTTATCAGATCTTCCAAAAGATTGGATTTTTGAGTATAACAATAAGAAGTATGTTAAACTTATAGTTCAGAAAAAAAGAGAGGTTGACCAATATGGTAAGACACATTATGTAGCTATTGATACATTTAAACCAGAGCAAAAGGTAGAAACACCAATTGCAACACCTCAAGCTACAGAAGATCCTGATCTTCCATTTTAACCACACAACACAAAAACCCCTGGGGAGTTAGCGCTCCCCTTTTTTTTACCTTTACGAATGACGAATGACAGAAATAAGACTATATTTATAGACTTATAGAAATTATTAAA
>CAWVTS010000204.1:0-4167 GCA_963933045.1 uncultured Lutibacter sp. | reverse complement strand
GTTTTTAAAAATATAGAAGGAGAGTAATGGTAAAATTTGTAAAGCGTGCATACCTATAAAGTGCGAGACTCTTAAATCACCTACGGTTTTGCTCCAACCTATAATCCACCAATTAGAATTATCATTGATTGCACCAACACTGTGACTCATTTGAGAACTCATTAAAGCTCCTTCAAATGAAAAAACAACAAAAATCAAGATGCCTAAACGAATAGCCCAAAGATAATGACTTGGTAAATTTGGAAAATTCTGTATAAAAAAGAGGAAGCCAATATAAGCAGTATAGAGTGTGACGATTACGGCCGCTAAACCCATTAACGAATATAATATTGAATAGAGCGGTGTATCAAAGTTGAAGTGTGATAATTGCCCTTTTGAGGCCTGAAAAATAATATATAAAAGTTCAAAACCAAATAATATAATAACTGTCCAATTAAAAGGTGTTACATTAAAATCTGACAGATAGTGGCAGTACCAAGCCATGGTCCAGGAGAATAAGCCTATTGATAATGCAAATTTGAAAGGCTTAAACCAAGCGTTTAAATGCTGTACTTGTACTGTTGTTGTCTCAGTTAAAACAATACAGACAATTGAAAGAATTAGGCAAAATAACCCAAAGTAAAATAGGTGTTCGTTACGGAACTTTAATTCTTGTAGAAAAGAAATCATCTTTTTTAGTTGTGTTTATTGACCCATGTTTGAATCAATCTGATGAATCTTGGATAATCATCCTGATAGACAAAGTGTCCACAGTTTTCAAATATTTCCAGTTCACTATTTGGCATTCGTTTATTTATGTTCTCTCCATTTCTTTTATCCAAAATAGCTTCATGCTCTCCCCAAAATATTTTTGTAGGTATCTGGATGTTTTTTAAGTTTTGGTCAAGATGTTTTAAGGCTTCAGGATAGGTTTTGAACCATTTCATACTATTTGCTACTTTTCCTATGTGTGAGTTTTTATAGTCTGATAATTCATATTTATTTGGAACATATTTTACATTACCTAAGTTCTTAGAAGATTCTATCAAGGCTCCACTTCCCGCTAGAACGAACATAGTTCTCCAAAAACCTGAATGAACCATTTTTTTCATAATACTTGGTTCAATAGTGGGCAATGTAGCGGGCCCATCACCAATCATTAGTGACTTTATGTGGTTTTTATGATTAATAACATAGGATAGCGCACTCGCCATGCCCACGTCAGGAGCAACTATATGTGAATTTTCAATATCAAAATGTTTTATAAAGGAATTTAAGAAATCACCTTGAAAGTTAAATGACATATATTCAGATTTTGTTTCACTTGCCCCAAATCCAGGTAAGTCATAGGCATAAATATTATACTCCTTTTTTAATTCTTCCCAAATAGGAGAGTAAGCTATGATAGTATGTGGGAAGGCGGATAACATTATAATGGTTTCTTTATTTTTTGTATCTAAGATTGATTTTGACATTCTAATCCTAACACCATTTATTGAAATAAACTCTAAAGGCATTTCAAATGGTTTGACTAAAGTTGGTGTACTTGAATAAGAATTTTGCTTGCGTATTTTTTTTAAATCTGACATTTCAGGTGTAATCAGACTTACAAAAGCAGCATTAAACTTATCGTACAGATTGATTTTAGATAATTTTTTGTTTTGTTTCATGAGAATGTTTTATATTTTTACTATCGAATTGATAGCAAATATAATTATTACTATTGATTTGATAGTAATAATGCAAAAAAAATATGACTAATAAATTTCGTTCAGGTTGTCCTATTTCATCAACACTTGATGTTGTTGGTGACAAATGGTCTTTGTTAATCATCAGAGATATGCTGATTAAACATAAGAAGACATTTAAAGAAATTTCGAATTCTGATGAACGAATAGCTCCAAGTATTCTGTCGGCTCGATTAAAGTTATTAGAATCTATTCATTTGATATTTAAGACCAAAACAGTTGAAAATAAAAAAGAGAATATTTACTTGTTAAGTGAGAAAGGTGTTGAATTGGCTCCAATTATTATAGAATTCACTTTGTGGGGAGATAAGTGGATGAGAGAATTTAATCAAATAGACGACATTGATGGTCTCAAAGCCGATAAGTCAGTCATCATTAAAACAATTCAAGATAACTACAAGAATATGGTTACTGAATACAGATAGTTGTTTTAATGGCATACAACGTTTGGGTAAAAACAGGCATTTATGCCGAGCGGCTGTCAAGAGCGACAAGAAGAGATTAATATGGATTTATTCCATAATCAATTTTATGACTGACATTTCCTCTCCAAAGTCTAATGTTATTAGATATAATCCTGAAGGCTGCTCGAGTGATAAGTTGATATGGTGTGTATGTTCAAATATTTCTTGATAAACTTGTTGACCCATTATGTTCCTTACTGATACAGAAACCTTAGCATTGTTTTCGTTAAGTTCAATAGAGAAATTTCCTTCCGTTGGATTAGGAGATGCCAAATAATCTTCTTCTGAGAAAGCTAATTCTTCAACTGAAAGAGTTGAACCGTAACAGGGTGAAAAGCCTTCCATGTACATCACATTCCAAGCCGTCAGATAGCCAATTTTATGAGCCATCCAAGTACGCCATTGAGTTGAGTCTATGGGTTCTGGTTGTCCGTCTAAGGCACATTCACCCGTTAAAATGGTATACATGTAAGCTGCAATGGCTTTGTTGACATCAGAACTTAAGTGCCAATCATCACCAGGAGGGTAGATATCCACACCAGGAATTTCTTCTATCATTTGTGAGATGATTGTCCTTATGGGAACGTTTCTAGCTGAAGGGAGCTCTCCTTCTCTAACCATATGAAGTGCAACACCTAGGTCAGTTTCAACATCTGCTTCGTTGACGCGTTGGTCAATTCCATATTGCATTGATGTATGTCCTGTTACCGCATTATCTTGCAATGGATAGCCAAAGGAATAATCAAAAATTGAAGTGTCTATTACGTAAAGATGTGTTGTGCCCATACTTGATCGTCCATAATTGAAGTGCACATATGGAGTATTGCCATATTGAAGGGTTTTTTGATCCTGTGAAACAACCCATTGAAGTCCTCCAAGGATTCCATTTTCTGTGCTTGTACCACCATGGTTGTAGATTAAGTCCGTATCACTTATTTCACAACTTTTGTAAGGAGAATTAAATGTAATTTCTCCTGAGTAATGGGATTGAGACGAAGCGTTACCAATTGTTGTATGCGTAATATCAGCAATTTCGTCATCATAAACATAATCAGATGAAGAGGCGCTTTGATTGGAAATGTGAGCGTAGATTGCAGCAGCACATACAAAGGCTCCGTTGGGTGTAGGATGGTCGGTGGTAACATCTATTTTGCCGCTCTGTAAATCATTCCAAGCCAAACCTGCAGGCACAATATCAACTGGAACCTGAGCACCATTTGCAGTTCGATAGGTGAATTCCTCAAAGTGACTAATCTCTGTATCATCTTTTGACCAAGGCATTAGCAGTAGTGGTTTACCGCCTCCTTCTGCTACTTTGTAGGCAATTTTGTTTACGCCTAATGAATAGAATCCAGGAATACTCCTAATCACATGAGGGTCAGAGCCTATTACGACATAATCCCAATCCGTTCCGTTCTCTCCTCTTAAGTTGTCCATTCTTGATGTCCTGTCATCTGGCCAGAAATAATATTGAACCAAAGAATGGCAAAAATGTTCGATATTAACGCCAGCCCAATCATAACCGACACCAGTCAGTATTGTTTGCGTTCGATAAATATCTTCTGCCACCACATTTATCGAAAGTGATAGAGAAGGATCATCCATCAAGATATTTTCCAGTTCAGTGCGAATTTGGAAAGGAGAGAATTCTGCCGAACTATCCGAAATTGATTTAGAGGTACCGATAATCAAAATGTTTAGATTACCATCCCCATTGACATCCGCAAGGTTGGATTGAGCTATCAATACCGAAGGAATTAATAGATACAGTAATAAAAAGAAGGTAAATGTTGATTGCGTCGAGAAATGAAATGCAGGTTTGATCATTAGATTTAATGTTTAATTAAGAGAACATTTTTTATCTAAACGCTTTCCATTCAAATAGAGTTGCCTTGAATGAGTTTTAAGTGTGCTACGTTTGGTATAAGAATAGTAGCCTATTGCGTGACGCTGTCCATTCAAGTTGCAAGAAAGTT
>CAWVTS010000203.1:0-4196 GCA_963933045.1 uncultured Lutibacter sp. | reverse complement strand
TGAGAAATATACAATTCCTGAATCTCACAGAGAAGTCTATAGAACTTTAGGTGGAACACCACATTTAGATCAAAATTATACTGTTTTTGGCGAAGTTATAAAAGGCTTAGAGGTCTTAGATTCTATTGCTGTGGTTGAAACAGGTTTCCAAGATAGACCAAAACAGGATGTGAGAATTCTTTCTGTCCGAATCATAGAATAGTGATGAAAATCTAGCGTTTTTAAGTCGCTATTATTTAAACTATTACGCTTAATTTAAATATTGAATTGAGTGCTTCTTTATTCAGATAATATGCATAGTTTTGCACCTCGAATTTGAAAACAAGAATATGAAGCGCATCAACGAATACAAAAAACTTTTTAAGGTAGAAGGATCTATCGATTTGAAAGAATTAAAGAAAACTTACAGAGGACTAGTAAAAGAATGGCATCCAGATAAATTTTTAGATGAAGTTAAGAAGGAAGAGGCTGGTGAAGTAAGTTTAAAAATTATTGATGGGTATCATTTTCTTGTAAGTATTGCTCCAAAAACCAAAGAAGAAAATTTGGAAGAATACTCTACTACAATTACTGAATCTAAAGTTGCCGATTATCACCATAAAAGTATGCTGTTGGAAGTTACTTTTACAGATGGTACTTCATATGAATATTTTGGTGTGAATCGCAAACTTTTTCTAAAATTCAATAATAGTAAATCTATTAATAATTTTGGAAGAAGAAATATTTTCAATTCTTTCCTTTATAGAAAAATAAAGAAAAATGAAGTGATGGCTTAGTTTTAAGTTGTTTTTTGTAATTAGTTTATATATGGTAATCTACTGATTAATAATTATTTATTAACTTGTTGCCTATAAAAAATAACTATTATGAATCCAATGCTTAAAAATATACTTGCAGTAATTACTGGTTGGATAGTAGGAAGTATCATCAATATGAGCCTTGTTAAAATAGGTCATATGATACTGCCTATTGAAGGTCTTGATCCAAGTGATATGAATGCATTGGCAGAAGTAATGCCAACTCTCGAGCCCAAATATTTTATTTTTCCGTTTTTAGCCCATGCTTTAGGAACTTTGGTAGGTGCTTTTATTGCATATAACCTTGCTGCTACTCACAAAATGAAATTTGCTTTAGGAATTGGAGCCATCTTTTTTCTACTAGGAATTATGGTGAGTTTTATGATTCCTGCACCAACATGGTTTGCAATTACAGATATTCTTTTAGCTTACATTCCAATGGCTTGGATTGGTGGTAAACTAGCAGCAAAGTAAATTAAGCCTAATACAGTCATTGCTTCTAGAATAAAAAGGAGTTTTTGTAAAAAAAAACAATTTAAATTGTTTTCAACAACTTTTTTATTATGGGATGCTTTAAGTAACCACCATACTGTAATTCAGTCATCGTGATGTTGGATTTATCATTACCTTCAATTACCAAAGGCCCTTGATCTGTAATGGCAATATCCCATCCTACTATTTTATTTGGAAGTAAGTTGCTCATTTCAATGGCAAGGTTTCTTGCTTGTGAATAATGAGGGATTTTGAATCCTTCGAAAACAAAATCAGTATCCGGATGTTTGTATAATTCTGCTCCTCCAAAACCCATTTGTTTTTGTGCTTTCTTTAATAATTGCCCATTCTCGTCATCAATGGATATATAAAAACCTCCTTTAGAGCGGTTATCAATTACACTTCCCATTGAGCCAAATCTCATTACGGCTCCAAGTACTGTAATCTGATTGTCAATATTACAAACGTCAAAACGAATTGTATTTAAACTTTGTGCATATATTTTATTAATCATTCTGTGTTGTATTACACTTTCTTGATGGATAAAAGAACCTGATAGAATTTTGTTTCCAAAAACGTTAATTTGCTGATCTAAATATTCTTTTTGAAGAAGAAAAATTCCTGTTCCACCATAGCCTGAAATGCTCTTGATAAAAATGGCATTGCATTTATGAACTTTGAATACCTTGTTAAAGAATATTTTTAAATCAGAGGTGGAATCAATATTATATTTCTGGTTTGCTAAGTAGAAACATCTTTTATAATTGTAACTGGTTAATATTGGTATACGAATATCATTGTCTGTGCAAAAAAAAGAAAAAAACAACTTGTTGTTTAATATTGAACCAAAAAAGGAATTCTGTATTTTTTCTGATTGAATGAGATTGTAATATTTTTTTGTAGGGATAAAGTCACGGTAATTAATGTATTCTTTTCGATATAAAAATCTAGAAATATAGTGTGTAGGGAACTCTTTGTGTCTAATCCAAAGATCAATAAATTCATAAATAATTATAATATTGCTTTTTCGGTTGCTGTCATTTTTAAAGGTCTTATACGTATTTTTAATCTTTTTTAAATTCATAAAGATTTACTTTATTGTTCAATTTTTTTTAATACTTTAATTTAGGGGGTGAGTTTGATATTTTTTTAATTTTAGAACCATTGTTGCTACTTTCACTTTCTTGTAATATAGCAGTAAAGTAAATTATGCCTTAGTCGTTTTGTTTAATAAGTAAAAGTCTGCTAATACTAATGCAGCCATTGCTTCAACAATAGGAACTGCTCTAGGAACTACACATGGGTCATGTCTTCCACGTCCTTGCATTTCAATAACATTACCATCACTATCTATAGTTTCTTGTTTTTGAATTAATGTAGCAACTGGCTTAAAAGCCACACGGAAATAAATATCCATTCCGTTACTTATTCCTCCTTGAATACCTCCTGAAAGATTTGTTTTAGTAGTTCCGTCAGTATTAAAAGCATCATTGTGCTCACTTCCTTTCATTTTAGTACCACAAAAACCACTTCCATATTCAAATCCTTTAACAGCATTAATTGAAAGCATTGCTTTTCCTAATTGGGCATGTAGTTTATTAAAAATAGGTTCACCTAATCCAATAGGAACATTTTGAATAACACATGTTATTGTTCCACCTATAGTATCTCCTTGTTTTTTAATTTCTTTGATATGAGAAATCATTTCTTGAGCAACTTCTATATCAGGACAACGAATATCATTAGATTCTATTAAACTAAAATCTAACTCTTGATATGGTTTTTTTATGGTTATTTCTCCGACAGAAGAGGTAAAGGCATTAATTTTTATAGAACTGATTAATTGCTTTGCAATAGCGCCAGCAACTACCCAATTTGCAGTTTCTCTTGCTGAGGTTCTTCCGCCACCACGATAATCACGGACACCATATTTTTTATCATAGGTATAATCCGCATGAGAAGGGCGATATACATTTATATTATGCGAATAATCTTTACTTTTTTGATTTGTATTATTGATGATAAAACCGATAGTAGTTCCCGTAGTTTTCCCTTCAAATATTCCTGAAAGAAATTGAACTTTATCAGCCTCTTTTCTTTGAGTAACAATAGCAGACTGTCCAGGTTTTCTTCTGTCCAACTCCAATTGTATTAAGTCTAGGTCAAGTTCAAGTCCAGCAGGACATCCATCAATAATTCCTCCAATAGCTTCTCCATGAGATTCACCAAAGGTTGTAAGTGTAAATAGGTTTCCGAAAGTATTATTGCCCATTGAATATTGTTTTCAACAAAAATAGTAAACACTTCCTAATTAGGATATTATAATTTGAAAATAATTTGATTAAAAAATTTTAAAAAAAGCTTTTTCAATACGAAAAAGCATCCTATATTTGCACCCTCAACGGAGAAATGGCAGAGTGGTCGAATGCGGTAGTCTTGAAAACTATTGACTGTTACAGGTCCGGGGGTTCGAATCCCTCTTTCTCCGCAAAAAAAACTCATAACGAAAGTTATGAGTTTCTTTTTTTACATGAATGTCAAAAGTTTTCTATGCTTACTCAGGTTCTTTTTAAAGGAATCATCGCAAGGCTTCATTTTAAATAGTATTGTTTACAATTCCAATCAATTTAAACGAAGTGTTTATGATTTTATTGGTCATCTGTTTTTAATTCACCAGTTTGATTCATCACCATTTCGTGGTCATATTTACAACAACCGGGTAAATTTATGTATGCTTCTTCACTTCCTATAACTTTTTCGGTATCATAACCTGAGGCTGCAATAGCTTTATGAATTTCCATTTCATTTGTTTTGGTATCATCAAAAGATACATCTACTTTCTTTTTATCTACATTCCAAGTTGCATTTTCGACTCCATCAATACCATTTGCCGCTTTCTCAATAGTA
>CAWVTS010000202.1:0-4217 GCA_963933045.1 uncultured Lutibacter sp. | reverse complement strand
CAACTTTAATGTCTTTACTAACTAGCTTTAGTTGTTCGTCTATATTTTCTTCACCGTGTAACGTAAATAATTTCTGAGCGGTTGCTAAATTTTTTGCATACTTAGGATTTGAATCCGAGCAACTTGCAACAAATAATGCCAGTGATACTAAAAATAAAATATTTTTCATATTATTATAAATTATAAATTATAAATTAAAAGTTAATAGTAAAATAGTGTAAATAGAAGGTTAAAATTAATAGTTTGTTGTGTTTAATACTGCTTACTTCACAAACCCTGGAATGCCATTTTTTCCTTTTCTTGGAGCAAATGATGTGTGTAATATTTTCCATCCATCATCGGTATTAGTCCAAGTTGCAGATGCTCTTGTTGCATAAGGAACAGTTTCATTAGTTTCTATAATAGTGTAATTCCCATCTGCTTCAAATGTAATTACAGCAGTTTTCATATCAGGAGAAAAGTAAGTTTCCATATTAAAAAGCTTGAAGGAATTCCAAGTTATACCATTGTCATTAATTATATCCTCTTTGGTAATAATATAGAAAGGATTTAAATTAGAGTCTCCTGTAGAAACTTTAATTTCTGGATGTTCAAACTTTTTGTAAGACTCATAATCTCCACCCATAATCGCTTTTTGCATTTCTTCTTGATTTGCTATAATTTTTTCACTGATTTTTTTTTGTTCGGTTTTAGCATAATACAGTTGAGCTTTAGTTGCATATGGAGACGCAAAGGTTCCAAAGTCGATTGCTTTAAGTTGGGCATTAATTGCATTTTCATAATCTCCCATTGCAGCGTAATGTTCTCCCATTGAATCATATGAATTTGGGCCATCGTGCATATTTTGAGACATTTTAACATACTCCATAGCTTTAGCTGTATCCTCTTTTCCGAAGCTTCCGTTCATATATCCATAAGATATCATATTATAGGCAGAGGAAGAGTACATAGGGAATTTTTCAGCAAAAGCCTTAAAAGAATTAAAATCCTGCATAGAAGTAGTTAAGTAATTAATTAATGGACTCTTTGGAAATTGACTTACAAGAGTTTTATCTAAAGCTTTTTGTTCCTCTGAAGAGGCTAACATATAATTATACCAGGCTTTTTCTTCTGCACTTAATTTAGTTTCATTAATTTCTTTAAGTTTTGTTGTTCTACTTCCCCATTCTGAGTTTGAACTACTAATAAATGCCAAGGTTAGTTGTGCACAACCACAATTTTCATCTATTAATAATGCTGAATTAGCAGCACCAAAAGCGGCCATATATTCTAAATTCATTGCATATTCTATTGCTTGATTAGCAATAATTGCTCCTTTTTTATTGCAAGAAGTATTATTGACCCATTGAGCATTAGCAATCATTGTAAAACATAAAGAAACGATAATTAGGGTGTTTTTCATAATTTGTTTGTTTTTGTGTTAAATCTTAGTTAAAAACAAATATAATAAAAAACAATTGCGTTAAACAACTAATATTTAGTTTAAATTTGATAATTGTAAATTAGATAACTGTAAATTTCATTAATAATGAAAGTTTAATTGTATTGATATTTTTTAAATTAGAAATTGTTGTTTTATCTCTAAAACATTTAACTAAATTTTTTTATAATGATATGATAAATTCCTCCAAAAAATATACTTGTGCAATAGCACGTTCTACTAAATTAATAGGGGATAAATGGTCACTTCTTATAATGAGAGATGCTATTTTGCATAAAAAATCTAGATTTAAAGAATTTAAGTCCTCAAAAGAAAAAATAGCTACTAATATTCTTACTGTCAGATTAGATTTTCTAGTTAAAGAAGGATTTCTTGAAAAGATAACTCCTTTAGGTACAAAAAAAAGTACTCGTTACATCGCCCTAGATAAAGGGCTTTCATCATTAAATATTATAATTGAAATGTATTTATTTTCTATTTATTCCATAGATGAATCTATTTTAGATAACACTCAAATTGCTATTAAGTCTGCTATTATAAGTAGTCCGCAAATATTTAAAGAAAAAAAAATTGAAGAATATCTTAAATTTGCAAAAGAGTTAAGAGCACTTTAATTTATTTATTACTATATTTAAATACTAATCAAATTATTATCCAAATGAAAAATATTTTATTCTTGACCGTACTTTTTTTGACAATATCTTGTAATAACAAAACTAAAAAAGTAGACGAAGCCCCAGTTAAAAATGTGGAAGAAGCAGCTGTTATAAAAGAAAATACTGCTCTATTAATAGTAAATTATGAATTAAAAGACATGAGCTTAGAGGCACATTCTGAATTAGGTTCAGAGGTTGTTTCTAATTTTTCACCTGGTAAAATTGATGGTTTAATTGGAAAAACATTTATCGGTAATGTTGATAATGGTGTTTTTGGAGGTGTTTATTATTTTAAAAACCAAAAAACTTTAGATGCTTATTTAAATTCTTCACTTTGGAATGGTATCGCAACACATCCTAGTTTGATAAATTTTAAAACCGATGCCTATGGAATTGCTCCTATTTCTGATCTAAGCAATGGTAATGCATCCATTAGAAAAACTGAAAAAACGAAAGTCCCAGAAGGAATGAGTGTATTGGTGGTCAACTATGAGTTAAAAGACATGACTTTAAAAGAACATGCTGCATTAGGTTTAGAGGTAGTTTCTAATTTTTCACCTGGTAAAATTGATGGTTTAATTGGAAAAACATTTATCGGTAATGTTGATAATGGTATTTTTGGAGGCGTTTATTATTTTAAAAGTCAAGAAGAATTAAATAACTATTTAAATTCTGAACTTTGGAAGGGTATTGTTACGCATCCTAATTTGGTAAATTTCAAAAAAGATACCTATCAAGTTGCTTCTATATCTTTAATTTCAAATGGGGTTCCTGCTTTTTAACTTAATTTATTTCATAAAATATTGCAATAAAATTTACGATTGCAATTCATAGTGTTTTCAGGCTTTAAGGCTTTCTGAATCTATTGCATAGAAATAGCAATTATAAACAAGAGTTCCTAAACTTGCAGTGTCTAAATATTGGTCTATTAATTTTATGCGTTCTCATTTTATGGAATCTTTTATCCGTGTAAATTTTAAATGCAGTGTATACAAACAGTATTGTTTTGTGCGATCGATTTGAGTGTAAACTAAGAGTTTAGCTTATCTTCGCAGGAAATAATAATGTATGACTCATAAAGCGGGATTTGTAAATATAATTGGTAATCCAAATGTTGGAAAAAGCACCTTGATGAATGCTTTTGTTGGGGAACGACTTTCTATTATTACTTCTAAAGCTCAGACTACTCGCCATCGTATTTTGGGGATTGTAAATGGTGAAGATTTTCAAATGATTTTGAGTGATACACCAGGTATAATAAAGCCTGCTTATCAACTTCAAGAAAGCATGATGGGATTTGTGAAGTCTGCTTTTGAAGATGCTGATGTATTACTTTATTTGGTGGAACTGGGTGAAAAAGCATTAAAAGATGAAGCATTTTTTAATAAGATTACTGCTGCCAAGATTCCTGTGTTATTACTTATTAATAAGATAGATAAAGGGAATGAAGCATTATTAAAAGAATCTTTAGAGCTTTGGCAAAAGCAAGTTCCCAATGCAGAGATATTTGCAATTTCTGCTCTTGAAGATTTTGGGGTTCAAGAAGTGTTTAAGCGCATTATTGATGTGCTTCCAGAATCTCCAGCCTTTTATCCAAAAGATCAATTAACAGATAAGCCAGAGCGTTTTTTTGTAAACGAAATTATACGTGAAAAAATATTAATACATTATAAAAAAGAAATACCTTATTCAGTAGAAATTGATACCGAAGAGTTTTTTGAAGAAGAAAATATCATTAGGCTTAGAAGTGTTATTATGGTAGAGCGTGAAACCCAAAAAGGTATCATTATTGGTCATAAAGGATCTGCCCTAAAAAGAGTAGGAGTAGAGGCGAGAAAAGATTTAGAAAAATTCTTTGGTAAGCAAGTCCATATGGAACTCTATGTAAAAGTGAATAAAAACTGGCGGAGTAACGATCGTCAATTAAAACGTTTTGGCTATAATCAGTAGCTATTTACCATAAGCTTAAATACCAACAGTTACAAAAAAGTGGATTACAGCAAAATAAAAAAACATCAACCCTGTCCAAGCAGAAGGTTTTGCTCTAAATAATTTCTTTAATTCGCTTTTTGTAATATCTAATTCATCAATCTCAAGGTATCATTGTGGAGACTAAAAAT
>CAWVTS010000201.1:0-4263 GCA_963933045.1 uncultured Lutibacter sp. | reverse complement strand
TGATTTAATAAAAACTATTAATTGTAGTTTTGAAGCAGTTGTTGGAAGAAAGGATATTGAACGTTACGAAACTAAACACAAAGGAAAAGAAGATTATTTTTATGCTGATTTATTATCTCATTTACTTAAAGACAAACTTTCTAAACACAAGAAACTCGTAATGCATATTTCCGAAAGAGGGAGAAGTACAAAGAACCATAATTTAGAATTAGCGTTTTCAAAAGCGAAGCAACGATTTTCTAAAATTAACAGCAATAAAGAAATGAAAACTAATGTAGTTTTTAACGTGAATTACCCAACAAAAGATCCCTTATTAAATTTGGCGGATTATTTCTGTTGGACAATTCAAAGGGTCTTTGAAAGAGGAGAAATAAGATATTATAATTTTATTAAAGAGCAAGTTAAACTCGTGATAGACCTTTACGATTATGACAAATACGATAATTTTAAAAACTATTATGAGACTAAAAAGAATCCATTGACCGCTGAAAATATAATAAGTCCACTAAAACACTAATTTTAAATTAAATTTAAAATAACGACATGGAGTCGACTTTCGTGTTTTGCAGACTTAATAAGTACAAATATACAATTTATATACATATGTGTAAAGTAAAGCAGAACGATTTATGACGGCTCATGGACGGAATGGGCTGAACGTCAAAATCTAAAAACTGACGTTTTGTAGCAGCTCGTTTTTCCTTCAAAAGCGCATTTTGTACTAATTTAAACAACTTAAAACATGGAATATGAACTTTTTGGGGGTGTAGAAAAGCTTACTAAATTAATTAAAAAAACAAAAAAACCTTCGAGAGTTGGCACTAATTAAAGCAATGGTTTTTGACAAAAAACAAGCGTTTTTAACGATTTTCAAAAAGTAAGGTTTTCCCTTACTTTTAGTAACATAAAATTGGATGCTTATTTCATTTTGAGTAATTAAATTGCATACAAAAGTTATGGCAATAGAATGTTTAATTATTGAAGATGATAAAAGTGCGGTTGATATTATACTATCCGTGGGGAATGATTATACCCAAACTTCATTTAATCACGTAGGTGAAGAACAAGAAAAAGCTTTAAATATTATTCTAAAAATCAAGCCCGAGATTATTTTCATAAATATTGAATCTGTTAAAATTAATTTTTTGGAGTTTTTTTATGAGATCTCCAAGTACATGAAAGACATGCCCTATCTTATAGCACTTTCTACAACCAAAGAAAATGCCTATGATGCGTTTAAATATAATTTCTCACTTTACATCTTAAAACCATTAACTGAATATTCTATCAGAAAAAACTTAGGATCAATTCTTGAAAAAATTCCTGTAAAAGAAGCTGAATCTATTTGCTTAAAATCAAATAAAGATTTTCATTACTTAGACATTTCTAATATTCTTTATTTGAAGGCCGATAACAATACAACCGACTTTTTTATGGACGATGGCAAAGTGATCAATTCCTATAAAACTTTGAAAGTTTTTGAACAATCACTCCCTGAAAATTTTTACAGAATACATAAGAGTTACATTATTAATATAGACAGCATTTCCAGAATTCATTTTGGAAAATCGATGTGCATTATTAAAAACCAACACAAAATACCTTTTACCAAAACTTTTATAGACAACATCAACACGATGAATAATGTGCTGTCAGAAAATGCCATGTTTACATTAAAGTAATTTCCCTACACAAAATAAAGATTTCCCTAAAAAGCACAAGACAGAAACTAAAACCCTGTCATATCTATATTTAACTAAGAGATATAATTTTATATTTGTATCAGGATAGTCCTAACAAGTCCAATTAATACGCGATTAATTGTGCCTCATTTTTATAAAACATAAGCTGTAGTTACAGCACAAAAATTAACAACAAAATCCTTAAAAACTTATACTATGAAAACCTTAAAAGTAATTTTTTCTCTATTTGCACTGACACTAATTTTATTTTCTTGCACCCCACAAGCCTTAGACGACGACCAAAACACCAATGCTGTTGAAGACATCCAAGCAACGGGTGAAGAAAATACCACTACAAATAATGGTAGTAAAGGGTAGTTCTTAAAAATATCATATAAAAAAGCCTTTAATATATCTATTAGAGGTTTTTTTAGTAATTTGCATGAAAGCCCCATCTTTTGAAACTAAAACTCGTATCTCTATTTTTTGCTCTTTGCTTTGTCTTCGTGCTGGTGATGCGGTTCTATGGCAATCTGCCTAAGACAGCAGGCTCTCCTTTATCTCCCTCAAGTAACGACAGCGTTGCCACTTGGATTCAGGCATCCAAAAATACCTCCTATGCTTTAGAACAACGAAAACAGTTTTTAACAAAAGCCTACCACATTGTTAAAGCCTCACAAATTGATACGACACAAGCAAGAAAGTTAACGACGATTGCCTATCAGAACTTAAAGTTAGGCGATACGGCACTGTTTAAAAACCGAACCAACGAAGCGTTGGCCCTCGCCACCCGACTGAACGATTCGTTTGCTATGGGAGATGCCCATTGGAATTATGCGAGCTACTATACAGATAGAGCCGTTTACGACAGTGCCTATCATCACTTTAATGCTGCCGATGGTTATTTTGAACCCAGTGGCTACATCTCAGAATCCGCAAAAATGCAACATGGTATGGCGTTTATCAAAGGGCGTTTCAAAGATTATTCTGGCAGCGAGGTACTGACTTTTATGGCGATTAAAAAGTTTAAACAGATAGAAGACTCCAAATCATTGTATTCATGCTATGATCATTTAGGACAATTGCAAAACGACATCTACGAATATGACAAAGCCCTGTATTATTATAATAGATCCTTAGAATATTTAGACGAATTCAATAACAACCAAACTCAATTCCAAGCCAGTCTGAACAATATTGGCATTACGTATCTGAAAAAAAAAGACTATACCCGCGCTTTACATAATTTTAATACCCTTTTAGAAAACGATCGTTTAAAGCTAAACAATAAAGATTACTATGCCCGTGCCCTCGACAACCGAGCCTTTTGTAAACTGTTAATGAAAGACACCCTCCTTGTTGCAAAACAGCTGAACGAGGCCTTGAAAATTAGAGATAGTTTGGATAACAAAGGAGCCGTTGTCATCAGTAAATTACATTTAGCACACTATTACACCTACGCACAAGACAGCGTCAAAGCGATCGCGGTTGCAAAAGAAGCCAACCGTTTGGCAGATGAGATCAGAAACAGCAGAGACTATTTGGAGTCCTTGACCATTTTAGCAAATTTAGACCCCCAGAATTCTGCGGCCTATTTAAAAAGACACATTGAATACAGCGATAGCTTACAAATTATAGAACGGAAAATTCAAAACAAGTTTATCAGAATAGCGTGTGAAACGGATGAATATATCGAAGAAACCGAACGACTCGCAGAACAAAAACTATGGATTACAATCATAGGTTTTGTGACTCTTTTAGTACTTGCGTTATTAATTTTAATTGGGTATCAAAAATCAAGACACAACCGCTTGTTGTTTGAAAATGAGCAGCAAAAAGTGAATGAACAAATTTACTTAATCGCCTTAAAACAGCATGAAAAATTAGAGAATGAAAAGATAAAAGAACGCAATCGAATTTCAGAAGAATTGCATGATGGCGTGTTAGGTAAATTGTTTGGAACGCGTATGAACCTTGGGTTTTTAGCGATTGAAGGTGACAAAGAAACCTTAAAACAACATAAATTATATATAGATGAATTACAAACAATCGAAAAAGAAATACGCGATGTGTCTCATGAATTAAGTGATAATTTTGACTACTCTCAAATTAATTTTTTGAGTATTATTAATGAGCTTTTAGAAACAAAAAGCAAACTAGGCCACTTTAAATATGAGTTTGACTTTGATGAATCAATTGATTGGCAAAAAACAAATCAGACCATTAAAGCCAACTTGTACAAAATTATACAAGAGACTTTACAAAACATCATTAAACACGCTCAAGCTAAAAATGTTAGTCTGCTTTTCAAGGTTGATGAGCGAAAATTAGTCGTAGAAATTAAGGATGATGGAGTTGGTTTTGACAAAAGACAGAAACGAAAAGGGATCGGCATTAAAAACATGACATCCCGAATAAAAAAATTAAATGGTGAATTCACTATTTTATCTAACCCCACTAAAGGCACGCAACTAAAAATTCAAATCCCTATTTAAATCCAAAAAAATGATATCAGAAAAATATTTCGTACTCATAATAGATGACCATCCCTTAATAACAGAAGCTTACATAACAGCTTTAA
>CAWVTS010000200.1:0-4327 GCA_963933045.1 uncultured Lutibacter sp. | reverse complement strand
CAGGAATTATACCTTCGGCTAATAGAAATTTTTATATGACACTTCAAATTAAGTTATAAAAAAAATTAATGAAAAAGACTTGTTTATTATTAGTATTAACGATTTTTTTTACGGCTTGTAAAAGCGATAAAAATAATGAAGCTTCAAAAATAGCTAAATCTAAAAAAGGAGAGGTAAATGTTTATACACATAGGCATTATCCAGCTGACCAAGAATTATTTGCTAATTTTGAACAACAAACAGGTATAAAGGTAAATGTCGTAAACGCAAAAGCAGACGAGCTTATTCAAAAAATGGAGCAAGAAGGCGAACAATCTTCTGCTGATGTTTTAATTACTGTAGATGCAGGAAGATTATTTCGTGCAAAAAATAAAGAATTACTTCAATCTATTAATTCTGAAAAATTAAATACGACCATACCTAAAAATTTTAGAGATAAGGATAATCAATGGTTTGCCTTAACTAAACGTGCTCGTGTTATTGTATATGCTAAAGACCGTATAAAACCAGAACAATTATCAACATATGAGAATTTAGCTTCACCAATATGGAATAAAAAAATACTAGTACGTTCTTCTGGTAATATTTATAACCAATCACTAATGGCCTCAATAATTGCTAATGATGGTGAAAAATCAGCAAAAGTATGGGCTGAAAAAGTGGTAAATAACATGTCACGTTCACCCCAAGGAAATGATAGAGACCAAATAAAAGCTGTTGTAGCGGGCGAAGGAGATATAGCAATAGTTAATACTTACTACATTGGTAAACTGTTAAATTCTAAAAATCCAGAAGAAATCAAAGTTGGAAAGGGGGTTGGTGTTTTTTTTCCAAATCAAAACGATCGGGGAACACATATAAATATTAGCGGTGCTGGCGTAGCAAAACATTCACCTAACAAAGCAAATGCAATTAAATTTATTGAGTTTTTAGCTAGTAAAGAAGCACAAGAAGTCTTTGCGAAGGCTAATTACGAATATCCAATAAATACCGATGTAGAACCTTCAGAGCTATTAAAATCTTGGGGAAATTTTAAAGAGGATCAATTAGTGTTATCGGTATTGGGTGAAAAAAATAAAAGAGCAGTTATCTTATTTGATGAAGCTGGTTGGAAATAGAATTTGAAATTTAGACATTTAACATACTTTAAAAGAGATTTTAACAAATGGTCAATTTGCACATTACTAATTATTTTTTTTATTTCAGTTCCTATTTTTGTTATATTTTTTAAATTATTTTCGGGTGCAGGAGAGTCTTGGAATCATATTGTAAAAAATCTATTAGTAGATTATTCTTTAAACTCTCTATATTTAATTATTGGCTGTAGTATCTTAACTTTTTTGTTTGGGGTATCTTCTGCTTGGATTCTTATAAGGTATGAAATTCCATTTCAAAAGACGCTAGAATGGATGCTAATTTTACCGATTGCTATTCCATCTTATATAACCGCCTATGCCTATGCAGGTTTTTTTGATTTTGGAGGATCATTAGAATTAATGTTTAGATTTATCGGCTTTAACTCTTTTAGATTAAGTATCATGAATATTTATGGACTTATTTTTGTATTGAGCGTATCCTTATTTCCCTATGTATATGTAAGTGCAAGAGCAGTTTTTTTAAATCAATCTGACAGGCTAATAGAGGCTTCAAAAATACTTGGTGCTGGAGAGATAAAAACCTTTTTCAAAATAGTATTACCAATAACAAGACCCGCTATAATAGGAGGACTTATTTTAGTAATCATGGAAGTTTTAAACGATTATGGTGCAGCAAAATACTTTGGAGTTAATACCTTTACAACGGGGATATTTCGCTCGTGGTTTTCACTAGAAGAACCAGAAACAGCAGTCTATTTATCTGCTGTATTATTGCTTATCATATTTGGTTTTATAATTTTTGAACGCTTTCAAAGAGGCTCAAAAAATTATGCTTTACCTTTAAAAGACGACATTAGATCACAAAAAATAGCAATTTCAAATAAAACGAGATACCTACTTTTATTTATAGTAGTTACTCCCTTGTTTTTAGGATTTCTATTGCCTTTTTTTCAATTGTTATATTGGGGTTTTTTAACATTTTCTAGTGTGATAACTTCTTCATTTTTAAACATAGCTATAGAAAGTTTTGTAATTTCATTTCTAAGTGCTCTATTAACAGTTTTCTTTGCGCTATTAGTCTTATATTTTCCAATATGGAATCGACTAATTTTTTTAAAAAAAAGTTCTAAAATTGCAATTTTAAGTTATGCGGTTCCAGGTGCTGTGATCGCAATTGGGATAATGATTCCAACATTAATTTTTGATAAATGGTTTATTAAAATATCAAAGTTAATGATGAATTTAGATATAGGATTGATTATAAATGGAACCATAATTGTTTTATTATATGCTTATATCATTCGGTTTTTGGCAGTCGCATTTAACCCAATTGAAGCAAGCCAATTAAAAATTGGGGAATCACTTTCAGAATCATCTAGTATTTTAGGAAAAGGAAAGATAAAAACCTTTATCAATATTGATTTTCCTTTGTTGAAGTCAGGCTTAGTTGGTGCCTTTATTTTGGTTTTTGTAGACACTATGAAAGAATTGCCCTTAACACTAATACTAAAACCATACAACATTAATACCCTAGCTGTAAAAGCTTATGAATATGCAAGTGACGAGCTTATTATGGAAGCTGCTTTGCCTTCTTTATGCATTATTATAACTGGAGTTTTACCTATTATATTATTAAATAGACTTATACTAAAAGGAACAAAAAAGTAAAATTATGAATCTCATTTTAGATATAAAATCACTTTCTAAATCTTATAATAACCGAAAAAATATTGTTGTAAAAAACGTTAATCTATCTGTTGAAAAAGGAAAAATATTAGTTATTGTTGGAGAAAGTGGAAGCGGAAAAACTACATTAATAAGACTCATTACTGGTTTGACATCACAAGATGAGGGTATAATAATATTAAATAATAAAATAGTTACTAGCGATAGTATATTTATTCGCCCAGAAAAACGAAATATAGGAATGGTTTTTCAAGATTATGCTTTATTTCCTCATCTTACTGTTTATAAAAATATAGCTTATGGTATTACATCTTCAGTAAATAAAGTAAAAACTGTAAAAGAAGTTTTAAAGTTAGTTGGATTAGAAGGTTATGAAAATAGGTTTCCACATCAATTATCTGGAGGGCAACAACAACGTGTTTCTTTAGCTAGAGCAATAGCACCAAAACCACAGCTTTTAATTTTAGACGAGCCTTTTAGTAATTTAGATCACAATTTGCGAATACAATTAAGAGAAGAGGTTTTTGATATTATAAAGAAATCTAATGTTACATCTATTTTTGTTACTCATGATACAGAAGATGCCACTGCAGTTGCTGATAAAATAGTAGTATTAAAAGACGGTGAAATTGTTCAACAAGGAACCACTGAATCTTTTTATAAAAAACCAAAAAATGTATATGTTGCTTCTCTGTTTAGTTCAATAGTAAAACTAACAAATTATGATTTAGAATATTTTGGATATCACAGTGGAACATTAGATAAAACCTATGCAATCACCTTCAATAATTTTGAAATTAATAAAGACTGCGATTACTCAACAAATTTAATAATTTTGAAAAGTAAACACTTTAGAGATATTTTTTTAAATACTGCTTTACTGCCAAATAATAAGCACTTGAATTTTTATTCTGATATTAACTTATCCGAAAAAGAGGTAAACTTAGGTTTTAACAAAGAGTCTCTTCTTGTCTTCAATAAAGATTTAAAAGGCTAAATTTAATCACCATCTTTAAAAAATAAGGTGTTAGCACTTTTTAAATTGTTATAAGTTGTTTCTTATTGAATTAGCTTTTAAAACTTTTTTTAAGTTTATACTAAAATTAGAGCCTTCCAGTAAATCTTGCATTAATTTTAATTCTTTAGAACTCAAAATAAAACTCACTTGAGTAACTGGCGACTCCAATAAAATAGGTTTACAATGAGTATTTCTAATACAGTCTTTAAAATTTGAAATATTTGCTATAGCTAGTCGGATTTGCTTATTAAATATTATTATCTCTTTTTCGGTTAAATGCATGCCTGTGCTTTTAAAAACAAAGTTTACTTCTTCAAGACTAGTTAACTCATTTTCTTTCCATTTAAAAGCAATCCCAAGTTCATTTTTATACAATAGGTCTATATTTTTCATTTTAATTTAATTTAATAATAGGGTATAATCGATATCTAACACTGAAATTTTTTCATTAGATCTTATAGTATTCTGGAATATTAAATCTTTTAGTGATTTTAATTCCTGCTTATTAAATATCATTGATAAATTT
>CAWVTS010000199.1:0-4364 GCA_963933045.1 uncultured Lutibacter sp. | reverse complement strand
CTTTTAAAGAATGCTATGGAGCGTTTAAATCTTTCAGCAAGGGCTTATGACAGAATTTTAAAAGTTTCAAGAACAATAGCCGACTTAGACTCTAGTAAAAATATTTCACCAAATCATATTGCTGAAGCCATTCAATATCGAAGTTTGGATCGTGAAGGGTGGTTGGGTTAAGATTTAGAATATGTTAAAGTTCTAATTTTCAACATATTTTTTTATTGCTTATTTGTATTTTTGATTTACAACCAATCATACCATTCAAAATGAAAAAATTAGTTATCTTTTTAGTGCTTTTTATTACTACTTCAATCTTATTTTCACAATCAAATCCATTAATAAACAATCCTACGTTAAATCCAGACGGAACACAAATTGCCTTTAATTATCAAGGAGATCTTTGGACAGTTGGAACTAATGGTCAAGATTTAAAACGATTGACAATTCACGAAGGTTTTGATGAAAATCCTACTTGGAGTAAAGATGGTAAAACACTAGCTTTTGAAAGTGATAGATTTGGAAATAAAGATATTTTTACGATTCCAGCAAATGGAGGAACTCCTAAAAGAGTTACATTTCATTCTTCTAGTGATTATGTGACAGATTTCCTTGCAGATAATTCTATACTTTTCAGTACCAATAGAAATTTTGTTCAAGTAGAAAGAGAACGTGAAATTCATATAGCTAATGCAAATGGTGGAACTCCTAAAAGATTTTTAGACGCAGTAGGTTTTGATGCGGTGATGTCTCCAAATAATAAATTCATAGCGTTTACTAGAGGAACTTGTAGAATAGAGAGGGAAGCTTATAAAGGTGCTGCTAATAGAGATGTTTGGGTTTATAATACAATTAATGATACATACTACCAACTTACCATTTTTAACGGTCAAGACTTAGCTCCAAAATGGGCGAACAATTCTACACTATTATTTCAATCGGCAAGAGATGGCGTATATAATATTCATCAAGTAAAAATTGATGCGAACGGTCAAAAAGTTGGTGGCATTTCTAAAGTATCTAATCTGAAAAAAATGGGGCTGTCTTCTTTTGACATTAGTGCCAATGGAAATGATATTGTAATGATTTCAGGAGATAAACTTTCATTAATCAATAGAACAACAAAAGCGCAAAAACATTTAAATATAGAAATAAATAGCGATTATAGATTTGACCCAACGGAACGCAAAACGTATTCGAACAAAGCAATAGAAATAGAAGTTTCTCCTAATGGGAAATTAAGTGCATTTGTTGTGAGAGGTGAAGTATTTGTAACTCAAAATGACACTAAAAAAAGCAAGGCAGTAAATCTTACAAATTCTCCTGCTAGAGATTTAGATATTGGTTGGTTGAATGATGAATCAATTTATTTTATTTCGGATAGAGATGGAATTAAGAATTTATATATGGTTTCATCAAATGATTCAGAAAATAAAAATTTATTTACTTCGCTTAAACATACAATCAAACAAATAACAAAAAGCAATGTAGGTATTAAGAATGCTAGACTTGCTCCTGACAGCAAATCAATATCTTATATAGAGGGTACAAAATTAATTGTAAGTTCAATTACAAAAGAAGGCAAAATTAGCAATAAAAAAATATTAAAAGATCATTGGGACACCCCTTCAGATGTTTCTTGGTCTCCAGACTCTAAATGGCTTGCGTATAGTTTAACTGATCTTAATTTTAATGATGAAATTTTTATCCACAAGGTTGATGGCACTAAAGAGCCTGTAAATGTATCAATGCATCCAAAAGGTGATTTTGGCCCTGTTTGGAGTAAAGACGGAGGTAAATTAGTTTTTTCATCAAATAGAAATAACGGCGATTATGATGTTTGGTTTGTTTGGCTGAACAAAAAAGATTGGGAAAAGACTAAAGAAGATTGGGATGAATCTGAAGAAGAACCTTCAACAAAAAAAGATGAAAAATCTGACAAGAAA
Source organism: uncultured Lutibacter sp. (assembly GCA_963933045.1). Taxonomy (GTDB): domain Bacteria; phylum Bacteroidota; class Bacteroidia; order Flavobacteriales; family Flavobacteriaceae; genus Urechidicola. The sequence continues at coordinate 2,427 of CAWVTS010000199.1, read as the reverse complement.
GATGATGAAAAAGATGATAAGAAGGAGGAAACAGTAAAAGATATTACTATTAATTTTGATGATATACATGAACGTCAAGAACAAGTTACTTCATTTACTGGATCTGAATTTGCAAAAGCGATTTCTAAGGATGGAAAAACAATTTTTTATACAAGTGGAAATGGAACAAGAGGGAATCCAGATGTTGAAAATGACTTGTTTAAAATAAATTGGGATGGTAAAGAAAAAAAGAGTTTAACTAAAGGCAATTCTAGTCCAAGAAGTATAAGCCTAAATTCTAAATACACTCATCTTTATTTTGTTGAAAAAGGAAAGTTATCTAGAATAAAAATAGCAGACTCAAAGAAAGAATCTCTTCCATTTTCGGCTAAAATGATTATTGATTACAAAGCAGAATCTAATCAAATTTTCGAAGAAGCTTGGGATGTAATTGAAAAACGTTTTTATGATCCAAATCATCATGGTCAAAATTGGAAAACTTTAAAAAATACCTATAAACCATTGGCTATGAAAGCCTCGACTAGAGCAGACTTTAAAAAAGTATTTAATAATATGCTTGGTCAAATTAATGCGAGTCATATGGGATTGTATAGAGGTGAAGACCGAAAATCTGTTCAAAAAGAACAAACTGGAATTTTAGGTTTAGAATTTGAACCTTTAGATAATGGAAGTGTAAAAATAACTTCTATAGTTTTAAATTCAGCCGCAGATAGAGAAGCAAACAAACTGAATGTTGGTGATGTTATCACTTCTATCGATGGAGAGCAATTGACCAAAACTCAAAACATATATGAGTTACTGAATGGAACTGCTAATAGTAAAATTATTTTAGAAGTAATTTCAGGTGAAACAACTAATGAGGTTGTGATAAGACCTAAATCTAGTGCAAGAACAGATAATTACAATGCTTGGGTAAAAGAGCGTAAAAGATTGACTGCAAAATATTCAAATGGTAGATTAGGCTACATTCATATTAGAGGAATGAACTGGACAAGTTTTGAGCGTTTTGAAAGAGAATTAACTGCTGCAGGATATGGAAAAGAAGGTGTTGTCATAGATGTAAGATATAATGGTGGTGGATGGACAACTGACTATTTAATGGCAGTTTTGAGTGTAAAACAACATGCGTATACTGTTCCTAGAGGTGCCGCAAAAAATTTAGAAAAAGAAAATAAAAATTTCAAAAACAACTATCCATTTAGTGAGCGTTTACCTTTGGCTTCTTGGACTAAACCATCTATTGCGTTGTGTAATCAGAACAGTTATTCTAATGCTGAAATTTTCTCACATGCATATAAAGAATTAGAGTTAGGTAAATTAGTTGGTGTGCCAACTTTTGGCGCTGTTATTTCTACTGGAGGGCAAACTTTAATTGATGGGTCATTTGTTAGGGTTCCATTTAGAGGTTGGTATGTAAAATCTTCTGAAAAGAATATGGATTTTCATCCTGCAGTTCCAGATATTATTGTTGCAAACAATCCTGATGACAAAGCAAAAGGAAAAGATACTCAGTTAAAAAGAGCGGTGGATGAGTTACTAAAAGATTTGTAATATTTATACAAAAAAAACACGAAATTTTAACGCAACCTTTCCAACTTTTCTCTATCATAGATAAAACACTGTGAATGAAAAAATTATCAACTATTGCCTTATTATTCCTAATACTACTTTCTGGCTGCATTAACTGGAATGATGATAGAGACCTTCCAAAATCAGACTATGAACCAGTAATTTTATCAAGAACTGAATTTGAAGATGCTATTTCTTTAGCTTCTCCAAAAATTATTTTAGAAACAGGTAAAATATACATATTTAGTAACTATCTGTTTATCAATGAGCCCAATAAAGGCTTTCATATTTTTAATAATAGTAATCCTTCTAACCCAATAAAAATAGGCTTTTTAGATGTTCCTGGCTCAACAGATATTGCAATTAAAAATAATATATTTTATGTAAATAGTGCTGTTGACTTAATAGCAATAAAAATAAATCCATCATACTCATCATTAGAAATTACTAAAAGAGTTAAAAATATATTTCCTGTAATGAATTCTCCAGATGGCTTCGCTTATTATGACCTTCAAGAGAATGAGATAATCATTAATTGGATATTAAAAGATTAAATACTATGAAAAAAAAAATTCTACTTTTATTGGTAATAATAGGTTGTAGTTCTGATGATTCAATCAATAATTCAACCGAAGTTGGACAAGGTGGATCTTTGGCTAGATTTTCATTAGTAGGAAATTATCTATATACTGTTGATGAATATAAATTAAATGTACTAAACATAAGTGATAATACTAACCCAATTCAAGTAAATTCGGTTAATATTGGGTTTGATATTGAAACTTTATTTAATTACGACAACTATTTATACGTTGGTTCTAGAACAGGAATGTATATATACAGTATTGACAATCCAGA
>CAWVTS010000198.1:0-4419 GCA_963933045.1 uncultured Lutibacter sp. | reverse complement strand
TAATAAAGTAATTTTTTTCATATTAAAGTGTTTTTAGTAGTTAATTACTTGCAAAATAGGAATAATTTTTTTTTATTAAACAATAAAAGCGCATTAAAATGCGCTTTTTATTATATACGTAAGAAATTATGCTATTCTTTAATAATCTTATAATTTCCAGTTTTACCTCCGGCTTTTATCTTTACAACATATATTCCTGTTTCTAAACTAGTCATATCTATTGATGTTTGAGAATTACTTGGGCTTGAAAATCTTACTTGCTGGCCTAACAAATTGTATACACTAATTTGTTCTATTTGATCTATTGACCTAAGATTTAAATAATCTCTTACAGGATTTGGATATAATGTTATCCCTTTAATAGTTTCTTCATTATTTTCTACATCCAAAACTGTATCACAAGCTATAACTTCTACTTTATCTATTGACATATCTCCTCTAAAATTACCACTACCAGTATTTGAAAATTCAATGAAAATTATTTGACCTAAGTAACTAGATAAATTTATACCAACCTGAATCCAAGGATCATTTGATGCTTCTTGCACATCACCAGTCCAAGTAAGTTCATTTGTAAAGGGCCCTGATACAGAAGTTCCAATCCCTACATTTAATGTACCCATACCTGGACCAAAAGCATGCAAATAAAATGTTAACTCAACATCCTCAACAATTGTTCCTGTTAAATCAATCGCAGGAGAAACTGCAGATGCTGTTGCGCTATTATTTGAACCAGTTGCTTCATAATTCATAAAAGTAGCGCCACTATGTTGTTGACTTGGGCCAGATTGATTACTATTACATCCTCCTCTTACTGCATCCATAGTATCTCCAGGTGTCACGTCTATAATCTCCCATAGACCACTATTTACAGTTCCTCCAAAACCTGAAGTAACTATATTTCCAGTCCAACCACCTTGAGCATCTAATTCATCTGAAAATAATAAACTTGCTCCAGATGTAGCAGCATTACATGTAATACCTTGAGGTGTTGGTAGAGGTAATTGTCCGGGAGTACAGTATACAACCATATCAAAATCTCCATTTTCCTCTAAACCACCAGCACCCAAAGAGTCATCCCCACCTTCTACCATAATAATATATGTAGAAACACCATCTGCAACAAAATCAACACTCGCTAGGTCTACACACCCATCATCATTTTGTGTTACAATCGTTGACAATGAACAATCAGAGTAGACAACAATTTTAGTATCTCGTGGACCTTCAGTAAAACAGGTATCTATATTTATTGTTTCAACTGAAGCAGGAGTGATAGTAAAAAACACATCGTTAGAAGAATTTCCAGCAGTATCTGTAAACCCTGAAGTTGTATAAGAAATGTAGTCAAACTCACCTGTTCCACAACTTACAGTTGAGGCTGCAGCACACGTATCTCCTTGTGAATAGCTTAGACTACAAATAAGTGCTATAGCCATGAATAGTAATTTTTTTTTCATAGTATTAATTTTTAAATAAATAATAAAGTAAACTTTAGATAAAACAAATATACATTTCTTTTTGTCTTTCTTAAATTTACCTAAATCAAAATTTAGAAGTTATTCTTCTGTAAAACGGTCCATAATTTGAGTACTCACACCCATATTTGAGAAACCTCCGTCATGAAATAGATTTTGTAAAGTCACCTTTTTTGTTAAATCAGAGAACATAGAAATGGTATAATTAGCACAATCAAGAGCTGTAGCATTTCCTAAAGGAGACATTTCTTCGGCATACTTAATAAATCCATCAAATCCTTTCACTCCACTTCCTGCTGTTGTTGGAGTTGGCGATTGAGAAATAGTATTTACACGCACTTTTTGATCTCTTCCAAAGAAATAACCAAAACTACGTGCAATTGATTCTAAATATGCTTTGTTATCCGCCATATCATTATAATCTGGAAATACTCTTTGTGCTGCCATATATGTCAATGCAACTATAGAGCCCCATTCATTCATTGCATTTTTGTTATACAACACATTCATAACTCTATGAAAAGACAATGCTGAAACATCAAAACCCTTGTGTGTGAAGTCATAATTTGAAGCTGTATAATGTTTTCCTTTACGTACATTTATAGACATCCCTATTGAATGTAAAACAAAATCAATTTTACCTCCTAAGATTTCCATCGACTTTTCAACTAAGTTTTCTAAGTCTTCAGATGAAGTTGCATCGGCAGGAATAATTTGTGATCCTGTTTGTTCTGCCAATTCATTAATTTGCCCCATTCGCATGGCAATAGGTGCATTTGTCAATACAAATGTTGCTCCTTCTTCATGTGCTCTTTGAGCAACTTTCCAAGCGATAGATTTTGAATCTAAAGCTCCAAATATTATTCCTTTTTTACCTTTTAATAAATTGTACATTGTAGTTTATATTTTATAGTTAGTTTGTATCTGATTTTTTATTTCCAAACAAATTTAATCTTTTATTTTCAATTCAATAGTTCTTTTGCATGTGCTAATGCAGATGCTGACAAGGTTTTCCCTCCAAGTATTTCAGCAATTTCTTCTATCCTCTCATTACTTGATAGCATTTTTAATTGAGTCAACGTTTTGCCTGATATTTCTTCTTTATATACTTTATAATGGTATTCTCCTTTTGCTGCAACTTGCGGTAAATGCGTAATACTCATAACTTGCATATAACTACTCATACTTTTCATTATTTCAGCCATTTTATTTGAAACTTCACCAGAAACTCCAGTATCTATTTCGTCAAAAATAATTGTAGGTAATTGTGTGTATGAAGATAGGATAGATTTAATTGACAACATAATTCTTGACAACTCTCCACCTGAAGCAATTTTCTTTAACTCTCCATAATTATCTCCTTTATTTGCAGAATAAAGCAACTTCAATTCATCTTTTCCATTTGATAAAAATGAATCAGAATTTGACAATTCAAATTTGAATCGAGAATTTTTCATCCCTAAATCTGACAAAATATTTTCTAATTCTTTTACAAATTTTGGAATTATAGTTTGTCTATTATTATGAATTTTTAATGCTTTTTTATTTAATTCTGAAGCAATTTTTGAAACTTCTTTTTCTTTTTTCTCAATAATTTCAGAAGAATTTTGAACTAACTGAACTTTCACCAAAAGGGCTTCTTGAACATCTAATAATTCAGGAATTGAAAGCACATTATGTTTTTTTAATAAATCATAAATGAGTTGTAATCGATCACTTAACTTATCAATTTCTTCTTTAGAGTAATTTACATCTTCATTTGAATTTTCTATTTCTTGTACGATGTCTTTTAACTCTATTTCTAAACTCTGTATTCTATTAAATAATTCATTATAATGATCTGAAAAAGTAGAGATTTGAGCAATTTTAGATTTAAACATTGCAAACAAATTATTAATTCCAACGTCTTCATTATCTGCAATTTGAATACTTTCTAGTAGGTTGTTTTTTATGAGTTCTACATTATTCATTAATTGCAGTTCTCTTTCAACCTCTTCCTGCTCACCTTCAACTAAAGTAGCAACCTCCAACTCTTCGTATAAGTGCAAATTATAGTCATATTGTTCTGTAAAACTCTCTTGCGAATTTAACAACTCATTCAACTCTTTTTGGAGTTTACTATATACTACCAAATTGTTTTTATAAGAAACAATTAATTCATTATTTGAAGACAGTGAATCTAAAATTTCAAATTGAAATGTATTGTTAGACAATTCCAACGTTTGATGCTGAGAGTGAATGTCAATTAATTTTTGACTTAATGAATTTAAAACAGAAAGGGTCGTTGGCGTATCATTTATAAAGGCTCTTGATTTTCCTGAAGGTAAAATCTCTCTTCTTATAATTGTATTGGATTCAAAGTCCAAGTCTTCAACTTCAAAAAACGTTTCCAAATTATATTGCTGAATATTAAATTCTGCTTCGATGATACATTTTTCTAAATTGTTTTTCAAGTATGAAGCGTCCGCTCTTTTACCAAGAACTAAACTCAAAGCACCTAAAAGTATTGATTTACCAGCACCTGTTTCACCCGTAATAATAGAGAATCCATTATTAAAGTTAACACTTAATTGTTCAATTAGTGCAAAGTTTTTTATTGAAAGTTTTGTTAGCAATTACTTATATATATTTGAAGTTTCGCTATTTAATATTATTCCATCTAGTAGTATTTACTGGAGACATCTTCATCAAATCTAGCTTTAAATCTTCTGTATCGTATCGTGGTCCTCCAGAAAAAATATCTACAATTTCATCTACCTTAGAATCCATAAATGTACGAATTAAAAGCGCATTAGGACGTCGATTATAAATTGTCTTAAGTAATTCTATTGATGAAACAATTTGTTCTTTACCATCATCTTTGTCTTCATGAAAAACATCTAGACCTAGTCTGTGATAGGTATAGATTGCTTTTCTAAAATCTATAAATGCATTTGAAAGA
>CAWVTS010000197.1:0-4460 GCA_963933045.1 uncultured Lutibacter sp. | reverse complement strand
CTTCCATCATTGTTTTAGAGAAATGACCAGAGATAATATCATCCATATGCTTTCCAAATAATGGACGCATGATGGTTTTCAATTCTTCTGAAACCTCAAATGCTTTTATTTTTGCTGGATTTGACAATCTATCCATCATATTGGTAATTCCACCATGCTTTAAAGCTTCGGTAATAGTTTCCCAACCATATTGAATTAATTTTGCAGCATAACTAGGTTCAATACCTTCTTCTACCATTTTATCAAAAGATAAAATAGCACCAGTTTGTAAAATACCACATAAAATAGTTTGTTCTCCCATTAAATCTGATTTCACTTCTGCAACAAAAGAAGACTCTAAAACACCTGCTTTATGTCCACCAGTTCCTACGGCATAAGCCTTGGCTTGAACTAGACCTTTATTTTGAGGGTCATTTTCAGGATGAACAGCAATTAATGTTGGCACACCAAAACCTCTTTTATACTCTTCACGAACTTCAGTTCCAGGACATTTAGGAGCGACCATAATAACTGTAAGATCTTTTCGAATTTGCGTCCCTTCTTCAACAATGTTGAATCCGTGAGAATAAGAAAGTGTAGCACCATTTTTCATTAAAGGCATTACTGATTTCACAACATTTGTATGTTGCTTATCAGGAGTTAAATTTAACACCAAATCTGCATTTGGAATTAACTCTGTATAAGTTCCAACTACAAATCCATTTGAACTTGCATTCTTATAAGATTCTCTTTTCTCATCAATTGCAGTTTGTCTTAATGCATACGAGATATCTAATCCCGAATCTCTCATATTCAAACCTTGATTTAAACCTTGAGCACCACAGCCAATAATTACAATTTTTTTATTTAACAATACATTTACTCCATCTTCAAACTCTGAAGATTCCATAAATCTACATTTTCCTAATTGCTCTAATTTGTTTCTTAATGATAATGTGTTGAAATAATTCGCCATTTTTTTAATTTTAGTGTTTAAATGCTTTAAGCATTTGTGATATTTTCATTTCATCTTTTGTAACAGCAATACGTCCTGATCGACTAAACTGCATAATTTCAAAAGCATTTAATTTTGTATGTAGTTCTTCAATTTCTTCTTTTCTTCCAGATTTTTCTATGACAAAAAAATCTTTATTTACAGTGACTATTCTAGCGTTACTTTCTTTAATGATGTTTTGTATTTGGCGTTCGTCAAACAATAAGTTTGACCTCATTTTAAAGATGCATGATTCTTGATAAATAGTATCTTCCTCTTTATGAAAATATGCTTTTATTACCTCTACCTGTTTCTCTATTTGGCCGATAATTTTCCTCATATTTTTTTCAGATAAATCGACTACGATAGTCCATTTAGAAACGCTTTCTATTTCTGAAATAGAAGTATTAATACTTTCTATATTAATATGTCTTCTTTGGAATATTGCTGAAATTCTATTCAACAATCCGATATTGTTTTCAGTATAAATTGATACTGTAAATTGTTTTATTTCGTTTTCCATAATTACTCTAGTCTTATATCTGAAACCGATGCTCCAGAAGGAACCATCGGAAATACATTTCCTTCTTTTTCTACACATACTTCTAAAAAATATGCTTCTTTACTAGCCATCATCTCTGCAACAGCATCTGCTAATTCTTCACGTTTTGTAACACGCTTTGCATTTAAGTAATACCCTTTTGCAATTGCAACAAAATCTGGATTTGTCATTTCAGTAGAAGCATAGCGCTTATCAAAAAACAACTGCTGCCATTGGCGAACCATCCCTAAGAATTCATTATTTAATACTACAATTTTTACTGCTGCTTTTTGCTGAAAAATAGTTCCTAACTCTTGAATTGTCATTTGGTACCCACCATCTCCAGATATAGAAACGACCTCACGATCTGGTCTTGCCATTTTTGCTCCGATAGCTGCAGGTAGGCCAAATCCCATAGTTCCTAATCCACCTGAAGTAATATTACTTTTTGTTTGATTAAATTCTGCATAACGGCATGCTATCATTTGGTGCTGGCCAACATCAGTTACAATTGCAGCTTCACCTTTAGATTGGATATTTATTTCTTTTAAAACCTCTCCCATTGTCAACCCTTCTTTTGTAGGGTATAAATCACCTTTAATGACTTTGTCAAACTCAATGGTATACAGGTCTTTAAATTTCTGATGCCATTTTGGGTGAGAATTAGTTTTAATTAAAGGGAGTATTGTTTCTAAACTAGTTTTTGCATCACCTAATACAGCAACGTCAGTTTTTACATTTTTATCAATTTCAGAAGGGTCTATTTCAAAATGAATTACTTTGGCTTGTGTAGCGTATTCATCTAATTTTCCAGTAACACGATCATCAAAGCGCATACCAATTGCTATTAAAACATCACATTGATTGGTTAATACATTTGGAGCATAATTTCCATGCATTCCAAGCATACCGACATTTAATGGATGAGAAGTTGGTATTGCTGAAGCGCCCATGATTGTCCAAGCAGAAGGAATCCCTGCTTTTTCAATTACAGCCTTAAATACTTCTTCGGCTTTACTTAAAATTACACCTTGACCCCAAATTACAAAAGGTTTTTTTGCTTCGTTTATTAACTTTGCTGCTGCTTCAATCGAAGCTTGTTCAGTTTTAGGAATTGGAATATAACTTCTAACTCCTTCACATTTTTTGTAAGAAAAATCAAATTCTTCAAACTGAGCATCTTTGGTAATATCAATTAAAACGGGTCCAGGACGACCGCTTTTTGCTATATAAAAAGCTTTTGCAATAACTCCAGGAATTTCAGAAGCTTTTGTCACTTGATGATTCCATTTAGTTACAGGCGTAGAAATACCAACTATATCTGTTTCCTGAAATGCATCTGAACCTAATAGATGAGAAGGGACTTGACCTGTTATACACACCATTGGTGTTGAATCTATTTGCGCATCTGCAATACCAGTAATTAAATTTGTAGCCCCAGGACCTGAAGTAGCAATCGCTACGCCAACATCACCTGAAATCCTAGCATATCCTTGAGCAGAGTGAGTTGCACCTTGTTCATGTCGTGATAATACATGATGAATTTTATCTTGATATTTATATAATTCGTCATAAACAGGCATTATTGCACCACCAGGATACCCGTATAAAACTTTTACGCCTTCTTCGATTAAGCACCTTACTACTGCTTCACTACCAGAAATACGCTCTGTATTTTTAGGGGTTATTTTTTTATTTTTTAAAGTTTCTGTATCCATTTCTTCTTCTTTAAAATTCATCTGTTACGCATCCTTTTGATGCTGATGAAACTGTTTTTGCGTATTTATATAGAACTCCTCTTTCAAATTTTAATTCAGGAGCTTTCCAATTTTTTTTTCTTATTTTTAATTCTTCCTCTGAAACTTCTAAAATGATAGAGTTGGTTTCAGCATCAATTGTGATTAGATCTCCATTTTTAACTAAAGCAAGTGTACCACCTTCTTGTGCTTCAGGAGTGATATGACCAACAACAAATCCGTGTGTTCCTCCAGAAAATCTACCATCAGTAATTAATGCTACTTCTTTACCTAAACCTGCTCCCATAATAGCAGCTGTTGGCTTTAACATTTCTGGCATTCCAGGACCTCCTTTTGGACCTTCATATCTAATGACGATAACATCTCCTTTTTCTACTTTACCATCTCTTATTCCATCATTAGCTTCATATTCTCCTTCAAAAACTTTTGCTTTTCCTGAAAATTTCAAACCTTCTTTTCCAGTGATTTTAGCAACACTTCCTTCTTCTGCTAAGTTTCCATATAGCATTCTTAAATGTCCTGATGCTTTTATTGGCTTTTCAATTGGCTTAATTACATCTTGACCTTCTTTTAAATCATTTACATCTAATAAGTTTTCAGCAATAGTTTTGCCTGTTACTGTTAAACAATCACCATGAATCAATCCTTTCTTTAAAAGATATTTTAAAACTGCTGGAATCCCTCCAACTGCATGAACATCTTCCATTAAATATTTTCCACTTGGTTTTAAATCTGCTAAAAATGGAGTCGTATCACTAATTTTTTGAAAATCTTTTAAAGTAAAATCTATTTGTGCCGCTCTAGCAATTGCTAAGAAGTGTAACACAGCATTGGTAGAACCTCCTAGTATTGTTACTAGTCTTACAGCATTTTCTAACGATTTTCTTGTAATTATATCTGAAGGTTTAATATCCTTTTCTAATAAATTTCTTAATGCTTCACCAGCATTTACAGACTCTACTTTTTTAGCATCACTTAATGCAGGGTTTGATGAATTAAAAGGCAATGTCATTCCTAAAGCTTCAATAGCAGACGCCATTGTGTTTGCAGTATACATTCCACCACAAGCACCTGCTCCTGGACATGCTTTCTCAACAATACTCTGGTATTCACTTTCGGTCATTGTACCAGCAACTTTACTTCCCCAAGCTTCAAAAGCTGAGACAACATCTAATTTTTGACCATTATG
>CAWVTS010000196.1:0-4520 GCA_963933045.1 uncultured Lutibacter sp. | reverse complement strand
ATAATTGGTCACTGCATCTTATTGGGAATCATTATAATGATGACTACTATAAATCAATTATTAACTTTATTAAAGTTAATAAATTAAATGGTGCTGTATATTTATATCATGGAATTACAGATATTAAAAGTGTACTTGCTGAATCTACAATTGGTATTTTAAGTTCTAAATCTGAAGGGCTTCCAGTTTCTTTACTTGAATATGGTTTAGCAAAATTGCCTGTAATTGTAACTGATGTTGGTGAATGTAAGAATGTGGTCATAAATTCAGAAGTTGGCTTTGTAGTTCCTAGAGAAGATGAGTTATTGTTGGCCAATAAAATGAAATTATTAATTGGTGATTTAGATTTAAGAAATAAACTTGCTACAAACTTTAATAAACACATATTAGATAATTATTCCGAACAAAAAATAATTCATAAATTGCTTAAAATTTATAATTCTTGAAAGATTATTTAAAAAATACAAGGTTTGTATTAGTGATTCTTCATTTACTTTTAGGTGCTTTTTTGTTAAATCAAGGTTTTGCAAAAGCATATGCTGTGATAATTGTTTGCATCGGATTTATACATATTATAAAAAGTAAAAATAGCAGGCAGCAAGCAGTTATATGGAGTGCATATTTAGCAGGTAGTGAAGTTTTATTTAGAATGAGTCAAGGAATGATATTCCATGAATTGCATAAATACACTATTGCTGCCTATCTTATTTTAGCCTTGTTTTTAGAGAACGAAAAGAAAGCGATTTCTCCAATTTTCTTGTTTTATATTTTACTACTCCTTCTAGGAATATCTTTTAGTGAAATTCCATATCCAGAGTCTATACGAAAAGCAATTGCTTTTAATTTGAGTGGCCCTATTTCATTAGGTATAATCGCTCTTTATTTTTATAAAAGAAAAATTTCTATTAATAAATTATTAGAGATTTTATTCTTTTTAGGTTTGCCAAGTATTGCAATGCTAAGTTTACTATACTTTAAAACACCTGATTTAAAAACTATTATCTTTGGTGGTGTTGCAAATTTTGCTGCTTCTGGAGGTTTTGGACCTAATCAAGTATCTACAGTATTAGGAGTTGGTGCTTTTTCCTTGTCGGTTCATCTTCTTTTTAAGAGAAAATATTCAGGTTTCCTAGTTCTAGATGTTATATTAATCATATACCTATTCTATAGGAATTTATTAACTTTCTCCCGAGGTGGCTTTATTACAGGGATATTAGCTCTAGGCTTTTTCATTACCTTATTTCTATTAAGCGGTAAAAATAAGACTCAGAATGTTTTAAAATATATTGGAATTATCAGTTTTGTTGGAATAGCAATTTGGGTTTACACTTCTGATGTAACAGGAGGGATGATAGAGAATAGGTACTCAAACAGAAATGCAAGTGGTGTTGTTAAACAAGATATTAGTGCTGGTCGAACCGGTATTTTTGAAAGCGAATTAGATGGTTTGTATGAGAATCCAGTTTTTGGAATGGGAGTAGGTAGTGGGAAATATAAGAGATTAGAGGAAACAGGGATGATAATAGCTTCTCATAATGAAGTAAGTAGGCTATTAGGAGAGCATGGGTTAATTGGAATTATTATTTTAATTATTCTTTTTGTAGTGCCTATATTTAACAGCTTTAACCAACCATTATATGCCAAAGCTTTTTTAGGCGCCTTTTTCATATTTTGGTTTTTGACTATAAATCATTCCGCCATGAGAGTTGCATTCCCAGGATTTATTTATGGACTAAGCCTAATAAGAATACAACTAAATGAAGAAAATACTATATATAGGTAATAATTTATCAAAAAAATCTAAGTATAATTCTACATTAGATACTTTATCTCATTTACTTGTAAGTGAAGGTTTTGAACTTGTTATTTCTTCTGACAAACAAAATAAAGTTTTTAGACTATTCGATATGTGTTTGACTTTTTTTAGAAATAAAAAAAGCATTGATATATTATTAATAGACACATTTAGCACATCTAATTTTTACTATGTTTTTTTGTTATCACAATTAGCAAGACACTATAAAATTCCATATATACCTATATTACATGGTGGTAATTTACCAGATAGAATAAATAATTCACCCAAAATATCACGTAAAATTTTTGATAATTCATTGATTAATATTTCGCCATCAAACTATTTGAAATTTGCATTCGAAAAAAAAGGCTATAAAATAAAATTGATCCCTAATATCCTTGAAGTTGAGAATTATAAGTTCAAGAAAAGAATTATTTTTCAACCAAACTTATTATGGGTTCGTGCTTTTGATAAAACGTATAATCCTTTAATGGCAATAAGAGTTTTATATGAAGTTAAAAAAGAATTTAAAGGAGCTAAACTATGTATGATTGGACCTCAAAAAGATACAACTCTTTTATTAACTCAAAAATTAATAAAAGAGTTGCATTTAAATGATTCAGTTGAAATTACAGGTGTACTACCAAAAGAAGAATGGAATAAAAAAGCTGAAGATTATGATATCTTTATAAATACAACTAACTTTGATAATACACCTGTAAGTGTTATTGAAGCAATGGCTCTTGGATTACCAGTAGTTTCAACAAATGTTGGAGGTATTCCTTTTTTAATAGATGATAAAATACATGGACGATTAGTAGAAAAGGATAATGTTGGTCAAATGTCAAAAGTTATAATTGAATTAATAAACTCTCCAGAGCAAACAAGAGTAATAGTTAAAAATGCCAGAGAAAAAGTTGATGAATTTGACTGGAAATATATACGCAATCAATGGCTAGACATTTTAAAATAAATGAATAAAATTAGCAGCAAAATATATGCAAATATTCCAATAGTTTTTCAAAATGCTATGATTACTGTTTATGGTTATTATTGGAAGAATAGACGTTTAGGGAAGGTATTCAATAATAATTTAAAAGAATTTAAATTACGAGAATCTTTCACTGATATTCAATGGTTAGAATATCAAACTTTAGCACTAAGAAAGTTATTGATTCACGCTTTTAAAACGGTGCCGTTTTATACCGAAAAGTATAAGGAAGCAGGATTCTCTTTAATTGATTTTGAAAAATTTCAATTAGCTGATTTAGCTAAATTGCCCTATCTTGAAAAAGAAGACTTAAGAAAGTTTGGAAAGACAACGTTACTTTCAACGAATAAGAAAAAAGGATTTTTTTATTCAAGTAGTGGAAGTACCGGAACTCCAATTTCAGTTTATTTTTCAAAAGAAATGCATCAAATTTGGAATGCTGCTTATGAAACTAGAGTTAGAAATTGGGCTGGAGTTAATCACACTATGAGTAGAGGAATGATTGGGGGAAGACGTGTATTGCCTAATGTTATTGGAAAAGCACCTTATTATAGATATAATGCCGCTGAAAAGCAAACATATTTTTCTGCGTATCATATATCAGGAGAAACTACTCCAAACTACGTTGAAGGTTTGAAAAGAAATAAAGTTGAATATCTTGTTGGATATGCGATGAGTATTTATATTTTAGCAGATTTTATTTTAAATTTAGATATTGAAAGTCCCAAACTGATTGCTGTATTAACATCGAGTGAAAAGTTAACTTCTCAAATGCGCACAACTATTGAAAAGGCTTTTAGATGCAAAGTTTTTGATGCGTACAGTGGTGTTGAAGCTTGTGGATTAATTTCTGAAAACAGTAAAAACGAACTTCTTTTTAGTCCTGATACTGGGATTATGGAAATTATTGATATTACCGGACAGCAAGTTAATCCTAGTGAATCGGGTGAGATTATCGCTACAGGATTACTAAATCATGATCAACCGTTAATAAGATATAGAATTGGAGATAGAGGCAAAGTCGCTCAAGATCAATCTACACATGAATTTTTAAAGATGGATGAAATTGAAGGAAGGGTTGAGGACGTAATAATTAATGTAGATGGTAAGAGAATGGTTCGTTTTCATACTCTTTTTATTGAAATTCCTAATTTGAAAGCAGCACAAATAATTCAAAAAAAAATTGATTTAATACAAATTAATTTAATTCCAGATACTGGTTTTGATAAGAGTAATGAAAAATTAATTATTAAAAAATTGCAAAGTCAATTAGGTAATGTCAATGTTGAAATTGAATACTTGAAGAGTATTCCAAAAGAAAAAAATGGAAAATTTAAAGCCGTTATTTCAAATTTATAGTTTGTGCTAATTTTATGAAAAAAAACATTTGGATTTTAAATCAAACTGCAGGTAACCTTAATTCTGGTTGGGGAGAACGCCATTATTTTTTAAGTAAATATTGGGCGCAAAAAGGATATAATACAACTATATTTTCTGGATCATATAATCATTTGTTCACCAATCAACCTGAAATATCTTCAAATACCTTTACTAAAGAAAAAATTGAAGAGGGTATTACTTTTTGCTGGGTAAAAATAAAAAAATACAATCCAAATAGTGTATTTAAATTGTGGAGTATGATTGTTTTTGCATTCAAGTTGTTTTTTATTCCAAAAGATAATTTCTCAAAGCCATCAGTTATAATTATATCTTCAATGCCATTGTTTTCAG
>CAWVTS010000195.1:0-4527 GCA_963933045.1 uncultured Lutibacter sp. | reverse complement strand
GTTTATGGCAATTATGTACGTATTAGCCTGTTTGTATATCATATTTAGTAATTTTTCCTTAGTAGATGATGCATTTAGTTTGATTTTAACTGAAGCATTTAAGCCAACGGCAATAGGTGTTGGAAGTTTGATTGGAGTACTGTTAGTTGGGTTTAAAAGAGCAGCGTTTTCTAACGAGGCTGGAGCGGGTTCTGCTTCAATAGCTCATTCAGCAGTAAAAACCAAGTATTCAGCTTCAGAAGGGTTAGTGGCTTTATTAGAACCTTTTATTGATACAATAGTTATTTGTACAATGACGGCTTTAGTAATTATTATATTTAATTTTGGAGGAGCATTTCAATATGGTGGTGACGGAATGGGTGCTGTTATGATTGATGGTGTTTCATATGAAGGTGCTGGAATAACATCACAAGCGTTTGCACAATATATTCCTTACTCTAACGTGTTTTTAACAATTGCAGTTGTTTTATTTGCAGTTTCCACTATGATATCTTGGTCTTATTACGGATTACAATCATGGAAATATTTATTTGGTAGAGGTAGAGCAGCAGATTTAACCTATAAATTATTATTCTTACTATTTGTTGTAATTGGTGCATCAGCAAGTATGAAATCAATTTGGGATTTCTCTGATGCAATGATTTTTGCAATGGTATTTCCTAATATGATTGGACTATTTTTCTTATTCCCAGTTGTTAAAAAACAATTGGCAAGATACTTTGATGCAATAAAAGCAGCAAAATCATAAAAAAATGTAAATGATAAATTTAAAATCCCATTTCTGGTATAATAACCGTCAAAGAAATGGGATTTTCTTTTTGCTATTATTGATTGTAATTTTTCAAGGTATTTATTTTTTTGTTGATTTTTCTTCGGATGAAAAAAATAAGTATAATTCTTCAAATGAAATAGCGCTTTTTCAACATGAAATAGATTCACTGAAACTTATTGAAATAGAAAAAAGAAAGCCTAAACTGTATCCATTCAATCCTAGTTTTATAACTGATTATAAAGGTTATAAATTAGGGATGTCTACTCAAGAAATAGATCGGATTTTAGCACATAGAAATAAAGGTTTGTATATCAATTCTGCAAAACAGTTTCAAAGCGTTACTAAAATTTCAGATAGTTTATTAGCACTACTTTCTCCTCAGTTTAAATTTCCAGATTGGATAAATAAAAAGAAAACATATAAAAAGAAATATTCAAAAATTGATACAAGTGAATCTTTGAATATTGCAAAACAAGATTTAAATACGGTATCAATAGATAACCTAAGGGATATAAACGGAATTGGAGATAAGTTGTCGGCGCGTATTGTTAAGTACAGAACGTCTATAAACGGATTTCAGAATGACAACCAATTAGCAAAAGTTTATGGATTAAAACCTGAAGTAATTGAAAAAATACTTCAGCGCTATACCGTGTTGACTAAGTTAGAGATTATTAAAATTAATATCAATATCGCAACCTTTAAAGAGGTTTTACATTTGCCTTATATTGATTATGAATTGACCAAAAAAATATTTCAATATAGAGATGAAGTTGCTGAAATTCAAGACATCAATGAATTGAAAAATATTGTAGGTTTTCCTATGGAGAGTTTTGATAAAATCGCCTTATATTTGGAGGCTGAATAAAGAAAAATATTTTATATGTATTTTACTGAAGAACACGAAAATTTTAGACAAAGTTTTAAAGAGTTTTTACAAAAAGAAGTAGCACCTCATGTAGATAAATGGGAGAAAACTGGAACGATAGACCGTTTTATCTGGAAGAAGTTCGGAGAAATGGGATATTTTGGATTAAATTCACCTGAAGAATACGGTGGATTAAATTTAGACCTTTTTTATACCGTTATCTTTTTAGAAGAATTACAAAAAATAAATTCAGGAGGTTTTGCTGCTGCAATTTGGGCACACGTTTATTTGGCAATGACGCATTTAAACAAAGAAGGTGATGAAAGAATAAAGAATGACTATCTAACTCCAAGTATTGATGGAGATAAAATAGGTTGTTTATGCATTTCCGAACCTTTTGGAGGATCAGATGTCGCTGGAATGAGAACTACTGCTGTAAAGAGAGGTAATTCTTATATAATCAATGGATCAAAAACATTTATTACTAATGGTGTGTATTCAGATTATTTAATTCTTGCTGCAAAAACAAATCCGGAATTAGGAGGAAAAGGAATAAGTATTTTCCTTGTAGATAGAGATGTGAAAGGTTTGTCTTCTACTAAACTAGATAAACTTGGATGGAGAGCATCTGACACTGCAGAAATTGCTTTTGATAATGTAGAAATTCCACTTGAAAATCTAATGGGAGAAGAAGGGAAAGGTTTCCCATACATTATGCAACATTTTGCTTTAGAAAGATTGATTATGGGAATAAATGCGCATGCAAGAGCAGAATATGCTCTTGAATATGCAATTAAATATATGTCGGAAAGACAAGCGTTTGGAAAACCTATTGATACATTTCAAGCATTGAGACATTCTGTTGCAGAAATGGCAACAGAAGTTGAAGTAGCTAAAGAATTTAATTATTCGGTAGCAAAAAGATTGAATGATGGGCAGTATGTTGTTAAGGAAGCGAGTATGGCTAAATTATTCTCAACAAAAATGGCTGATAAAGTTATTTATGAATGTCTACAACTATTAGGAGGTTATGGTTATATGGAAGATTATCCAATGGCTCGTTTGCTTAGAGATAGTAGGTTAGGGCCTATTGGAGGGGGGACTTCTGAAATTCTGAAAGAGATTATTGCAAAAATGATAATTGATAAAAAGGATTACAAGCCAGCAACAAAATAAAATTTAAAAAATTTAATTGTTGATTATTAATTAGTTTGTATATTTGCGCCACCCTAAAAATAAAGATTAGGAGAACAAAGAAAGGAGGAACCAAGTTATGTTGATTATACCAATAAAAGAAGGAGAGAATATAGATAGAGCGCTTAAACGTTTTAAAAGAAAATTTGATCGTACTAAAACGATGAAAAATTTGCGTGCTCGTAAACAATTTGATAAGCCTTCAGTAGTTAAAAGAGCACAAAGCATTAAAGCTGTTTATGTTCAGAGAATCAGAACTCGAGAAGAACAAGGATAATTTAATAATATCCTTTATAATACATAATCCGTTAGAATTCGTAAATTTGTCTTCTAACGGTTTTTTTTATGCTCATAAATTCATTTATCGAATATATTTCTTTTGAAAAAAAGTATTCTAAGCATACAGTCTTGGCTTATCAAAATGATGTTTTAGAGTTTCAAAATTTTTTCATAAATGAGTTTGAAGATGATGATTTAATCAAAGTAAACTATTCGCAAGTTCGTTCTTGGATTGTAAGTCTTGTAGATTCTGAAATTTCTAATAGAACTGTGAATAGAAAGATAAGTAGTTTAAATTCTTTTTATAAGTTTCTTCAGAAGACTAAAGTTGTTTGCGAAAATCCTATTTCCAAACATAAAGCGTTAAAAGTTTCAAAGAGAATTCAAGTTCCTTTTTCACAAAAAGAAATTGAAGATGTAATTAGGCAATTTGATGTTGCAAATGATTTTAAATCTTTGAGGAATAAATTAATAGTTGAACTGCTCTATTCTACTGGAATGAGAAGAAATGAATTAATTGAATTGAAAGTGGAAAATATTAATTTCTCAAACAGTACTCTTAAAGTATTGGGTAAGAGGAATAAAGAAAGGTATATTCCTCTGTTAGTATCGATTAAGGAATCTCTTAAAGAATACTTGACTCAAAGAAAGGAAAAAAATAGTTTGAATGAGTTTCTTTTTTTTACTGAAAAACAAAAGAAATTATATCCAATGCTTGTTTATAGAATAATTAATGAGTATTTTAGGAGTGTATCTTCAAAGGTGAAGAGGAGTCCACATATTTTAAGACATTCTTTCGCTACTCATTTATTAAATGAAGGTGCAGATCTTAATTCTGTTAAAGAGTTATTGGGGCATTCAAGCCTCGCATCAACCCAAGTTTATACTAGCAGTAGTATAAGTAAGTTAAAAGAAGTGTATAACAAAACCCATCCAAGGGGTTAAAAATTGATTTTTATATGAAAGTATTCGTTCAGTCTGTAAATTTTAATGCAGATAAAGAGTTGGTTGTATTTGCAGAAAATAAAGTAGCGTCACTAGAGAAATATTATGATAAAATTGTTGATTCTGAAGTCTTTTTAAAAGTTCAGCAGACAAGTGGAAAAGAAAATAAATTTGTTGAGGTTAAAATAAACGTTCCTAAAGATAATTTTATTGTAAAAAAAGCATGTAAAACTTTCGAAGAAGGTCTTGTGTTGTCTGTAGATTCTTTAAAAAGACAGTTAAATAGACTTAAAGAGAAACAGAGAGCGCATAACGTGTAAAAAAAATAAAAAAAATACTATAAAAAGTTTTGTATAAAAAATAAAACTTTATACATTTGCAGTCCGTTAGAAATAGCGGGCTGTTTTTGTGGCAGAAAAAGCCGATGTAGCTCAGCTGGCTAGAGCAGCTGATTTGTAATCAGCAGGTC
>CAWVTS010000194.1:0-4574 GCA_963933045.1 uncultured Lutibacter sp. | reverse complement strand
CTGCATATGTATAATTAAATCTTCCTCCTTGTGCATATTCAAAAACTGTTGAAAGTGACGTACTCCATTTATCATCTGTACCATATTCCCAACTTTTAGAAACAATTCCAAGTACTCTATGTGTATCTCCATATTTAGAAGCAGCAAGGGTTGCATCATTTACATTTCCTAAAGAAGGATTAAATGCAAATGCATCTCCAGTAATTTCTGCTTCAATTGAGTTCACATCTTTAGAATCTAAATAGTTATACGCTAAACTTGTATACAGTCCGTTCTCGAAAGTTTTCTGAGCTTTTAAAGTCCCATTAAATGTTTTACCTTTATTAGAGTTTGTAAATACATAAGCTGCATTCCCAATATCCGATCCGTTATAAATAGGCCTGTTGTCAACTCCATTTAACATCCCAGTAGGAGGAGTTAATCCCCAATTCTGAACATGTGCTCCATTTATATCTTTCGTATATGATAAATCTGCAGTTAAAATTACTCCATTTTCCAATCTCGTGTCAAAGCCTAAACTAGTTCTCCATACTTGAGGAAATTTAAATTCAGGATCAACAACTTGGTAAAAGAAAGAGTTTGGGTTTCCAATTTGGTTTCCTAACCATACGAATGGAAATCTTCCAGTAAATAAACCTGTACCACCACGTAATTGAATTGAATCGTCACCTTTAACATCCCAGTTAAATCCAAATCTTGGAGAAAACAACACCTTATTAGAAGGCATTTGGGTAGAATCAAAAGTTACAGGAGAACCTGTAGAAGGATCTGTATAAACAATTGACGGATCATAGCAACACTGAGAATCAATAAACTCCTGTGCTTTTTCATCTGAATCAAAGAATAAAGGTTTGTCTAATCTTAATCCATAAGAAATCTTTAAATTATCATTCACATTATACTCATCTTGCAAGTAAAAAGCAAATTGTCCAACATTAGTTTCCGCTAAATTCCATGAGTCTGCAGCATTGCTAGAATCATAAAAATTTTGAGATGCAGTCATCGCATCAGCTAACATTCCACTAGAAACACCTGTATTAAAAGCATCCATATCTGCAAAGTCTCCAAAGAAAGCACCTACATAGCCTCCTCCTGGATATTCAGGATAAGTTCCTGGACCAAATCCATAGCCGTAAACACCTAAATTAAATGAGTTGTCAAATTCAAATTTTTCAAAAGAAAAACCAACAGTAAAGTTATGATTACCACTACTTATATTTAAATTATTTGTGATTTGAAATACTTTTTGATCCAATATGTTGTTAACAGAAAAAGGTTCATGTCCTGCTACAATATAGTTTGATCCTGCACCGTCTTGAATTCTAAAAGCAGGCATTGGAGAAGATTTTGGTGTTCTAAAATCATCAAAATGTGTATATCCAGCCTGAAATTTATTCGAAATATTATCAGAAAAAGTTGAGTTCCACTCTAACAAATAAGATTGAAGTTTATTATTGATTTGATATCCAGAATTTTCAAATTGTAAAATTTGAGAACTTGGCCCTCTAAATCCTAAAGCCGTTGGATGCGCTGGCTTATCTTTTGAAGCATCTAAGAAATTATAAACAAAAGCCAATCGGTTTTTATCATTTAAATTCCAATCAAACTTTATAAGTCCTTTTGTACTTTCAGAAGCGTGTGTAAATCCTTCAAATTCTCCTGGCTCATAACCTATACTTCTTAATCCAGCCTGAACAGTCATTAAATCTGCCAATGACACTCTTGATTCATTGATTGCTCCTGTACCTCTATTTGGCGCCCAGTTCTGACCTAAATCTGTTCTTTCATCTTTTTCAAAATTTGCAAAAACAAATAATTTATTTTCAATAATTGGAGCACCAATACTTACACCATATTGTGTTTGTTCTAATTTTGGAACGAAAATTTCTTCGCCTTTAATTTTACCACCTGTAAAATCTTCATTTCTGAAATATCCATAAACAGTTCCTTTTACTTCATTTGTACCACTTTTTGTAACAGCATTTACGGATGCTCCTGTAAAACCAGATAAAGTAACATCGTAAGGTGCTGAAGAAATAGAAATTTGCTCAATAGCATCTAACGATACAGGTTGAGCGTCTGTCTGACCTCCTGGAGTTGCTGCATCCAATCCAAACGGATTGTTAAAAATTGAACCATCTAATGTGAAGTTATTAAACTGGTCATTTCTTCCTCCGAATGAGCCTCCTGAAGCAGAAGGGTCAAGACGAGTAAAGTCAGCCGCTGATCTGCTAATAGTAGGTAGTTTGGTAAGTTCCCTTCTGCCAACACTAGTTTCTGCTCCTGTCCTGTCACTTCCAAAAGTTCCAGATTTAGTAGCGACAATAACAACTTCTTCAAGTTGTTCGCTATCTTCAAGTAATTGATAATCTAATCTTTTAGTTTTTCCTAGGTCTAAATAAACATTGTTAAAAACCTTGTCATGGTAGCCTACAAAAGCAATTGTAATTGTGTAAGGGCCTCCTACTCGTAAATTAAGTAAGTTATACCTTCCTTCAAAATTAGTTGCAACACCATACGTTGTTCCGGTAGGAACATGAATTGCAACAATACTGGCTCCTGGTAAAGATTCATTTGCCGAGTCTGTCACTAATCCTTTTATACTCGAAGTTGTTACCTGTGAAAATGAAATGAGTACAGTAAAAACAGTAATCATTGTAAATAATACTAGTTTTTTCATCTTATAAATTCTTTAATGAGTTAGTTAATTATTTACAATTTACAAAAAAAAGACCATAATTTCTTATGATCTTTAATAGTTTATTAACAGTAAGCTGTTAATTATTTAGTTTGCTTCACCAACAACATCGAATGTTAAGTCAACTATAACTGCTCTGTGTAATCTTACAGCAGCATTATATTTTCCTAAACGCTTCACGTTACCACCTTCTACTTTGATATATTTCTTATCAATTGAATGGCCTGCTTTTTCAAGAGCCTCGGCAACATTAATGTTATTTACTGAACCAAATAATTTATCTTTATCTCCAGTCTTAGCAGTAATTTTAATTTCCAATGCTTTAATAGCGTCTGCTATTTTTGTTGCATCTTTAATTTCTTTTTCTTCTTTAAAAGCACGTTGCTTTAAAGTTTCTGCTAATACTTTCTTTGCTGATACCGTTGCGATAACTGCAAGTCCTTGAGGAATTAGAAAGTTACGACCATAACCATTTTTCACAGTTACTAAGTCGTCCTTAAATCCTACTTTTTCTACGTCTTGTTTTAAAATAAGTTCCATATCTTCCTCTTTATTATTTTAATAAATCGCCAACATATGGCATTAATGCTAAGTGACGTGCTCTTTTAATAGCAACAGACACTTTACGCTGATATTTCAAAGAAGTACCTGTTAAACGACGCGGTAAAATTTTACCTTGTTCATTTACTAAATACATTAAGAAATCTGCGTCTTTAAAATCAATATACTTAATTCCGTTTTTCTTAAAACGACAGTATTTTGCTTCTTTTTTAGTTTCTATATCTAACGGAGTTAGGTATCTAACATTACCTTGCTTTCCTCCTTTTGATTGTTGGTCTAATGTAGCCATAATTCTTATTTTTTAGGAGTTTTAACGCGTGCTTTTCTCTTAACGGCCCAAGCAGCGGCATGTTTATCTAATCTTACTGTCAAATAGCGCATAATGCTATCATCTCTTCTGAATTCTAGTTCAAATGCAGTGATTTCTTCACCTGCCATTTTGAATTCAAATAAATGGTAAAAACCACTTTTTTTGTGTTGGATCGGGTATGCTAATTTCTTTAAGCCCCAATCTTCTTTGTGTATCATTTCGGCACCTTTGGAAACAAGATAGTCCTCGAACTTCTTTACTGCTTCCTTTATCTGAGTTTCAGATAAAACGGGATTCAAAATGAAAACAGTTTCGTAATGATTCATATTTATCGATTTTAAGTTTACTTTTAAAGGGTGCAAATATACAACTAATTCCATATTCAGCAAGGTCTTTACTATTTATTATTTTTAATTGCAATACGATGCTAAAAGTTCAACTTTAGGTAGTCCAAATAATTAAACGAAATCATTGAAATTTCACATAAATACACTTCCAAATTTTATGTTCTTTTAATCATTATAGCGTCTCAATACACTCCTTGAAAAAAAAATCTTTTGATTTGTTTTTTTTTACTGTATACAACTTGTAAATTACACTAATGTGAAAGAAATTAAAATACTTCTAAAGCGATATTATAAGCACTTTCAAAAGTCAAAGAATTTATATTCGTATTTGCCTTTTGAGCAGTAAAATAAGAAAGCAACTTCTCTGTTGGCATATTACCTGTCAAATCATCTTTTGCCATAGGACAACCTCCGTAACCTCTGATTGCTCCATCAAAACGCAAGCATCCGGATCTATATGCTGCATCTACTTTTTCATGCCAAGTTGTAGGTGTAGTATGTAAATGCGCTCCAAATTCAATTTTAGGATATTGTGGAATTAAGTTGGAAAACAAATACGAAATGGTTTCTCCATCAGCAACTCCAATAGTATCTGAAAGTGACAAAATTTTCACGCCCATTTTAGCTAATTTCTCAGTCCAATTAGCAACAATATCAA
>CAWVTS010000193.1:0-4594 GCA_963933045.1 uncultured Lutibacter sp. | reverse complement strand
TTATAATTCTTAAAGCTACAGCCAATCCTATTCCTAATTTTCGAACATACTTTTGTTTGTCTTTAGGTGCTCTTTGAGATTCTAAGGATATATATAATAAATTGTCAAACCCTAAAACGGCTTGTAAAAGGATAAGCATAAATAAAGTGAAAATATTCTCGATCATAATTTTGTGTAGTTAGATTCTAGGTCAAATATATTTAAAAATAAAATACTATGATTGTTTTTTATATCTTTAAACATTATCTAACTATTATGCTATCTAAACTTGATAAAATAACTTTTCGCGGAACTATCTTCAGGCATCTTGACGGTATTGCAACTTCTACAACAGCATTTAGTCTTCATAAAAAGGGGGTTTTTGAGTATCTTCTAAAGAATAAAAAGGTTTCTTTAGAAGATTTAACAACTCACTTTAAAGCAAATGAAGGTTACTTAAATGTGGCACTTCGAATTATATGTTCTCAAGGTTGGCTTGACCAACATGTCGATAATTCTACTGATGAAATTTTCTTTGAAATAAATGGAGAAAGTCAAAAGGCTTTTGAATTGATACCTTTATATGAAGATTGTGTGAATTTACTTAATTATTCAGTGAAATTTCCAGAAGAAAGAATTGGCTCTGATGCTTTTATTGTTTTAGAGCGCATTTTTAAAAAATATAAAACCAACTTTGGAATAACTGTTGTCAATGAAGGCGCCATTGAATATCAAATTTTAAAACATATCGAAGGTGTCATTATTGCTCCAATAATTGTTTTATTGGGTGTTAGAGGTTTGTTTCATAAATATTTTATGGAAGCTTCATTTAGAGCTCAAGAGTATCATAAAAACCCAGAGAGCTTTAAGAAAATTCTCGATTTCTTGACATATTTAGGATGGTTTACAAAAAAGAAAGAAACGTATAAGTTTAGTAATAAAGGTTTGTTTTTTGCAAAACGATCAAGTGCTTATGGTGTTACTGTTTCTTATTTACCTACCTTTTTACATTTGGATGAATTGATTTTCGGAAATCCTCTAGTTTTAAAAACAGATTCTATAAATGATGAAGAAAAGCATGTGGATAGAAAAATGAATGTTTGGGGAAGTGGTGGAGCGCATTCTACATATTTTAAGGTGATAGACGCAATCATTATCAAATTGTTCAACAAGCCTATTAATGAACAACCAAAAGGAATCTTGGATATGGGTTGTGGAAATGGTACATTTATAAAACATATTTTTGATGTAATTGAACATCAAACATTAAGAGGTAAAATGTTAGATGAACATCCATTATTATTAGTTGGTGCAGATTTTAATCAAGCAGCATTAAAAGTTACTAGAGCCAATTTGATAAAATCTGATATTTGGGCAAAAGTTATTTGGGGAGATATTGGAAGACCAGATTTATTGGCGATAGATTTAAAAGACTATTATAATATAGAACTTAGAGATTTGTTGAATGTACGTACTTTTTTAGATCACAATCGAATTTGGGAAATGCCGAAAAATATCACAAAAAGAATTAGCACTTCATCAGGTTCATTTGTAGATAAAGGAAAACGAATCAGCAATAATTTAGTTGAAGATTCTTTATTAGAGCATTTAAATAAATGGAAACCTTATGTAGAACAATTTGGACTATTAATTATCGAATTGCACACCATAAATTCAAAATTAGCATCAAGAAATATTGGAAGAACAGCTGTAACGGCTTATGACGCAACACATGGGTATTCTGATCAATATATTATTGAAATTGATGTGTTTAATAGAATTGCAAGTGAGGCTGGACTTTTTCCAGATTCAGAATATTTCACAAAATTTCCTAATAGCGATATAGCAACGGTAAGTATTAACTTATTAAAAGGCAATTAATTTTTTTTGACGATAAGTACTTCAACAGGTTTGTAGATGCAAAAAAAAATAACATTGACTATAAAAGATAGTTCAAAGAATGATGTAGATTTGATGAATTCAACTGGTTTTCTGATGGTGAAATATTAGAGGTAAATCAAGTGTTGAGTTATTTTAACTATATTAATAGAATAGTTTTAGGCTTAGGAATTTCATTGAAAGGAGATTTTAGTTTTATCATCAAAAAATAGTGATGATCCAAAAATAAAATCACTTGTAGTTATATTTAATAAGTAAAAGTACTTAAATCAATTTGCAAGAGAATACATTTATACTTGAATTACAATCTGGAAAACAAAGTGCTTATAGTCAATTAATTGATGACTATCAGCAAAAGGTATTTGCTACGTGTATATCTTTTGTGCCCAATAAAGAAGATGCAGAAGATATTGCACAGGAAGTATTTATTGAAGTATTTAATTCTATACATAAATTTAAAGGAGATTCTAAACTATCAACTTGGATATATAGAATCACAACCAATAAATGTTTGGAATTCATTAGAAAAAAGAATACTAAAAAACGATTTGCTTTTATGCAATCTATTTTAGGAAATGAAATTCCAATGGATAAAACTTCTTATTTTACGGAGTTTAATCATCCAGGAATAGTTTTAGAGAATAAAGAAAGAAATGAAACCTTGTTTCATGCAATTAATCAATTGCCAGAAATTCAAAGAGTCGTATTCACGTTACATAAAATTGATGGAAAGAGTTATAAAGAAATTAGTGAAATTATAAAAAAGAGCGTTTCTTCTGTAGAGTCTTTAATGTTTAGGGCAAAGAAAAATTTACAGAAATTACTAGAAAATTTTTATAAAAACGAACAGTGACACAAGTTTTTAAAAATTATAGCATCTAAATAAACAGGATGAAAATAAATAAAAATGTACAGCATAATATTGATGCTACTTTTGATGCTCTCGATAGTGTCAAAGAAGTTGATGTACCTCCTTTTTTTAAAGAGAAAGTAATGAAACGTATATTTCCCCAAGAAAAGGAAGAGAAATATATTTGGTTTTGGTTTACACCAAAGTTTCAACTCGCAACATTAGTTTGTGTAATTGTATTAAATCTATTAGCGTTTACTGAATTACAAGCAGATGCATATAATGATAATGTACGTAGTTTTGGAACAACATATGGTTTACAATCTGATGCAGAAAACTCAATATTTGATTAAATACAATTACTATGAAGAAAAACTTACTTTTATATATTTTATTGACATTCTTAATTATAGTTAATGGTTTCTTCTTGTTTAACTATATTGGAAAACCTCATATGAAAGGACCTAGAGGTCCTCAAGGACCGTCAAATTTTATTGCAAAACAATTAAATTTTAATGATACCCAATTAGACAAGTTTGGTGAATTAAGTAACTCTCATAAAAAAAGAATGAGAACAATTTCTGATGATTTAAAAGAGTTGAAAGATGGGTTGTTTGATAATATTTCGAATATGTCTATTAGCAAAAGTAAAATTGATTCTATAGCGACTTTGATTGGTAATAATGAAAAAGAAAAGGATTTAGAAGTTTTTAATCACTTTAGAAAGATTCAATCCATTTGTAATGAAAAACAAAAAAAATATTTTGATGAAATTATGAAAGATGCACTTCATGGCGATCAAAGAAATAGACCGAAGCCTCCAAGAAGAAATTAATTTATTCAGACTTATAAAGACTTTCAATTAATGAAAGTCTTTTTTTTAAGGTTTTTTTAACATAAGTACACACAAGTTTATATGTGTAATCAAATCTAAAAGTATGTAACTAAAAAATATTCAAAAAAAATGAAAAGTAACATGTCAAAAGCAAAAGTTGTACTAGGAATACTAGTTTTTCTGTTTGCACTAAGTGTAAATGCGCAATCTTCAGATAGACAAGAACGAGGTAAAAAGCCGCCTACATTTAAAGAACTATTGAAAAAAATGGATGCTAATAAAGATGGTAAACTTTCTAAAAAAGAAATTAAAGGACCTTTGAAAAACGATTTTAAAAAAATTGATACAAATGAAGATGATTTTATTTCAAAAAAAGAATTTGAAAAAGCACCTAAGCCAAAAAGAAAAGAAAGAAAATAAATAATACTTAAAAGTATACACATGAAAATCATAAAGAAAAATATCAATTCCCTTTTTATAATAGTATTATTTGGAGTTTCAATTTTCACATTCAATTCTTGTAATGATAATGATGAAGATGTTCCTTGTACAACATCCACATGGTATCAAGATTTAGATGGAGATGGATTAGGAAATTCAGATGTTAGTCAAGAAGCTTGTGGTCAACCAGATGGCTATGTTTTAAATAATACTGATACAGATGATAATTCAACAGTAGTTGATGATGCAGATTTTGAAACTCCAGATTGGACAACTGAAACACATACTAAAGATGTTGACCCAAATTTTGATGAAGTTTTTGAAGACAATACTGTAAAAAGATTAGATTTTGTTATTTCAGAAGATAATTGGAGTGAAATGTTGGCTGATATGACCGACCTTTATGGAACTTTTGGTGTTGGCGGTGGACCTGGACCTGGACCTGGAGGTTTATTTTCAGACGAAGATCCAGTTTTTGTTCCAGGTTCAGTTTTTTACAATGGTATCGAGTGGTACAAAGTAGGATTGCGTTTTAAAGGAAACTCAAGTTTACAGTCTAGTTGGCAAAATGGAATTTTGAAATTATCTTT
>CAWVTS010000192.1:0-4596 GCA_963933045.1 uncultured Lutibacter sp. | reverse complement strand
AACCTCTCTCTTATATTAAAGTGATAACTAGTTCACTTTTTGCTGACGTTATACACTGGCTTATCCGAAGGCATTTTTTGGGATTTTAAAAAAGATTCAATAGCAGATTTTCTGTTAGACCATTACGGTATAGATAAAGCCTTGGTTCCAGATATCGTGGAAACCTTTGGGCTGCAATCCGTAGTAGATAAAAAAGGAGAGAAAGACAGCGGTTTAGCCTCAGGAACACCAATTTATTACAGGGCAGGAGATCAACCCAACAATGCATTATCCTTAAACGTCTTTAACCCAGGAGAAGTTGCAGCTTCAGGAGGTACATCAGGAGTCGTTTATGCGGTAACCAATAGTCTTTCTGTAAAAGAAAGTGCGAGAGTCAATAATTTTGCACATGTCAACTATAAAAAAGGAACAGACCCTAGAATAGGTAAATTATTGTGTATTAATGGAGCAGGTATTCAATACCGTTGGCTTTTAAACAACTTAGCCGTGAGTTCCTATGAAGCTATGAATACTTTGGCTTCAGAAATTCCAGTGGGATCTGATGGTGTATGCTTAATACCTTTCGGAAATGGAGCTGAACGTATGCTAAACAATAAAGAAATAGGCACTAGAATCGCCAATTTAAATTTAAACAATCACCACAAAGGGCATATGTGCAGGGCAGCGTTAGAAGGCATTGCTTTTTCATTTGTTTATGGAATAGATTTGTTAAAATCAGATGGTATTAAGGCTAAAGTGATAAGAGCAGGCAACGATAATCTGTTCCGTTCAGAAATTTTCGCAAATACCATAGCAACACTAATAGGGCAAGAAATAGAAATATACAATACCACGGGTGCTATCGGTGCAGCACGTGCGGCAGATTTACATAAAGGCGACTTTGAAAATTTTGGGAAATCAATCATGGATAATGACCATGTGACGACCTATCTGCCCTTCAAAGACAAAGCCGCTTATTTAAAAGCTTATCAAAACTGGAAGAAAGAGTTAGAGCTAATAGTAAATAACAGATAAACAACTTAACGAATAAACAACTTAACGAATAAACAACTTAACGAATAAACAACTTAACGAATAAACAAATAAAATAATTTTTGACATGGCAATTATAGGACACAAAGAGTATTTTAAAGGCATCGGAGATATCAAGTTTGAAGGTGCGACATCAGACAATCCATTCGCATTTAAATATTACAATCCAGATCAAGTAGTGGCAGGAAAAACTATGCGTGATCATTTTAAATTTTCAATAGCGTATTGGCATACGTTCTGCGGACAAGGGGGCGATCCATTTGGACCAGGAACTCAAAACTTTGCATGGGATAAATCTTCAGACCCCATCCAAGCAGCTAAAGATAAAGCGGATGCTGCTTTTGAATTCATCACGAAAATGGGGTTCGGATACTATTGTTTTCACGATTTTGATTTAATTCAAGAAGGCAAAAATTTTTCAGAATCAGAAAACAGATTGGCAACTATTACAGATTACGTAAAAGGTAAGCAGTCAGAAAGTGGAGTAAAATTATTATGGGGAACAGCCAACTGCTTTTCTAATCCACGGTATATGAATGGCGCAGCAACTAATCCCAATTTTGATGTCGTAGCAAGAGCTGGAGGTCAAATTAAATTGGCCTTAGATGCAACCATAAAATTAGGAGGAGAAAACTATGTGTTCTGGGGTGGTCGTGAAGGTTATATGTCTTTATTAAATACAGATATGGGGCGTGAGTTAGACCATATGGGACATTTTTTAAGAATGGCAAGAGATTATGCAAGAGCACAAGGATTTAAAGGAAACTTCTTTATTGAGCCAAAACCGATGGAGCCAATGAAACATCAATATGATTTTGATAGTGCAACGGCAATTGGGTTTTTACGTGAGCACGGATTAGACAAAGATTTCAAAATCAACATAGAAGTCAATCATGCTACATTGGCACAGCACACGTTTCAACATGAAATAGAAACAGCTGCAAAAGCTAATATGCTAGGAAGTTTAGACGCGAATAGAGGTGATTATCAAAATGGATGGGATACCGATCAGTTTCCAAATAATATTCAAGAAACAACAGAGGCAATGTTAGTTTTTTTAAAAGCTGGTGGTTTACAAGGTGGTGGTGTTAATTTTGACGCTAAAATCAGAAGAAACTCGACAGATATGGAAGATGTGTTTCATGCCCACATTGGAGGTGCTGATACCTTTGCACGTGCTTTATTAATTGCAAATAAAATCATTACATCTTCACCGTATGATAAATTGAGACAAGAAAGATATAGTTCTTTTGATTCAGGCAAAGGAAAAGATTTTGAAAATGGAAAGTTAGGTTTACAAGACTTATATATGATGGCGAAGGAAAATGGTGAACTGCAATTAAAAAGTGGTAAACAAGAGTTATTTGAAAACATTATAAACCAATACATATAATTTGATATTATGGGAGCAACAACAAATTCTAATTATTTATTAAAATTAACCATAGTAGCTACGCTTGGAGGGCTTCTCTTTGGATATGATACGGCGGTAATTTCAGGAACTGTAAGTTCTTTAGAAAGTTTTTTTGTTCTACCCTTTGGTTTAGATGAAATGGGAGCAAATGCTCGATTGGGATTTGTTGTGTCAAGTGCCCTTATTGGATGTATCATTGGTGGCATTTCAGGCGGAATTATTAGTAAAAAAATGGGACGTAAAAATGGATTAATATTAGCAGCCATATTATTTTTTATATCGGCTTTAGGATCTGCAATGCCCGAAATATTTTTAAAACCTGTAGGGAAAGCTGACCATACATTTATCTATATATTTATAGTATATAGAATTATTGGTGGTATTGGCGTAGGTTTAGCTTCTATGCTGTCACCACTCTACATAGCTGAAATAGCTCCAGCAAAAGTAAGAGGTAGGTTGGTATCCATGAATCAATTCGCTATTGTTTTTGGGATGCTCATTGTTTATTTTGTAAACTATTATATAGCAAAACAAGGAGATGATTCTTGGCTAAATACATTAGGCTGGCGTTGGATGTTTGCCTCCGAAACCATACCAGCAGGCCTATTTTTAATAATGCTATTCTTTGTTCCAGACACACCCCGTTCATTAGTTTTAAAATCACTACCAGAAAAAGCGTTAGACGTTTTAATTAAGGTGAACGGACTTGATGAAGGAAAAAGAATATTAACAGATATTCAAAATACATTATTCAGTCATTCAGGAAAACTATTTTCATTTGGAACCTCTGTGATTGTTTTAGGTATATTATTATCGGTATTCCAACAGTTTGTAGGTATTAATGTAGTATTATATTATGCGCCCGAAATTTTTAAAAATATGGGTTCAGGAACGGATGCGTCTTTATTACAAACCATTGTTGTTGGGGCAGTTCTGTTAATATTTACAGTATTAGCCATATTAACCGTTGATAAATTTGGAAGAAAACCACTCATGATCATTGGTGCCTTAGGAATGGCTATTTCGATGTTTGCATTAGGAACAACTTTTTTTACAGAAACCTTAGGTATAATGGCATTGGTGTTTATGTTGCTTTATGTAGCATGTTTCGCAATGAGCTGGGGACCTGTAGTTTGGGTCTTATTGTCAGAAATGTTTCCCAATAAAATTAGAGGTCGTGCTATGGCATTAGCAGTAGCAGCGCAATGGATTTCAAATTACTTAGTGTCATGGACCTTTCCTATAATGGATAAAAACACCTTTTTATTAGAGAAATTCAATCACGGATTTGCATACTGGATTTATGGCGCCATGTCTGTATTGGCTATGTTACTAGTATGGAAATATGTTCCAGAAACCAAAGGGAAAACATTGGAAGAAATGGAGAAGATCTGGGAGAAATAATGGTTTCCCCTTATAAATAAATTAATAAAACTTAAAAAATTTACAATTATGAAATAAAACAAAGACAAATTATATAAAAAAAAGAAGGGAACCAAGTTTAGACCGACCAAAGTATAAGACTCAATCCCCATTTTTAAGTATTAATTAATTAAATGTTAACCAATTAATAAAAATCAAATTTATGAAAATTAAATTGAACAATATTCCTTCATGTTTAAGAAGGAAGTTGCTAATTGTCATTATGAGAACCTTTATTTTTTTGTTCTTTACATCAATTTTTGGATTTACTTCAAATAATGTGTTATCTCAATATCCAATAAGCGGGATTGTTACCGATGAATCAGGCCAACCTCTTCCAGGAGCGTCTGTGGTTGAAAAAGGGACAGATAATGGAGTACAAACTGATTTTGATGGTAATTTTTCTATTGAAGTAACAGACGAAAATGCCACTTTGGTAATCTCTTATCTTGGATTCACAAATAAAGAGGTTACAATTAATAATCAGAGCACTTTAACAATTCAACTGTCAGCTGAGACATCTGTTTTAGAAGACCTCATCCAAAAACCTTCAATAAGGTTTTAACGAGTATAACTTCATTCTATAAATTCTTGATTGAAATCGAAGAGTTAGACATCAAGAATCCATTTAAAAATTGTGTTAGAAAACAAGTGCTTACAGGTGATAATTTGATTTTAACCAAAGATGAGTTTGAGAAAATTATAGCAGCGGTAGAATCAAAGTCATC
>CAWVTS010000191.1:0-4597 GCA_963933045.1 uncultured Lutibacter sp. | reverse complement strand
TCAACAACAATTTATTACCCGCTTTTTCAAACTTTACAACAACTCCATTCCCTAACTGACCTCTATCTAGTCCAATATCATTAGAACCTAATCCTTCAGATAAAGCATTGACATAGAGAAATTCGTGATTCAATTTATCAATTTCTAAAAAAACCTTATCTTCAGTATCATCATAATAAAAAGAAATATAGCCTTCTTGTTTAGAAACTCCATCTTTATCTTTAAGAAATTGCGCATATGTATTTGAAATCGTAAGTAATAAAATCAGTAGAAAAGTAATTTTTTTCATCATTAAAAAAGTTTTTATAAAATTATAAAATAACTATGACATTTTTGACACTTAATAAAATAACTAACTAATATTTTATCTTATTTTTGTTAGATGATTACAAATGACCATTTAAAAGATATTTCAGAACGAATTGCAAAATTAAAAATCTATTTGGATATAGGTAAAAAGTTAATTGAAGTTTCTAATGATGAAGAACAAACTGCCAATCCAAACTTTTGGAGTAATCCGAAAGATGCTGAAGCCTTCATGAAGGTTTTAAGGGTTAAAAAAAAGTGGCTAGAAGAATATAATTTAGTTTCAACTTTTAGAGATGATCTTGAAGTTGTTTTTGAGTTTTATAAAGATGAAATGGCTACTAATGAAGAGGTGATGGAGCGATATACAAAAACCATTAAACTTTTAGAAGACATTGAATTTAGAAATATGCTTTCAGAAGAAGGCGATAATTTAAGTGCTGTACTCCAAATTACTGCAGGAGCTGGTGGAACTGAAAGTTGTGATTGGGCTGCTATGCTGATGCGTATGTATATGATGTGGTCTGAAAAACAAGGTTTTAAATTAAGAGAATTAAACTACCAAGAAGGAGATGCGGCAGGAATAAAAACAGTAACTTTAGAAATTGAAGGTGATTTCGCCTTTGGATATTTAAAAGGAGAAAATGGTGTTCATAGACTTGTTAGGATATCACCTTTCGACAGCAATGCCAAGCGTCACACAAGTTTTGCGTCAGTGTATGTATATCCTTTGGTGGATGATAGCATAGAAATAAAAATAAACCCTGCTGATATAGAAATTGTTACTTCTCGTTCTAGTGGTGCTGGAGGACAAAATGTAAATAAAGTTGAGACCAAAGTACAATTGACTCACAAACCTTCAGGGATTAAAATATCATGTTCAGAAACTCGATCTCAACATGATAATAGAAATAGAGCAATGCAAATGTTAAAATCTCAATTATATGAAATTGAACTAAAAAAACAACAAGAAGCAAGAGGGGAAATTGAAGCTGGAAAAATGAAAATTGAATGGGGAAGTCAAATTCGAAATTATGTAATGCATCCATATAAATTAGTTAAAGACGTTCGTACTGCTCATGAAACAGGTAATGTAGATGCTGTAATGAATGGAGATATTGATGAATTTTTAAAAGCATTTTTAATGCTAAACGGACAAAAAAAAGAAAGTGATGAACTCTAAAATAGATACAATAATTTTTGATTTAGGTGGCGTACTAGTAGATTGGAATCCAAAATATCTTTATGAAAAGATATTCGACTCACAAGAAGAAGTAGAATGGTTTTTAAATAATGTCTGTACTTCTGATTGGAATATTGAGCAAGATGCTGGAAGAACAATTGAAGAAGCAAACGCACTCAAAATTGCTGAATTCCCTGATTATGAGAAATTCATCAACATGTTTTACGAAAGGTGGGACGAAATGTTTAGTGGTCTTATACAAGAATCTGTAAAAATTCAACAAAAGTTAATTGCAGATAAAAATTATAAAGTCTATGCACTTACTAATTGGAGTGCAGAAAAATGGGAATTAGGAAAACAGTTATTTCCTTTCTTTAATGACTTTGAAGGCGTTGTTGTTTCTGGACAGGAAAATACTAGAAAGCCTTTTGATGATATTTATCAATTGATACTAAAGCGTTATTCAATAATTCCAGAAAATTCAGTTTTTATTGACGACAATTTTGAGAATACTTTAGGATCCTCTAGGAATGGTATACACTCAATCCATTTTAAATCACCAGAACAACTAAAAAGCGATTTAAAGAAACTTAACGTTATCACTTAATTTACAGGTACTTATGATTTTTACAAAAGATAAACGGTATTTTTTATTAAATAAACGGTAAGTTTTTTGCAATAAATGGATATTCTTAGTATATTTTCATATATTTGTTACTGTGGAATATTCTAAGTTGCTATAGAAAAAAACCTACTTTAAATAAATGAAGAGAGTATTGTTAATATTTTGCTTCTTGTTTTGTGCTTTACATGTACAATCTCAAGAAACAACAAACTACACCATAACAGGAAAAGTTATTGATGCAGAAAATGGTGATGCGCTAGAATACGCAACAATCACTTTCAACCCTAAAGGAAGTAGCCAGATTATTGGTGCTATTACCAACCATAAAGGTAATTTTGAAATATCTGTCGCTAAAGGCAAGTATACTATAACTGTAGAATACCTAGCCTACAAAACCAAAATTTTTAAATCTCAAGATATTGTCAATAATGTGCATTATGGCTCAATTGAATTGAGTGAGGATACTGAACTACTAGAAGATATTAAAATTATAGGAGAGAAAAAAACTATTGAGTTAAAACCAAAAAAATTAATCTACAATGTAACCAAAGATGTTGCCGCACAAGGTAGTATGGTTTCAGATATACTAGGCAATATCCCTTCTGTTATAGTTAATAATGGAATTCCAAATATAAGAGGTCAAGAAGCAACCGTAATGATTAATGGTAAAACTTCATCATTATCAAAAACAGACGCCTTAAAATCTTTACCTGCAGGAGCTGTTGAAAAGGTTGAAGTAATTACAAGTCCAGGGGCACAATACAAATCATCTTATAAATCAATTATCAATATCATACTAAAAAAAGGTGTTGACGAAGGTCTAAATGCCTCTATTACAGGTTCTATTGGATATAGAGATCTTTATGGAGGTTTATTGACATTAAACCACAAATCTAAAGGTGTAAATTTTTACACAAACACTTCGTACTCGCATAGAAATACAATTAGACTTTCTAATGCAGAAAACGAATATTTCCCTGGAGGAATGACTACTGCTTTTTTAGAAGAGCAAAGTGAATTTGAAAGTAATAATAATAGTCTTAACACAACAATTGGTGCGGATTTTGATTTATCAAAAAGCACAGTTCTTACAACTTCTATAAACTATGCCAATTTGAATCATAGGAGTGAAACTGAAACCAATTCAACTATTTTTGATCCTAGCATGTCGCAGACTTCATTTAACAAAAGAGATAATTCAAGGGATTTTAATGATGAAATCGTTGAATTATTAGCAGAAGTTAACCATCAATTTACAAAAGAAGGTCGTAGTTTGAATGCTTTTGTGAGATACACGAATGATACAGAAGCTGTATTAAATAATATTTCAAATACTGATGTGAACTATACAAGTGAAATTTTTTCACAAAAAAACAAATTAACAAATACTGAATTTGATATAAACTATAAAAGCCCAATAACTAAAAACACTTTTTATACCATAGGCTATAATGGTGATTTTGGTAAAATCCCGTATAGAAATAGTACAACAAGTAGAAATATTGATTTTAGCAGAGATGTTCATGGAGCTTTTATTGATGTTGAATACGAAAGCGATAAGTTATATGTTGGTTTAGGACTTCGTGGAGAATTCTCTGAGGCTACAATTGATAATTTAAATTTAAATAGCACACAAATAAACAATCTAAATGATTTTTTTCCATCTGGTTATTTACAATACACTATAAATGATAAAAAGTCAATAAGTTTAAGTTATAGTAAAAATATTTGGAGAGCTGGATTTGAAAGATTACAGCCATTTGAAGAGAAATTTAGTGAAACTTCATCTTATGTAGGTAATGAATTATTAAAACCAGTGTATCTAGATTCTTATAGTTTAGATTATACCTATTCTAATGAAAAAATTACAATTATACCGTCTCTCTTCTATAATAAATTTAATGATTATTGGCAAGATGTAACTTATGAAACTGGAGAAGAGATAGATGGCATTCATAAATTAATTACAACACCACAAAATGTAGGTCATGTTAATTATTATGGTATTGATTTAACAACTTCTTATAGGGTAAATAATCAATTAAACTTTACATTTAATTCTACTATATACAATTTTGATCAACACGGTGTTTTTGAAACAACCAATACACTAGGTCAGCCTGTTACTATTGATTATAATTATAAAAATTTAAATGGAACTTTAAAATTGCTGACTCAATTAAAGTTAGCGAAAAGTTTAAAATTTCAAACAAATATAGTACATAAACTAATTTCTAAAGGCCCTATATCTACTAGAAAAGCATTTACATATGCTAATTTTAGCGCAAGTAAAGATTTGTTTGACAGGAAAGCAACATTGAGTTTAAATGTAAGTGATGTATTAAATTCCAACCAAACAAAAAGAGATCGTTTTGACACAAATTATTTCTCAAAAAGTGTCATAAAAAATAACAACCCTGATATCATTTTATCATTCACTTATAGGTTTAACCAAAGTAAGAGTAATAGAAAAATTGACTTTG
>CAWVTS010000190.1:0-4607 GCA_963933045.1 uncultured Lutibacter sp. | reverse complement strand
TCTATCCAAAGGAGATTGCACAAGGATGGGATGCGACATTAGCTCACCTTCCCTATCATAAATTAAGAATAGACGCAATATCATATCTAGATAGCAATAAAATAAATATTGAAAAAGTTGGTACGTTTTTCCCTAATTCAACGACTCTTGATAATATAAGTTTGAATGGAGATTTGCGCTCATTTGAGGTGTATACAGGTAAAAATGAATATGTATTGTTTTCTAATGTTTTTAATCTAAATGAAGATGAATATGTAGAGTTAGATAATAACTATTCTATAATACAACAATTTAATAGTAAGGGCATATATATACTAATTTACAAATTAAAAAAATAATGATAATTCTAGACGGTAAAAAAACATCTGCAGATATTAAAGAAGAAATCGCTTTAGAAGTTGCTGAATTAAAAAGAAGAGAAAATATTATTCCACATTTAGCTGCAGTAATTGTAGGTAGTGACGGAGCGAGTATAACCTATGTAAATGCCAAAGTGAAAGCATGTGAACGTGTAGGTTTTGAATCTTCTTTAATTCGTTTACCAGAAAATACAACAGAAGAAGAATTACTAAATGAAATCAATATTTTAAATGTTGATAATGATATAGACGGCTTCATTGTACAACTTCCTTTACCTTCTCATATCGACGAACAAAAAATAATAATGGCTATCGATCCAGATAAAGATGTTGATGGATTTCATCCAACTAATGTTGGCAAAATGGCACTGAACTTACCTACTTTTATTTCTGCAACACCTTGTGGTATTTTAGAATTATTGGATAGATACAATGTTGAGACTTCTGGAAAACATGTAGTTGTAATTGGGCGTAGTCATATTGTTGGAAGTCCAATGAGTATTTTATTATCTCAAAAAAGGAAAGTAGGAAATGCCACTGTTACAATCACACATAGTAGGACTCAAAATTTAAAAGAAATCACTTTACAGGCGGATATCATTATCGCAGCATTAGGAATTCCTGAATTTCTAAAAGCTGATATGGTAAAAGATAATGTTACTGTTATTGATGTTGGAATTACTCGTGTACCAGATTCTCGCAAAAAAAGTGGTTACCGTTTACTTGGTGATGTAGATTTTAATGAAGTTTCAAAAAAAGCTGCATTTATTACACCAGTTCCAGGAGGAGTTGGGCCTATGACTATTGCTATGCTTTTAAAAAACACATTAATGGCCTGTAAAAACAACCTCTAATTAGATTCCTTCTTTTGCTGTTTTCGCGATTGTTTTATAGTTAACGTACTTCCGTCATGGCTCCATCCAGGAGGCGCAAAAGCATACATAAACTTATGATACCAATTTGGAGACTTCTTCATGTCTCGCCAAATATCTTTGTATTCATGTGTAAGAATTACTAAAGGATTATATGAATTTGGTTCATGTGTCACTCCATATTCAATTTCAATAGTTTCATCTAGTTCTTTCCATGTACCAAACATTTTGTCGAAAATATTTAAAAAACCTCCATGGTTCTTGTCCATATATTCTTCATTTCTAGCATGGTGTACTTGATGCATTGTATGTGTATTAAATATCTTTTCTATAAACCCCATTTTAGGAACATAAACTGTATGCAATTGAAATTGCCACAGTGCCTCTATTCCTAAGCAAAATATTATCATTCCAACTGGAAACCCGATTGCTGGCATCCACATATAAAATAAAGGTTTATATATAATTGTAAACCAACCGTTTCTAACTGCTGTACCTAAATTAAAATTATCTGATGAGTGATGAACAACATGAGCAGCCCATAAAAAACGTATATTATGATTTTGACGATGAAACCAGTAATAACTAAAATCATCCGCTAATTGACACAATAACCACACATACCAAGCATAACCAAAAGAGTTCCAGCCCATAATATTCACATGAACTCCATCTACAAGTGGATTAAAAGCATCATAAATAAAATTAAATAATAATGCTACAGTAACAATTTTAATCAATGGAGCCAAAATTGAAGAACCTATCCCCATTAACAAACTCGCTTTCAAC
This sequence comes from uncultured Lutibacter sp., assembly GCA_963933045.1. Taxonomy (GTDB): domain Bacteria; phylum Bacteroidota; class Bacteroidia; order Flavobacteriales; family Flavobacteriaceae; genus Urechidicola. The sequence goes on along the minus strand of CAWVTS010000190.1, from coordinate 2,587 downwards.
TCTTTCCAATCATATAAAGAATGATGATCGTCATCGTGTCTACTATAAACTAATTCTAATAAAATAAATGCAAGAAAACATGGAACACCATAAACTAAAGGATTGTCAAAACTCATTGTAAAGTAATCATTTTAATAGAATAATTATTGTAAAAAATTCTTGCCCAAGATAAAATAAAAAAATTGTTATCCAATTAACATTTAATGTAATTATTAGTCTTTTCTAACACATACATTTTTTGATAAACTTAGTGTCATTTCTTTATTCCTCTCTATGAACTTTATCTATTGAAAATGCAGGCATGCAAATAGCAATATATTCACATTCAGATTCAAAAGGGTTTGAATATTGAACCCTTGTCCCCTTTAGAATTTTAATAGATTCTCCAGTCTTTAAAACAATCGTTTCACCGTCAATAACAAATTGCTTTTGACCTCTAATAATAACTGTGTACTCATCAAACTCTGGAGTCTGAAAAGGCTCACTCCAATTAGGTGGTGCGATCATCCTTGCTATGCTTATCTCAGAGTTGACACTTGCTAACCCAAAGTGTTCTTCGATCAGTTTCCCATCAGTTGTTGGAACAATAAAAGGCGTATTTTGAATATGGAATTTTTTAGCCATCTTAATCGAACCAAATTGTAAAGTGATTAATCTTTGCTAAATCAGGGATTTGTTCCAAAACCACTTTCTGTTGACTATACTCATTTACACCAATATCTTTTTTTCGCATAGACAAAGTTGCATTTAGTTCATCTATATATAAAGTAGCTGAAGACAAAGAGGTTTCCACTTTATTGATCATATAATTTAAGTTGATTTCTTTAAATGGTGTTTGAAGTGACACGTTCTTTTCTGTTTTAAATTGCGAATCCATTACTTCAACATATTTGATCTGTGAAGTAGAATCATGTTGCTTTTTTGGAACAATCGTTACTAAATGTTTTCCCTCTTTAGAATAGACTAAGTATTTATCATCTTCCTGAATATACTTTGTGTCTTCACCTCCTAGTTCACCTTCGCTTAATCGAACTACTAAAGAATCTTTACTATACAATTCATCGATATCAGCAATTGTATGTTGATTTGAGATAACTCCTACCCTGTTTTTACCAATCAAAAATTGATTCTCTTTAGAACATTTCACAAATAATAATGAAATGAAAAGTATAATTGTAAGTTTATATATGTTTTTCAAGTTTAAATAAATTATAGTTAACCAATACAGTAACTCTTCTGTTTAACTTTTGTTGTTTAAAATCTAAAATAGTTTATAAAACTATTTTATCATTTTTTTTAAAACACCTAAAATTCCTCTGATAAAAGTTGCACTCGTTAAAACCTTTACAATAGGGTTCATTCTTGTACTCCTTCTTGTAGAAGACTTTCTAGTATTTTCTTTTTGTTTTGCAACGGCTGCTTTCTCTTCAAGTTTATAAATCTTATCAATCTTACCATTCAATATTTCATAGGCACTCTTTCTATCCAATACTTCATTGTATTTCTCAGCAATCTCAGATAATGCAATTTGAGTTTTTAATTCCTTTGGTGTCAACACATCCATTCTACTCATTGGAGCACGCAGCATAGTTCTTGCCAATGGAGTTGGAATCCCTTTTTCATTTAATGATGAAACTAATGCTTCTCCAATTCCTAATTTTGTTAATACTTCTGCAGTATCATAATATTCAGAATCCGGATAATTCTCTGCGGCTAATTTTATAGCTTTTCTGTCATTTGCAGTAAAAGCCCTTAAAGCATGCTGTATTTTTAATCCTAATTGTGATAATACCGAAGAAGGAATATCTTTAGGATTTTGAGTCACGAAATAGACTCCTACTCCTTTAGAACGAATCAATTTTACAATACTCTCGATCTGGCCTAATAAAGCCTTAGAAGCCTCTTTAAATACTAAATGCGCTTCATCTATAAACAAAACTAACTCAGGTTGATCACTATCTCCTTGTTCTGGAAGTGTTGAATAAATTTCTGCTAATAACTGTAACATAAACGTTGAAAATAACTTTGGCTTATCTTGAATATCTGTGAGTCTTAAAACAGATATCATTCCTCTACCATTTTCATCTATTCGTGTTAAATCTTTTATTTCAAATGACCGCTCTCCAAAAAATAAATCTCCCCCTTGTTGCTCTATCTCTATAATTTTTCTCAAAATAGAACCTGTTGAAGCCGTAGAAATCCTTCCATATTCTTCTTCCAACTCTTTTCTTCCATCATTCGTAGCAAATTGCAATACTTTTTTAAAATCTTTTAGATCTAATAATGGCAATTTCTTGTCATCACAATATTTAAATAGTACAGCAACTATTCCGCTTTGCGTTTCAGATAAATTCAAAATACGTGACAATAATGTTGGCCCGAATTCTGAGACAGTTGCACGCAACCTAGTTCCATCCTGTTCAGAAATAGTTAATATTTCTACTGGAAATTTATTTGCTTCAAAGGGAAACCCGATTTTCGCGTGTCTTTCATCAATTTTAGGATGTCCAGGACTTGGCTTTGCTAGACCACTTAAATCCCCTTTTACATCCATTAATAATACAGGCACACCTTTATCAGATAGGTT
>CAWVTS010000189.1:0-4618 GCA_963933045.1 uncultured Lutibacter sp. | reverse complement strand
TGATTTGTGTACCAAATACAGATATAGTACCTGTACCAGTCCTATCTTTCTTTTCCACTCCGTTACCTAAAATATATTCAAGTAACATTTGGTATTCTTTATCTAATTTATTCATGTAGGTAGCTATTAAATATGTATTTTGCCATTGGCATTTCTTTTTCATTTTCATCAAGAATAGTAAGGATAATAAAATCACGTTCTTCTTTACTACACCTATTCTCTATTACATTAATGTATGTTTCAACACTGACATTTAATTGACCCGCTACTTCAATATCCATTATATTGTATAATCCACTCATTTAAATTTCTTTTTATGCTGAAGCATTATTGATTTCTTCTTTAATTATCTTACAATAACTGTACATTTCCTCACGTTCAAATGCCTTTAAAGCCCATCCCATTTCTTGATATGTCCCCATTCGTAACCAATCTCTAAAATCTTCTGTATTTTCAAATAATTCTACTAAACTAGAAGGTTGTATTAAGTCCAGATACATTTCTTCCATTCCCTCAATTTTATTCATTAAATATGTATTTTAACCATGCGTATGGTTTTCTTGTTTGTAAATAATCTTTTTGGTATTCATGAGAGTATGCCTCTCTTTCAAATGATATATTATAGTATGCTCTTTTACCATAGAAGAATAATTTAATAAACCATTCTAGTATATAAAGAACATAAAATGGGATCACTAGGAGCTCTCCTTGTTGTGCTATATGAATACTTTCGTGATTGATTATTCTTTCTCTCTTGGCTTTCCAGAAATCTGAGGTTCCTTGGTAATATTCTCTAATTATTATAAATGGCCATAGGGTTATTCCCCCTATTTTCATAAATATTCCTACTCTATCAAGAAATTTGTCCGAGTATATTATTTTTGCTTTCATTGTCTTTGTGTTTATTTTTATATCTACTTAATTGTGCTTTTTCCATTTCATTAAGTAGTTTAAGTTTTAATTTCTCAAACTGAACTTCCGTAAATGTAGAGTTAACCGCTTCAAATCTTATTTCTTTACTACCCGTTGTATAGTCTTTAATGACAAGTACATGATATTCATCCATAATAGGACTTTCTTGAAAATCCATGAATACATCAGATACTTCAGATTCAGTTTTAAAATGTGGCATTCTTACTATTAGTATTGGACTACTTTCCATGTATGTATAATTTTTATGTTCTTATTTTATACGATATCTTTAAGGTTAGTTTCAATAATTTAATACTCGTCGTCGATTGAAGTGCTATCTTGAAATTTCATTAACTCTAATTCTAGTTCATGAACTCTCCAATCCCAATCAAAAACATCATCAATAGATGCCTTTCCTTGTTTATGTAATTTCTTAAATTTAGATAGGTTTTTTCTAGCATCCGCCAGCATTTTTAATATCTGCCTTTCGCCAGTTGAAATCGTAGGTGTTGATAATTTTGCCTTTATAGGCTTTTCTTCAATATCAAATACTATAGTAGGAAAAATCCCACAGAACTTACTTAAAATACTCTTCATATTAGTGTGTTTATGTTTCGGAATATAAAATTGATTAAGTTATATATCAATAGATTTTCAGTATAACCTAATAAAGGGACTAAATTCAATTAGCCCCTTTGTGTTATAGTTGCTATCTACTAAATACTACCTGGTCGTACTGTTTCAATTGCCTTTGCAAGTAATACTGAATCACGTACACTTAATTTACCAGTTTGTTGAGCTAGTGTAGAAGCTTGGATAAGAACATTAATTGCCTGAGCTTCATCCATGCTATCTGCTTCCTCAAATACAGGAGTTACCGTTTCAGCGTTTTTTGCATCTGGTTCTGTTACTGTAGTTTCTTTTTCTTTAATTGTTTCTTGTGACATTTTATTATGTATTTAATATTAATTATAAGTATTATATATGTATTCTTTAAAAAGTTTATGAAATATCATCACTGTTTATCAAAGTATATGTGAATGAGTTTCCCCAAACTTCCTTTGCTTTGTACAATATGTCCATAAAAAAATCAAAATTAGATTCCTTTGCAATGACCTGGCATCCCGCAGACCACCTATCTATTTGTGTAGAATATTTACCAGCCTTATGTATATTAATCCCATAGATTCCTTCCTGTACATTCTCTTCAATAAGATCATACTCTCTATTTAGATTATTATCTCTATAAACCTTTAAAGGTGCTTTCTGGCAAAGTGCATCATATTGGCCTCTATGTTTTCTAATCTTATGAGATCCTCTATACTGTCCTTCTTTTAAGATTGCAACACCAGACTCATTCATAATATTCTCAACCCAGTGTTTTCCAGGATCTGTTGTGCATGCAAATTCCCAATAGAACCATTCTCCACACTCATCTCTATATGAGATAGTTATCAAATCATCAAATTTATTGGTTACTTTTTTATTTGTATTAGAATTTCTAATTCCTACTATATTAACATCATAGTTTTTACTTTCAAACCACTTATAACCTTTGGATTTAAGTGTCTTTTTAATTATATCCTTACTGTACATTAGTTTATTTGCTATTTTAATTTAAATCAAGATAGAGTCAAGCTCCGAGACACACTCCTGTATTTGATTATATATTGTCTGTTTTTTAATTGAAGTAATTTCAGATCTATATATTATCTTATTTGTTATCTTATCGATAACATTACATTTTAGTAAATACCTAGGTTTTTTTCTGAGAAGAGGTGTTAGGTGTTTAACGTTCCAAACTTGTGATCTTACTTCACCAGCTGGTGCTGCTATTGTTTTAACAGTTGCTGTTATATAATAATCTGGATGGCTGAATTCATAAAAAGGTTGAACTTCTTTAATGCCACTTGTTATTAAATATAATCGATATGCAGTTTGATATGTTGAAGCAAGTATTGTTTTAAATGCACTTGCTTCAAGTTTTTTTGTTATGTAAGGTTTAAGTAGTCTTATCGGAATCAGCCTTTCGCTGTTTTCCCATTCTAAAGTTGTATAGTGGTCCTTTTCCTCCGACATCTGTATCTTTTTTAACTTGTTTAGATTTAATCTTTCTATTTTCTATAGTTTGTTCAGTTAAACCCCTAGATCCGCTATTAATTCCTCTCATTTCAAAAGGAATAAACCCAGGTTTTTGTTTTACTTCCCCGAAGGCTCCATGTTCTACTGCAGCATCTTTTAACGCATCGTTAGGTTCCTTTGGATTATCGTTTGCTTCTACAATAGTTTTAACATCCTTTTTTGTAAATGTTGCTAGCTTACTTAACTCTTCTTCTGTAAATGGTACTTCAATTGGATCTTCATGCTCTAATCCATCTTGTAAAGTAACATCTAAATCTGATAAGTCTTCTTCTTTAGACATTACTTTTTTTTTACTCCATTAATATCTGAAGCAACTTCCTCTAAGTCTAAAGAATTCAATTCAGTTACAATAGGATCAGGTTTAATGTAATCTACTAAAGATTTAATAAAACCTAAGGCCACAAGGGGTAATATTGCACCTGAAACAGTTGCTAATAGTCTTTTTTGTGCAAGAGGTTCCCACTCTAATAAGTTAAACAATTCAACCCATCCTTTATAGTTTTCTAAATTTTCAAATGCGTAATACATATTTCCTTGCATCTGAACCGCTGTAATAGTTATGAATAATGCCCATACTAGGTTTTTATTCATTTTATCTAAAGTGATAAGAGCGGCAAGAGAAGCAGCAGCACCTAATTCAAATCCAATTGCTAATGTAATTGCTAACCAAGTTGGATTTGATAATTCAAAGAAATCAACGACGTGAATCGTAGATACCACACTAACAAGGATATACAATGATACGAACGTACCTATAATAAATCCGTTAACTAATTTACTTTTTTTATTATTTTCCATTTTTAGTTTTCTTTTTGTTCTAATGCATTAATTGAAATTCTTTCTTTATCAGAAATTTCTTCAATTCTTAATGTTTTCCATGCTGGAATTGTTTTAATAAGATCAATCATAACTTCCTCAGTAATGATAGTTTTATTTAATTGAGATTGTAAAGAATCAACTTCAGCAGTTAATGCTCTTTGGTCTTTTTTAATTCTAGTAGTTTCTGAATCGATACCACATGATTTAAAGTAAGTTAATACTAAAAGAACTATAATGATCTTTGATCCATGCTTCGATAAAAAAGTGTCTAATTTATTCATAATAATTACTATTTTTAATTTGTTATGCTATCTATATATCTATATTATTTATTAATTAACGTACTTATACGTTTTGCTAATTCTCTGAACCAATCTTTACCATGTCCTCTTGTTGTTTCTGCAGCAGTTCCGATTCTAATACCGCTTGTTTCTACAAAACTTCTTGGGTCATTAGGTATTCCATTCTTATTAACTGTAATGCCTTTTTCCTCTAACATATCCGCAACAACTCTTCCACTATGGTTCTTAGTAGATAGGTCAATTAAAATTAAATGTGAGTCAGTTCCGTTTGTTAAGACTGGTATATTGTTATCTTTAAATATATCACACATGTGGTTTGCGTTTTCTTTTACCTTAACACAGTATTCTTTAAACTCAGTAGTATTTGCTTCTATAAAACACTGTGCTTTAGCAGCAATTATATGCATTAATGGACCTCCTTGTGTTCCTGGAAATATAGCTCC
>CAWVTS010000188.1:0-4637 GCA_963933045.1 uncultured Lutibacter sp. | reverse complement strand
ACTGCACAGTCCCAAAGGGCGGGAGAGCGAAGCACGTAGCCATTTTGGTTCACCTTTAGGTGAATTGTGCAGTATCGGTTAGCATATGGAAAGTAGCAGAATAAGACGCACTTTCTTTTTGTTTCAATAACAAATATAACAGAAAAGCACCAAACTTTAAATTAGGCACTTAACTGCTATTTTATATATGCATTGTTAGGCATAGGGCTATATGATTATTATTTTTTTATTTATATTAGGATGCCAATAAAATTTTAGTTTATAAACTATAAGAGAAATAATTTATTTTTAATGGTTAACAATTAATGTACTTGTTATTCGTGCATTTTCCATTACCGACCATACACTCACAATATATAATCCATTAACCCAGCTAGATGTGTTAATATTAATTTGTCTTTCATTGCTATTGTTGGTAGCCCATGTAATTATATTTGGGTTTCCCTGTATTAAATCAAAATTTTCAGTGTAAAAAGAAGCTCCTGTAAATAAATTATATACCGAAAGCCTATAGCTAAATTCAACATCTCCTTGATTAGAAGTTAATTCTACTCGATTAACCTCTCCTGTTCTCAAATCAGGAAACTCTAAAACTGAATTTACTCTTTCTGGAACACTCATATTTATGTTAACAAAACTATTTGCAGGGTTTGGGCTCATAGAAAATGAGGTTCTAAATTCACTTGCAGAACTAGAAGTTCTAGGTAAAGCAATATAACTATTGGCTTTTGTATCACAGCCACATTCATTATAAGCTGTTACTTCGACCTCTAACAAACCGCTTGACCCGAAATGAATTGGTGGGCTACTACTACGACTAAGTAGCGGATCTGGTTCTACTAAAAAGAAAGAATTAATTAACTCATAACTATCTTCCAGGCTATTAATAGTAGATGGTATTATGACATTTCCATTTAAACCTATTGCTCCACCACTTAAACAGCTAGTATATGGAAGGTCTCCTACGGGTGCTATAAAAGCCTCTCCATTTGGATTGTTTAGTTCAGGTATGCTAGAGCTAGACAGGCGCATATTTTTCCAACTTAAAGTTACCGAGGGATTGTTGTTTAATGTAAACGGTAATATATCGCCATCGTTAACAATATAGGATGCATAATCTACATTATCGTTACCATTAAGAAGTGCTTGTGTTAATGCATTATTTGTAAATGTAATTTCTGGTTTTTGTAAAATTAAAATACTTCTTTGAAAAGTCTTTGCAATGCTATTACATTTTGAAGGCGCTACTGTTGCTTGTAGTCTTACAACACCTGCGGAGTTTTGATTAATTTTAGATACTCTGACTGTATTTCCTGTCGTAGATAAATTAACTAAATTTTGACCGCTTACGACCGACCATGTTGGAGTAACTATATTTGTGTTTAGGTTATAAGACCCAGAGTTACAAATAGACTTATTACCCATTATACGTATCCCATTATCGGAGCAAAAAGCTGAACAATCAAAGAAATCAATAGTTGCATCTGCATCTAATTCCTCAGCGAGCCAATCTCCATTCCGTCTGTTAAAGGAAATATGTTCTGCATTTAAACTATTATTTTGATTTGATGATGTGGTAAAATTAACAAAAGGGATTGCTCTACTTCCTGTTGGTGGATTAGCAGAAGTATAAGATCTATAATAATCAAAATCATTTAAATTAGTATTCCCACTACCAACATCTAAAGCACTCGTTACAGGAATAAAATCGAAATTTAAATTAACATCTATGTTATAATCATAATTATAAAACCAATTAGAACTGCCACCATTATTAGCGATAGCTAAACCATTAGGACTAATCCCTCCAGGATAATTATCTATAAACTTATCTCCATTTTGTGAGTTGATAGAAGTATTAAAAATCGTTCTTGTAATAGGAATTAGCCAAAGAAACTTTTTTTCGTAAGTCAATCTTCCTTTATAAATTCGTGCAGTACCAGAAGATGGAAAAGTGTTGGCTCTAAACTCTATATCTAAATTACTATTACCTGGAAGAAATCCTAAAAGGACAGCAGAAACATCATTTAAAGCAATACCAACTACTGGATCAAGATTAATAAAAAGAAGTTCAATAATACTGGTTAAAACAGATGTACCACCTTCTCCAGTAACAGTAACGAGACCTTGATTTGATGATAAGCCTTGACTATTTCCACAATGACTGGCATTACTTATTGCTATATTACGTGTTTGCTGTGGGTACCCCATTTCTTGTAACTCTGTTTGCCAAGCGCTATGTGTTGTATTGGTTCTATTACCATTAGTATCTACATTGTTAATAAGCATTTGATTGACAGCAGGTGCATCTAATAAATCATCAATAGTTCCTAAACCAAAATCTCCTGCACCATTTATTGGGATGCTGATATTACCTAAAGGTGTTTGTATAAACTCATTAACAATATGTCTTCCCATATGTAAAAGACCCAAAGGAATATGTGCGCCTTGATGTGGTACATCGTGGCTTATGTATAAGCTTGTATCGTGGTTTTCTGCATTGTCTTCCATATCTTTTAAGGCATAACGAGCAATTAAACCTCCCATACTTTGCCCTAATATTACATTTTGTTCTGTACCAGTTTTATTGGCATTTACCCACTCAATTACTCTTTCTAAGACAAAAGCGTTACGCTGTATAAAATCTGTGCCATTGTCCCAATTAACGTAGATGATGTCGTAGTCTACTGCTGTTGTGATTAGGTCTTGTAAGTCTGTACTAAAAGATTCATTAACAGCAAGAAAGAAACTATTAATATCAGTATCTCCAATACTACCACCTTGTCCCATCAAGCCTGTATCCAAGCCTTCAGCTACAATTAGAGGTTTTCTAATTTGATTACAATTATCAGCTCTTGCAATTTGTAAAGTCGCAGTGCCAAATACACCTTGATAGGCTTTTGTTGCAGTAATAGAAACTTCGTCAGGTAAACCACAAGCAGGATTTCTCGCTTGCACATTAGAATTGGTATCTACTTGTGTTACTTTCACTTTTTGTCTGCAATATTTATATTGTCCATTGCCTAAGCGCACTCTATATGTCCATGTATAAGTACCAACATTTATATAGTTTGTGGATGCTAAATTACCATTACTTAAATTTTTATAACCTGTATTATTACCAAAATCTATGGCAATATCAGTAATAGCAGTGTTACTATGCCATAATGTTGTAGGTAGCTTAACTTCTACATTGCTTTTACTAATGGCAAAAACAGGTGAAACTATTGCAAAGGAAATTTTACTATCGTATGGGTTTTGCCATATACCATTAATATACTTATCATCGTATTTATCATTGATAACACTAATTTTGTTGTTACTCAATGCATTTATATTGATTTTAGAGTAATTAAATAACAATCCATTTAATACAATAGATGCTTTGTTGTTGAGTTTTGCATTATTATACTGTTGTTTTTGTAAGTTTTTCCATTCTGTGAGTTCTTGTTGAGGCGATTCAATGCCACTAACATTTAATTGGGTAGCAGAAGACACTATTGAGTTATAAATTAAATTGTAACGCTCTATGTCTAAATAGTTTGTACTGCGTAAAACACCATCAAATTGTGAAACGTCTATAAGGTCAAATCCATAATCTAGAAGAATATGGTTGGGTATTCTATTTTTTTCTAAAAGCGAGAATTTTTGATTAATATCTGATGCAAGAGATGTATTGATGTTTTGTGAATGTCCTATTTGGAAAATACCAATAAATAGCAATACTAGTATCAATTTAAAGCTTGTATAATTACTGATGTAAAATTTAATGTGATTGTAGTTTAAAAATTTCATAATTTTGAAGATTAGATTAGACAAAGTTGAACGGTTGTTTAATTTGATTTTTTCATGGAAGACTGTTCCGTCTGACGGAATGGTCTTTCTTTTTAGTTTTTTTAAATCATAGTTTATAGTTTTTAATTAGTTAGTATAGTTCATGTCAAAGCGACCATCTGTTATATGTATTTCTTGGCCATCATTATCTAATACTGTAAATTCGAAAGTGCCAGAAATAATAAAATTTTCTGAGTCGAACTTGGTAATTACTAATTCTCCAGGAATTTCATCAGTTGTAACACTATTAGAAATTATGCCTCCACCGATTAAATATTTACCTAAAAAATTGCCGCTTTGCTCAGATTTTAATAAATAATTGGCTTCAACAATATTAGAGACATCGAGTGCTCCCAATAAAATTGATTCCAGTTCATTACCACCACCTTTACTAGCCGATATGCCTAAAGTATAAGCACCATCAACAAATTGGTAAAATGCGCTAGGTGAGTTACTACCAAAACTTGGTGGTACAAAAGCTTCTCCATTAATTAGGCAACCAAAAGTCTGTTCGCCTGTTTGTGTGGCAGGTGGTAATTGGTCTATTGGGTTTGTAGATTGGTCATCGTCTTTTTTACAACAGCTTAGTGTTAGTGTAATTGTAAGCAATAAAAGTAGATTTTTCATATTGATTTGATTTTGTTCTAAAATTAACTATTTGAAAAGGCTTGTTATTACGGTTTTCCCGTAATTAATGTTATCATTATGTTAAATTTCCTGTTTTATTCACAAACTTGCTCACGCATTGTGCCTAACGTCCTGCGGATATGGCGAGTTGCGTTGCAAGCTAGCTTGCAAAAGTA
>CAWVTS010000187.1:0-4648 GCA_963933045.1 uncultured Lutibacter sp. | reverse complement strand
ACAATGTTGGGCATAGTTATTCTTTATGTCCGATTGTGTATTGAATTCCAAATGTTGCCATTAAAGTATTTTTCATTTGAATTCCATTCACTTGTTGGTAAGCTGGGATTTTTATTTCCGCTCCAATTCGCAAATCTTTTAAACTTCCTTTTGGAACGAAAAAATTTGTTCCAATACCTACATCTAATTGACTTCTTCCCGAATTATCTGTGTTGAATAAAGGCATCATCATTGGATTCAGGTCAGCATCAACACCATCTATTTTTTGAGTGTCGAAATAGCTTAAACTTGTTGAGAAGCTAAAGTAGTCTGAAACTTTAATAGCTCCCCAACCAACAACGTCAAAACGATTACCAAAAGTGTAGTTTTCAGAGTTTTCACCCAATCTGAATTTATACTTTGTTTGAGCACCCCACGAAAGCTTATCCGATTGACCTAAATAGGTTAAGCCTAAACTTGGGTCCCAAGTTCCACTTCCAAGTTGCATTGGGTATGCTAATTGAGCATCATTCATCATAGGTGTCGCATCTCGTTGGTCGATATCTCCTGTTGGAATTGAAACCCCAACATTACCGTGTAAAGATTGCCTGTTATTATTCAGTATTTTGATAAGACTCGATACAGTAATATCGCCTAATCCGCCTGATTCTGTAGTAAAGTCAACCCCCATTCCTGTCCTTAAGTCCATAGAATTTGAGATATAATTTCCCATAACCATTAGCGTAACTCGGTCAGAAGGTGCGTACATCGCTCCAAGCATATGCATATTCATATTCATTTTCTGCGGTGCAACCATAAAGTTTTGATAAATATCTTCGTTAGATATATCATCAGAGGACTGTATGTTATCTTCCATCCGCATCGGCATAAATCTATATGAAAACATAAACTCCCCTTTTTTGTGGTAATGGTCTCCCATTACACTGATTGGTGCGTGACCATCGGGTCTTGCTGAAGTCCATTGATTTTCCTGTGCTATTGTTACATTAGACCATAGCAAGATTGCACCCAAAATGGGCGTTAAAATTTTATTGTACATTTTTTACTTTTTGTTAATTGAAATTTAATACTTAAAAAGTCTCCAATAAATTGGAAACTAACCTGATGTTCAATTAACATTTTGGTGGTGGTGTCGGTGGTGAAATGGATAAATCCTTTATTAAAAATTGATAAAATTGGAAATATTTTTTAGCCTCTGAAACGATTATCAAAAATTTTGGAAGTTCAGAATTATAAACAATCATTGGAATTCTTTCCTGCTCAACTGTCGGTATTTTTTTGTCCTGCTTTTCGGTTTGTTGAGCTTCTTTCAGTTGCTGACTCAAGTAGCACTTTCCGTTACAGGTTGACATTGGTTTTTCCTTGTTAATGCATAGGACTTCTGAAATGTATTCGTAATTGACGAAATAATCCAAATAAGGTAATAGCGGTCTTATTTCTGCAAAACAGAAGACAATTAATATTCCTATGGCTATTTTCGGTTTCATTTTTTAATTATGCCCAACGGTTTTGTGTATGGTTAGTTGCGGTTTTAAAAGTACTGATTTTTCAATAAAGTACAAAATTTATAAAAAATCACTTACCTTTGGCTTAGTAAGGAATAGCAATTAATTATACACGTTGTTGTAAAACGTTTTTCAAATATTTTCAAGAAATTATATCTTTAAAAAGATTGCAGAGTCGTTATTTTTTTAAATTGAATCCCTTTTCTTCCTTCAATATGGATTTCCTTTTGTTTAGAAGTTCCGTTAGGAGTTTTTAATGATATATAAATAGTATTTTCTCCTTTTTTTAAAGGAATTCTAGTATAGTAAATACTATTAGGAAGGCTTTGCCAATTACGTGTATCTGCATGTTCTGATAAGGCATTAAAAATTTCTAAAGCAGCACCAAAATTTTCATTTTCATCTTTTAAAATATATTCAGATATTTTTTTTGTTCCCAATCTAATAGCAGCTTTTCCTATTTCACGTAAAGCACGGTCTTTTAATGTTTTAAAAGCGATGTCTTCATAGTTTTGAGCTAGTTCAAAACTGGCAATAGGAATAGAGTCCTTTATAATAGTAGCATCAGAAAAAGAAGGATTCCTTTTTACGTATTTTGGAAATGCTACATTAAAAATATCAATATCAGAGAACTCTCTTTTTTTGTCATTACCAGTACTTACAGGAATTGGGAGTGTAAGATTTAATTCTTCGTTGTAAATAGATACAATCCCGTTTTCATTACCTGGTAATACAATAAAGTTAAAAAAAGTTTGGTCTTTATACGGAACTAAACCATTTTCCCAAAAAAGAATTAATTCACCGCCTGTACTTTCTTCTTTTGGAGGAGTGTATGTGGTTGCTAGTAGTTTTTGATAACGATCAAGTTCATTTGCAAAACCAAGAGAAACCGCAGTTCTTAACACATCCTTTTTTAGTTGTTCTGGTAAAGGAGTTCCAAAAAAAGAACCGCCATTTGCTAAATATAAATCCACAGCATTTCTATAAGAAATGAAGGCATTATTAATATCACCAGAAGCTTCGTATAAAAAGCCTTGTATATTTAAAGCAAACCCATCAGAGGTATATCTGTTTTTTTTTCCTTCAGGATAGGTGTCATTAATTTCTTGTAATTGAAGATTAATTCTTTTAGCTTCTACTAAAGCTTCATCTATCTTGTTTAGAAAAATATAATTTAAGGCTTTGTAATAATGAATAGCCACTTTTTCAAAATCTTCACCTGTATATGTTTCTGCTTCAGGATTTAAAAGTATACCTAAAACCTTTCCACCTAAATATTGTTTGTTTTCTTCAATAAAAGCATCTGCTTTATTCAAAAAAGAATTGCTTAATTCGTAATCTCCATTTAAGTACGCTATTTTTCCTTTTTCAAAATAATAAATAAGTAAATTTCTTTTCTTTTTTAAAAATGAATTAGCATCTATAGCAATTAGAGCTTTCTCTGTATTCCCTTGTTGAAGTTCTGTTTGAATTCTTAGACTTTTTTCATGGTAGGAAGCACAACTATTAAAAAATAATAAAAGGAGTAATAAAAAGGTGTAATAAGTAGTTTTTAGAGACATTTTTATATGAAAATAGAAGTTTGTGCTATTTAAAAAAAGCTTTTCTATATGAGAAAAGCTTTTTAACTACCTTTTTAAGTTATATTAATTCTTAATAAACTTTTTAATTTTTTTGTCACCTATCCAAACTTTTTCATTTGTTTGAAGGTTTGTTAGTTCTAAATCTATTTGATAATAAGTAACTTTCTCTCTTTTATGAGCATCTACAATAGAATTGATATTTCCTTGTAACATAAAGTCAGCACCAGTTTCTAATCCGAATTTTTTTACTGTAGAAGTTGCCGAATTTGTTTGTTGATCAGCACGTTCTGCTCTTAATTCTTCTCTCATTTTCCCGCCAGAAACTATCCTAGCTTTTTGTCTTTTTATAAAAGCTTTTTCAATATCTTTTATAAAAGTTTCTGATTCAATATGTTCGTGAGATTTATAACTAAGCCAACAATTAAAACAGGTTTTTTTCCTCCGTTTGCTTGCATAAAATCGGTTAGCCAGTCTCCAGTTAAAATTTCATCAGTTAATTCTTCTGCTGATAACCTAGAGTCTGTGTCATTCCACCGTCCACTAATGTCTATTTGAGTATCAGAATTTACACGTGTTATTTTCCTAGCACAAGAGCCTAAAGTTAGTGAGCCAGCAATAATTAACCCTACAATAATAAGTTGTTTTTTCATCGTTTTAATAATATAAATTTATGTTTTTTTTGTAAAGTTAATCAAAAATTAAATAACTCAACATGCCTAAGTTTAATAAAGATTGACTATTAAACCATCTATTGTTATAGTTGTTTCTAGTATTATAATTTCTATATCCACGATTGTAATAAGATGGGTTTTTAGCACTCTCCATACGTTCTTGATGCCTCCATAAAGGGCGTTGAGATTTGTAATGTTTTTTTAATTCTTTTCGTTTTCTTTTTTCTTCCATAGGATCTATGGGAGTATACGTTTCTTGAGTGGTAGTTCCTTGTGTTAACGTTTGGTGTGTTACTTTACTTGCTACCATGTATTTATTTAAACTAGTTTGATAGTTTGGATTTTGATCGGCAACTAGTGCTACTGAATTCTGTGCTACTCCTATAAATCCTACAAAAGTAATAAGGATTGCTGTTAAAATTTTGCTTTTCATGTTGTTTAATGTTTAATATCAACAACAACAATTATTATGCCAAGTTATAAAAAAAATAGAGGAATTCTTTTAAATTTATTTTAGCTGATATATATATATTACGAAAATTGGATACTATCATCTACATATAACTTCTGTGTCGGTTTAACAATTTTCATGTCAGATTCTAGTTTTTATAGATAAACTCTTTTTTTAATTTAAAGTAACTCAGTAATGTTTTACAACGTGATTGTGTAAGGAAAGTTGCGGTTTTGACTGCTATAATTTTCGAATATTTAAACAATCTAGCAAAAAAGCAATAGCCTTTTTTTTTTCACTAAAGTAGTAATTTTTTTTACACGCTGTTGGCGTGTCGTAATTTTTTTATTTTCATCAATCCGCAAACTTGCTCAAAAAGTTTTATTAGAACTAAAAAGATTTGGGACAAAAATGTACAAATGGTAATCAAAGCATTAA
>CAWVTS010000186.1:0-4673 GCA_963933045.1 uncultured Lutibacter sp. | reverse complement strand
ACTATATAGAAGTAGAAACGAATAAAGGGAAATCTGCTAAAAAGATACTAATTGATTAAAATGATATAACATATCCTGGACAAGTTAGAGTTACTGTGATTCGAGAAACTCGTGCTGTGAATGTTGCGAAGTAATAATAAAATTTATCTTAGACTAAAAAAAACCGTAACGAACTAAGTTGCGGTTTTTTTTATTTTCTAGGATGAAACTGCTCCATCACTTTTCTTAAATGACTTTTATCTAAATGCATATAGATTTCGGTAGTTGTTATGCTCTCGTGTCCAAGCATCTGTTGTATTGACCTAAGATCGGCACCATTTTCTAGTAAGTGTGTGGCAAATGAGTGTCTAAATGTGTGTGGACTGATGTTTTTGTCTATTCCCGCTTTAATAGTTAACTCTTTTACAATTGTAAAAATCATTACTCTAGTTAGTTGTTTTCCTCTTCGGTTTAGAAAGACTGTGTCTTCAAATCCTTTTTGAACTTTTATATGTGTTCTAATGGTTTTGATATAAAGTGTAATATATTTTTGTGTTTGATTGCTTATGGGTACAAAACGCTGTTTGTCTCCTTTTCCAATAACCCTTATAAAACCTTCATCAAAAAATAAATCAGAAATTTGAAGTGTGATTAATTCTGTTACACGTAAACCGCAACTATACAGAGTTTCTATGATTGTTCTGTTTCTTTCGCCTTGTGGTTTGCTTAAATCAATTGCCGAAATGATTTTATCTATATCTACAATTGATAACGTATCTGGAAGTTTCCGACCTATTTTTGGCGATTCTATTAAATCTGTTGGATTTGTAGTTCTGTAATTCTCAAAAATTAAATAATCAAAAAAACTACGTAAGCCTGAAATTAATCGTGCTTGAGTTCGTGCATTGATACTTTTAGATGCATCGTATATAAATTTCTGTATTGTATCATTTGAAATATTGATGGGAGAAATAACAATAGTATTTTCTTCTAAAAAGGAGAGTAGTTTTTTTAGATCCCTAGAATAACTATCAATAGAGTTTTGAGATAATCCTCTTTCAATTTTCAGGTATAATTGATAGTCATTTAATGCTTGAAGCCATTTCATGTGGTAAATATAAAAATATTAATATCAGAAAAATCAGTTTACTTAGTATTGATATAATTTTTTTATTATATTTTTGATTTATGAAACTATTAATTCTAAACGGACCAAACCTTAATTTACTCGGTAAAAGAGAGCCAGAGACTTACGGAAGCACTTCTTTCAATGATTATTTTATATCATTAGAAGAAAAGTTTTTAAATGTTCAATTATCGTATTTTCAATCTAATATAGAAGGTGAAATTATAGATAAATTACATGAAGTTGGGTTTTCTTATGACGGTATAATTTTAAATGCAGGTGCTTATACGCATACATCTATTGGTATTGGCGACGCTATAAAAGCGATTGAATCTCCAACTATAGAAGTTCACATATCAAACGTTTATAATAGGGAAGAGTACAGGCACCATTCATATATTTCTAAGAATGCAGCAGGAATTATTGTTGGTTTTGGATTAAAAGGATATGATTTGGCTATTCAGAGTTTCTTATAATTTCATTACCATCTTTATATCACTTCTTTCATAAGGACTCTCTGTTTCTAGTTCAACTTCAACGAAGCCATATTTCTTATATATATAAATAGCATTTTCTAATTTTCTGTTAGAATAGAGTAGGAGTTTATCCCATTTTTTATTTCTTGCAAACTCAATACAGTACTCCATCATTTTCTGTCCTATTTTTAGCCCTCTATATTTTGGTGAAACTGCCATTTTACTCAATTCAAAACCTTCAGTTTCATTCATAAGTGCAAAGGTCCCAACAATTTCATGATTCTCTTTTGCAAAGAATATATACCCTCCATTATCTATAATAAATGATTTAGGGTTACTTAATACTTCTCTATCATGATCCTCAACATAAAAATAAGTTTCTAACCATTCTATATTCAAATTGAAGAATACTTTTGCATAATTATCATTATATGGAATAATTTCGATCAAATTTAGATTTTTGAATCTATATAATTAATTACTTCTTGTTCTTTAGCTAGAGTTTTTTGATAGATAGTTTTTGCTTCATTCAATATAAAATCTGCAAACTTTCGATCTTTTATGTCTTTTGCATTAATTCGAACATTAAAATAAGCCCCTAGAACTGCTGTGCGAGCACAAAGAACACCAACGCCAGTATCAGACAGCGAACTTTCTAAGCCTTCTTTAAGCATTGCCTCCATAACTTCCATAGAATTATAGGCAGTTTTCATGACTTCAAGTGGAATTTCAGTTGCATATTTCGTTGCGTCTTGTATCGCCCTTTGTCGTGTTTCCTTTTCTTCAGCAGTTGCTTTTGGCATTCTAAACCCTTCAATAATTTTATTGAATGAATTAGTGTCTTCATCAACCAGAAAAAGTAGCTTGTTTTTATAAGTTTGACCTTTTTCAGCCCATTTTGAATAAAATTCCCATTTATCATCCCAACCTGCTTTATGTGCAGATAAATTTGCGACCATTGTTCCTAATGAAACTCCTAAACTACCAACATATGCAGAGATTGAGCCTCCTCCAGGAGCCATAGATTCTCCTGCAGTTTCATCTGCAAAATCAGTTAATGTTAAATCAACTAATCTATTAGAATCATTTTCTAAAAGATATTCTATGATTTTTTCTTTGGGATTAAAAGATTTTAAGTCATCCAAACCTAATGATTTAACAGCGATTTTAATTTTCTCACTTTCAGATACCCCAAGTGAACGCTCTTGTTTTAATAAAAAATAATCTCCTGCATCTAACATTGCTTGCAATGGGATTAATCCAATCAATTCTGAACCAGTTACTCTAAGACCTTTTTCTGTGGCTGATTTAACAGTTTCATCAAATGCCTCGTGCATAGATGTTATGCTAATATTGGTTAGGTTATAGGAGATTTGAGCAATGCCATATTCTTCAATATACCATCCAATTCCTTTTACTGCTTTAAGTTTACCTGGAACTCTAACAGGTTCCCCATTTTTATCAATTACTTTCTTTCCAGTTATTGGATTTCCTTCACGTTTTACACGACCTCCTTCTCTTATATCAAAGGCTATTGAATTTGCTCTTCGAGTAGAAGTTGTATTTAGATTAATGTTATAAGCAATTAAAAAATCTCTTGCTGATATAGCTGTAGCACCCGATTTTTTTACTGACTCATTAAATTCTGCTGGGCCAAAATCAGGTTTCCATTCAGGTTTTAGCAACTTTTCTTTTAACCCTTCATATTCACCAGATCTGCAATTTGCCAAATTTTTTCTTTTTTC
This sequence comes from uncultured Lutibacter sp., assembly GCA_963933045.1. Taxonomy (GTDB): domain Bacteria; phylum Bacteroidota; class Bacteroidia; order Flavobacteriales; family Flavobacteriaceae; genus Urechidicola. The sequence goes on along the minus strand of CAWVTS010000186.1, from coordinate 1,347 downwards.
TTCTTGTGCTGCATTTTCATATAAATATACTGGTATATTTAATTCATTTCCAACTCGTTCTCCCAACTTTTTGGCATATTCTGCTGTTTCCTCTAATGTAATTCCTGAAATGGGCACAAGAGGGCATACGTCCGTTGCTCCAAATCTTGGATGTTCACCAGAATGTTTACTCATATCAATTAATTCAGATGCTTTTTTAATCAATTTAAAAGCGGCTTCAATTACTTGTTTTGGTTCTCCAACAAAAGTGATAACAGTTCTGTTTGTTGCTGCACCTGGATCAACATCTAGTAATTTCACTCCTTCTACAGTCTCAACAACTTGTGCTATTGTATTGATTTTTACTAAATCTTTACCTTCGCTTATGTTTGGTACACACTCAATTAATTGTTTTTTCATTTTTTGGACGTTTTTGAAGTTTCAAATGTATTAAGTTTAAATATTAGAACACTGCTTATTTATGAATAAATTGTTTAAAACTTCGTTAAATTATTAAGCGATTAGAGAAGTTTATTCTCTATTTAATTTTAAATTTGCTTTAATTGATTTAGAATGAAAGAAATAAAAGTTGCAATTATTGGTTTGGGTTATGTGGGTCTTCCACTTGCTGTTGAATTTGCGAAAAAATATAAAGTCATAGGTTTTGATATTGATACACATCGAATTTCGGAACTCAAAAAGGGCAAGGACACTACTCTTGAAGTTGATGCAATATTGCTGAATAAATTATTGAGTAGTGGAAATTTATTTTTATCAACTAACCCTGACGAATTAAAAGATTCCAATTTTTATATAATTACTGTTCCTACACCAATTGACGCTCAGAAAAAACCAAACCTTAGACCGCTTTTTAGTGCAAGTGAAATGGTAGGTAGCGTTTTAAAGAAAAATGATATCGTAGTTTACGAATCAACCGTTTTTCCAGGTGCTACAGAAGAAGAGTGCGTTCCTATTTTGGAACAGAAATCAGGCTTAGTTTATAATTCAGATTTCTTTGTTGGTTATTCTCCAGAGAGAATAAATCCAGGAGATAAAGAAAGAACAGTTGCTAATATATTAAAGGTAACTTCTGGCTCTACTCCAGAAATTGCAGATAAAATTGATGCTATTTATGCTTCAATTATAGTTGCAGGAACGTATAAAGCACCATCAATTAAAGTCGCTGAAGCTGCTAAGGTTATAGAAAATGCCCAAAGAGATATTAATATTGCTTTTGTTAACGAGTTGTCTAAAATATTTAGATTGATGGATATTGATACCAATGAAGTTCTTGAAGCTGCTGCTACCAAATGGAATTTTATTAAATTAATGCCAGGCTTGGTCGGAGGCCATTGTATTGGAGTAGAT
>CAWVTS010000185.1:0-4684 GCA_963933045.1 uncultured Lutibacter sp. | reverse complement strand
ATTTCTCAAAAAGTGTCATAAAAAATAACAACACTGATATCATTTTATCATTCACCTATAGGTTTAACCAAAGTAAGAGTAATAGAAAAATAAACTTCGATAAAAAAGACAGAAAACCAAATTTCTAAAATGATTCAAATTTATCACAATCCAAGATGTAGGAAAAGTCGTGAAGGCTTAGAAATATTAAAAAACTCCAATCAAGAATTTACGATAAAAGATTACTTAAAAGATCCTCCAACAATAGCAGAATTAAATGAATTAATTCAACGTCTAGACATCTCTCCTATTCAATTAATAAGAAAAGGTGAGGCTGTTTGGAAAGAAAACTTCAAAGGAAAAAGTTTGTCAGATCAACAAATTTTTGAGGCAATGGTTAAACATCCAAAACTCATTGAAAGACCCATTGTAGTAAATGGTAATAAAGCAGTTATTGGCCGCCCTCCTACTATTATAAAAGAAATAATTTAATCTCATTTTTTTAAGAACTCATTAACATATTATCTCCTCGTGTTCAAATATATTTGTGCTATATCAAAGACAATAAATATATATGAAAAAACAACTACTTTTACCCCTTTTTCTCCTATTTATTTTTGGTGCTAATGCCCAAAAAATAAATATAGCAGGTACAGTTTTAGAAGAAGAAACTGATGAAAAGTTAGAATATGCTACAATAATTTTCACACCAACAGATAAAGATGAAATTTCAGGTGGAATTACAAATGCTGAGGGTGATTTTGACATAGAAATCAAATCGGGAACTTATGATATTGCTATTGAATTTCTTTCATTAGAAACAAAAACTATACTTAATCGCACTTTAACAAAAGACACAAACTTAGGTGTTATAAAGTTAAATCCAAGTGCAGAAGCCTTAGATGCAGTAGAAATAATTGCAGAAAAAAGTACTGTAGAAATACGTTTAGACAAGCGAATATACAATGTTGGGAAAGATATGACTGTAAAAGGCGGAAACGCCTCTGATGTTTTAGACAATGTGCCTTCTGTCAATGTTGACGTAGAAGGAAATGTAAGTTTACGCGGAAGTGAAAACGTTAGAATACTAATTGATGGTAAACCCTCTGCTCTAGTTGGTCTTAGTGGTACAGACGCATTAAGGCAATTACCAGCAGATGCTATTGAAAGAGTTGAAGTGATTACTTCTCCTTCTGCACGGTATGACGCTGAAGGTACAGCTGGAATTTTAAACATTATACTTAGAAAAGGAAAAACTACAGGTTTAAACGGTTCAATAAATGCAACTATAGGAGATCCAGAACAATATCAAATAGCTGCTAATATAAATCTAAGAGGGAAAAAAGTGAATTTATTTACCAATATTGGTTACAATAAAAGAACTGGTCCAGGTAATTCATTAACAAAACTTTCAACTCTGGAGAATGGAGTTATAAATAGTTTGAGAATTGAAGATAGAGAGTTTGAAAGAGATAGAAGTGGCTATAATGTAAACCTTGGTTTAGAATATTATCTAACTAAAGAAAGTTCTTTGACTGGAACCGTTTTTTTTAGAGATTCTGATAATGGAAGCCTTTCTAATAACAATATTAATGTTTTTGATGGAGCTGGTTTACAAACATCTTCTGATATTCGAATACAAAATGAAGAAGAAACTGACAAAACCACTCAATTTTCATTAAACTACACTAATAATCTTAATAAAAGTGGTCATAAATTAACAGCCGATTTTCAATACAGTGATAGTGAAGAGATAGAAAAAGCATTTATTAATGATGCCACAGGAACAGAGAATAATATTTCTTCTGAAAACTCTAAAAACACGCTATTACAAACAGATTATGTACTGCCAATTGGAGAAAATTCTCAATTTGAAATTGGTTATCGTGGAGAGTTTCAAGATCTAACTTCAGATTTTTTAGTAACTCCGACATTAACTCCTGACCCTTCTAACAATCTTGTTTTTAAACAAAATGTGAATGCAATTTATTCTCAGTTCGGAAGTAAAGTAAATAAGTTTTCATATTTATTCGGCTTAAGAACAGAGATTACAGACGTGAAAGTTAGATTGACAAATACAAATGAAAATTTTGACTATAACTATGTCGAGTTATTTCCTACCGTAAATTTAGGCTATGAAAGAACTGATGACCAAAGTTTTACTTTAGGTTACAGTAGAAGGCTAAGAAGACCTCGTTTTTGGTACTTGAATCCTTTTGAATCTAGAAATAGTCAAAATGTAATTTTTAAAGGTAATCCTGGTTTAATTCCAACCTTTACAAATTCATTTGATCTAGGATATCTTCAAAAATTAGGGAAATTAACATTAAATTCTTCTGTTTATTTTCAACATTCAAAAAACAACATATCACGTGTTTCAAGAGATGAAATAAGACCCGTTGGTATAGGTGGGGCAAATGAAATTGTAACAATTAGAGAGCCTATTAATTTAGCTTCAGAAGATAGATATGGTTTTGAGGTAACAACAAACTATAATCCTTCAAAAAAGGTAAGGCTTTCAGCAAGTTTTAATGTATATAAATCAGAAACTAAAGGAAACTATACTTATAATGAGTTCAGTCAAGATTTAAGTGGAAATATTACATCAACACCAGTTGTGCTAGATTTAGGCAATAAAAATACTAGTTGGTTTACAAGATTTAATGCTAGAGTAACTTTACCAGCAAAAATTCAATGGCAAACAAGATTGTTTTATAGAGGACCAAGCGAAACGGCACAAAGTAAAACAGAAGGGATTTTCTCTGCTAACTTAGCATTTAGCAAAGATATATGTAAAGAAAAAGGAACTTTAGTTTTTAACGTTAGTGATGTTTTTAATTCTAGAAAAAGACAATCAATTACTTCGAATCCAAATATAGAAAGCCCAACAAGTATTAATGACCAAACATTCCAATGGAGAGTTCGGCAGGTATCATTAAACTTCACCTATAGATTTAATCAAAAGAAAAAACGTGAAAGACCTGGCGGTGGAGGTTTTGAAGGTGGTGGCGAAGGTGTATTTTAAAAAACAAAAAAGGTTTCGAAATTTCGAAACCTTTTTTGTTTATATAAATAACTAAGTTATTCTTTATTTAATAACTGGTCTTTCTTCTTTTCTATACTTCCACTCTTCTCTTAAGTAACCTATAATCCAATAAGGAATCGCAAACGTTAATAAAAATATCATTAACCAAAATCCCATTGTTAAAATAGTTAAGAATACTAAATATCCAGAAAATTGTGAAAAGTCCATCATAATTGTAATTGTTTTAATACTTCAGCAAAAATAGTATTTATTTTTTATTTATATCAATCAAAATAAGAAAAAATTAGGGTAAATTTTTAGTAACTTTGTAATAAAATATTTTTACCATGAAACGAGCATGTTAAAATCTTTATCACGAAAGGGAAAGATTAATTGCGAACAGCATGTGACATTAGAAAAACAATAAATAAAAACACATGAAATTTAGACTCGAAAAAGACACAATGGGAACTGTTGAAGTGCCTGCAGATAAATATTGGGGAGCGCAAACTGAGCGTTCTCGTAATAATTTCAAAATAGGATCTCCAGCATCTATGCCTCTTGAAATTGTCTACGGTTTTGCATATCTTAAAAAAGCTGCTGCCTATACAAATTGTGAATTGGGAGTTTTAGCAACTGAAAAAAGAGATTTAATTGCTCAAGTATGTGAAGAAATTCTAGATGGTAAACACGATGATCAATTTCCATTGGTTATTTGGCAAACAGGTTCTGGAACGCAGAGTAACATGAATGTAAATGAAGTTGTTGCAAATAGAGCACATGAAATTGCTGGTAAAGTAATTGGTGAAGGAGAAAAAACGATTCAGCCAAATGATGATGTAAACAAATCTCAATCGTCAAATGACACCTTTCCAACAGGAATGCATATTGCGTGTTATAAAATGGTTGTAGAAACTACTATTCCTGGAATTGAAAAATTAAGAGATACACTACAAAAAAAATCTGAAGATTATAAAGATGTGGTAAAAATTGGTCGTACACACCTTATGGATGCGACTCCTTTGACTTTAGGTCAAGAATTTTCTGGGTATGTATCACAATTAAATCATGGATTAAAAGCCATCAAAAACACCTTAGCACATTTATCAGAATTAGCCTTAGGAGGAACAGCTGTAGGAACAGGATTGAATACTCCAAAAGGATATGATGTATTGGTTGCAAAATATATTGCAGAATTTACAAATCATCCATTTATAACTGCCGAAAATAAATTTGAAGCCTTGGCTGCACATGATGCGATTGTAGAAACACATGGCGCCTTAAAACAGGTTGCAGTATCATTAAATAAAATTGCAAACGATATTAGAATGATGGCATCTGGTCCACGCTCTGGAATTGGAGAATTGATTATTCCTGCAAACGAACCTGGAAGTTCTATAATGCCAGGAAAAGTAAACCCAACACAATGTGAGGCTATCACAATGGTTTGTGCTCAAGTGATTGGAAATGATGTTGCGGTAACAGTTGGAGGAACTCAAGGCCACTATGAATTAAATGTTTTTAAGCCGATGATGGCAGCAAACCTTTTACAATCTGCTCGTTTAATTGGAGATTCTTGTGTGTCGTTTAATGATAATTGTGCGGAAGGTATTGAGCCGAATAACGAAGTAATCAAAGAATTATTAAATAATTCCTTGATGTTAGTTACTGCGTTGAATA
>CAWVTS010000184.1:0-4688 GCA_963933045.1 uncultured Lutibacter sp. | reverse complement strand
AATACGATTGTCCGTTCCTAGGAAAGTTTCTCTCGATAAAGTAAACCAAGAACGAGAAAACTTTAATTCTAAAAAGCCTCCATTAATCATTAATAAAATTATTGTGCATGGAGTGAGATCTAAAAAAGCTAAGTATTTAAATAACAATCTGTGGCAGAAAAACCAAAAAAAAGCCGTCAAAAATATTAGGAAAAGTTATTTTAGAACTACCACAGATCCATTTATATCATCAATGTATCCCACCGCAGTATTCAATCCAATTACTAATTTATATGACCTTGATATTAAAGCAAAAAGCGAGAAACCATTTTCAATAGAATTTGGTGGGAATATCTCAAGCAGACCCATAAGTACTGGATATGTAGGACTAAAATTAATGCAATACGGTAAAGTTGGCTGGCGGTTTAGAGCTAACACCTACTTTGGACGTTTTTACAACTCAGGTTTAGTCGGTTTTAGCGTTGATATTCCCTCCGCATTATTACTAGAATTGGAAGGAAATCTGATTCTAAATAATTGGAATTACTTTAAAAGCAAAGCATTTTTCTTTGATGATAAAAAGCCATCATATCTCATACAATCAGAAACATTTGCTGAGGTAAGATTAAATATACCAATTGGAAATAATTCTAAAGTGGGGTTGATATATTCATTTGCAGAACTGAATGATGACTATTATCAATTAAAAGAATTTACCTCTAAAGACTTACCTGACAATACAAACATGAACACAAGTTCTGCAGGACTTGAATATGAGTTCAATACGCAGAATAGAAAAATTTACGCAAGTGCTGGAACACTACTTAAATTAACATATCGATATAGTTCTGGTGAGGAACAAACAAACCCAGGTACTACAGCTGAAAGCGGCTCTGTAATAACAAACACACTTCATGATTGGCATAATGCAAATCTTAAAATAGACTATTTCTATAAAAAAAGAGGGGTAGTAAGAATGGGGATTTACTCAGATATAAACTACAACACTCAGTCATTGTTTTCTAATTACACTGCCAGTATACTGCGTTCCCCAACATTTCAACCAACACCAGAAAGCAAAACACTTTTCTTAGAGTCATTTCGAGCTTATGATTACGCCTCTGTTGGCCAAAAAGTCATAGTAACTCCACTGAATAATTTTGATATTCGTATTGGCGCCTATTTCATGTCACCATACAGAAGAGTAATTAAAAATGAGGACGGAACACAAAGCGAAAAACTAGGATTTGAATCCTTATTCTCGATTGCAACAGGAACTTTAGTCTATAGCTCTCCAGTTGGTCCAATAAGTATTGGATTAAACTATTACTACAACGTTCCTGAAATAGCACCTGAAAACACGACACCACTTACCTTCCTATTTCACTTTGGTTATATTCTGTTTAATAAAAAGGCATTGTTTTAAGCCTGTCCAGCAGGACCACCGAAGTTCAAAGGAACAGAAGGTGGTGTATTTGCACCTGTATCTCTTATTTCTCCATGCATTGCCTCATACTTATTGATATTATCTGCTAATGCACCACTAAGTCGTTTAGCATGCTCAGGAGTAAGAACAATCCTTGCCTTTACCTTAGATTTAGGTGTCCCAGGCATTATATTGATGAAGTCAACTATAAATTCGGAGTTACTGTGCGTAATAATAGCAAGATTAGAATAGATGCCTTCTGCAATCTCTTCTGTCAATTCAATATTAATCTGTCCTTCTTTTTGTTCTTTATTCTCTTCCATTCTTCAAATCTAATAAACAAAAAAGGCCTCACTAGGAGGCCTTTTTTGAATTTTGATAATATTAATCTAAAATAACACTGTCCTCTTTAGTTTCAAGCAACTTATTGTACTCTTCTTTGGAACCTACAATGTAATCGTCATATTCTCTAAGTCCTGTTCCTGCTGGAATTTTATGTCCAACAATAACATTCTCTTTCAATCCTTTCAAATAATCTCTCTTACCTCTCACAGCTGCCTCATTCAAGACTTTTGTTGTCTCTTGGAAAGATGCTGCGGATATGAAACTATCCGTTTGAAGTGATGCTCTTGTTATACCTTGGAGAATTGTTTTACCAATTGCTGGCTTAGCTTCTCTACCTTGAAGTAATGCTAACTCTTTTCTTCCAAGCATACTGTTTTCATCACTAAAGTTCACTTTAGAAATGATTTGACCAGCAACAAACTTTTCAGAACCACCAGCATCTTCAATAATCATTTTGCCAATGATCTGATCATTTTCTTCGATAAAATCAGTCTTATTAACCAATTGTTTCTCTAAGAATTTCGTATCAGCAGAATTCATAATTTCAACCTTACGCATCATTTGACGAACAATTACCTCAAAGTGCTTATCGTTAATTTTCACCCCTTGAAGTCGATAAACTTCTTGAACTTCATTTACGATATACTCTTGAACCGCCGTAGGACCTTTGATATTCAAAATATCATTAGGAGTAATTGCTCCATCGCTTAATGGCGTACCAGCTTTAACGAAATCATTTTCTTGAACCAAAATGTGCTTAGATAAAGAAACCAAATATTTCTTAATCATTCCATTTCTTGCCTCAACAATAACCTCGCGATTACCTCTTTTTATTTTTCCAAAAGAAACGATACCATCAATTTCGGAGACAACAGCAGGGTTTGAAGGGTTACGTGCTTCAAAAAGCTCAGTAACTCTTGGCAGACCGCCTGTAATATCACCAGATTTTCCACTCTGACGTGGAATTTTAACTAGAATAGTTCCTCCAGTCACTTTATCACCTTCATTGATAATAATATGTGCTCCGACAGGTATGTTATAAAATCTAAGAGATTCACCTTTCTTATCCAAAATATGGATAGTAGGATTCTTCTTCTTATCTCTATTTTCAATGATTACTTTTTCAGTAAATCCAGTTTGCTCATCAGATTCCTCTTTATAAGTAACACCTTTTTCAATGTTTTCAAACTCAACTTTACCATCAAATTCCGTAAGAATTACCGCATTATATGGATCCCACTTACAAATTTCATCGTCCTTTTTAACCTTATCACCACTCTTATTAAATATTTCAGATCCGTAAGGTATAATACCCGTCATAAGAACATTTCCTTTACTGTCAACTATTCTCATTTCAGCTGAACGACCAATAACCCATTCGATTGAATTTCCTTTGTCATCTTTTTTGACAACAGTTCTCAATTCATCAATCTCAAGCTTACCAGCTGCTTTGGCAATAATCTTAGACTCAGCAGCAATGTTAGAGGCTGTACCCCCAACGTGGAATGTACGAAGCGTAAGCTGAGTACCCGGCTCCCCAATTGACTGAGCAGCAATTACACCAACAGCTTCTCCTTTTTGAACGTCAAATCCGGAAGATAAACTTCTACCATAACACTTAGCACAAGCTCCGCGACGCGTTTCACAAGTAAGAGCAGATCTTATTTCTACTTCCTCAATGCCAGCTGCTTGGATTTTCTTTGCAATGATATCAGTGATAACACCTCCAGCTTCGATAATTATATTGTCACTTTCTGGCTCATAAACATCTGCTAGTGCAGATCTACCTTCGATTCTATCAGATAAAGGTTCAACTATCTCATCATTGTTTTTAAGAGCGGTTGCTGTAAGACCTCTAAGAGTTCCGCAATCGTATTCTGTAATAACAACATCTTGTGAAACATCAACCAAACGACGTGTTAAGTAACCAGCATCAGCCGTTTTAAGGGCAGTATCTGCAAGACCTTTACGTGCACCGTGAGTAGATATAAAGTACTCAAGAATAGAAAGTCCTTCTTTAAAGTTGGACAGAATTGGATTTTCAATAATATCTTGACCACCTGAATTTCCAGATTTCTTAGGCTTAGCCATAAGACCCCTCATTCCACTCAACTGACGAATTTGTTCTTTAGAACCCCTTGCGCCAGAATCAAACATCATATATACCGAGTTGAAACCTTGATTGTCATTTTTCAATCGAGTCATCAACGCATTTGTCAATTTAGAATTCGTATGCGTCCAAATATCAATAATCTGATTGTAACGCTCATTATTGGTGATAAGTCCCATGTTGTAATTAGACAACACACCTTCTACTTCCACATTTGCAGCATTCAATAAAATTTCCTTTTCTGGAGGAACCATTACGTCATTTAGGTTAAAAGATAATCCCCCTCTAAATGCCATAAAATATCCCATTGACTTAATTTCATCTAGAAACGCTGCTGTTTTAGCAAATCCAGTAACCTTAAGAACTCTACCGATAATATCTCTAAGTGACTTTTTAGTTAACAGTTCGTCTATGTAACCTACTTCTACAGGAACAACCTTGTTGAATAAAACACGACCACAAGTAGTATCAATCATGTGTTGAACAGGTTCTCCATCCACTACATCATTAACTTTAACTTTGATTATCGCATGCAAGTCAAGTTTCTTTTCGTTGTATGCAACTGTTACTTCCTCAGGTGAGTAGAACATCATTCCTTCACCTTTTACAGGCACCTCTTTAGTATTAGTTCTTTGTTTGGTCATGTAATATAGACCAAGAACCATATCTTGAGAAGGTACCGCAATCGGAGCTCCATTTGCAGGGTTAAGAATGTTGTGAGAAGCTAACATTAACAATTGTGCTTCTAACACAGCAGCATTTCCTAACGGAAGGTGAACCGCCATCTGATCACCATCAAAATCCGCATTAAACGCAGTACAAACTAAT
>CAWVTS010000183.1:0-4738 GCA_963933045.1 uncultured Lutibacter sp. | reverse complement strand
TACGCTGGAACTACAAAAAACTTTAAAGCTTCATTAGCATAAATTCTAAAAATTGCCTTTGGCAAAAACTCCGCAGTAATTAATATTATTATTGTAGAAATTAGAGTTTGGATTAATAGAATCGAAAATTCATTAAAACTATTTAGGGGCAATAAACTAGTTAAAAGTTTACCCATAAAATAACTATACACAACCAATGCAATGTTATTTCCAACAAGCATTGTTGTAATAAACTTAGAAGATTTTTGAGTAAGTTTAGTTAATATTTTGGCAATAAAACCTTCGCGTTTTTTTTCAAGCTCAATATGCATTTTGTTCGCAGAAACAAAAGCAATTTCCATACCTGAAAAAAAGGCCGACAATAAAATTGATACTATGACTACAATAATTTGTAATTCCATTATTTAGTACGATCCGAATAATTTTCTCTTTTTATTCTCATTCTTCTACGAAAGAAAAACATAAACACAGCCAAAGCACCAATAATAATAAAAGTATATGCTTTCTCTCTTTCTGTTGACCATCTTGTAATTGCTTCATAAGCAAATATGAGTGCTACTACTAAATATCCTATTTCAAAAACTTTTCCTATTCTATTCATTTCTTTTCAATTAATCATTTAAATATACACTTCCTTTACTTTGTTTTGCCATAAAAGTTTTTAAATCTTCACTTGCATCAAAACCTACACCTTTAATTGTATCTGTTTTCGTTATTAAAGTAAATGGTTTTTCTGTATAAAAATATTTAGTTTTTTGGTCCCAAAATAATTGATCGGTCAATAATTTTTTATAATCAGCATAATTAATAACTACAACTTTATTTCTTATTTCAGAAATATTTGTTTTAGTATAAGATATTGCATAATTACCCATAACAACTAGAGAGTCTTTATTTTTATCAATTGTTACAATTTTCACACCTTCAGGAAATTCATTATATGGGTGTTTATTTCTATTCGTAAAATCATGTAATAATGGCGCATACAATTTTAAATCAACTCTACCTGAATCGGTATGAATATTCTTTATGTTTTCGGCTACACCAATTGGTAGATTTTTATCGGCTAAAAAATCACGTACCTCTTGTATCTGATTTCCACAAGAAAAAAACATTGCTATCATAAAAATGATAGCAATGTTTTTTGTTATATACTTAAATGATTTAATCATTTAACAAATGTACTAAATTATTTATTTCGATTTATCTTAACTGAACTCTAACTGTCTCTCCAATCCAACATCCAACTTTGAATGAATCTCCCACTTTATAACCTTCTGCAAAACCATCTTGTTTTGTTGGAATGTTAGAAGCATAACTTTTAACAAACCTTCTAACCTTACTTGCCATACTTGGATCAACTACTGCAGCTCTACGTGCTTTATTTAATGCTGCTACATATGTCATTCTTTTTGAGAATAAGTTATCACCACAGCTATTTGCACTCTTAGCATACATTGTTGCTATTAACAAATATGCATTACCATTACTTGGATTAAATTTCAGTGCCTCGTTTGCTTTAGATCTTGCTGCACTTCTACTACCTCTTTTAGATAAATCTTGTGCTTCTTGCAATAATAATTTAGCCTTCTTAGTTGGGTCAGTTTCTAAACCAATTGCTTTTTTACGCATATCTTTAGCTTCAGCAATTTTTCCTTTTCCTTCCAAAATATTAGATAAAAACATATATGCATCTGCTGATGGATCTGCTTGAGCATATGCTTCTGCTAATTCTTCATATAGCGCATCTCCTGTACATTCTTTATGATACATTCTTGATACCGCTCTTTTTAACCATTGAGCATTTGATCTGTTTAATTCAAAATCTCTTCTATATAAAGGTACCAATCTATCACAAGTCAATAATTCTTCTATTTTTTGATCTAAACCTCCACTAATAATTCCAATATTATTCAAAACCCCTACAGCAATTCTTTTAGATTTAGCGTCTCTTGCTCCTAACGTAGTTCCGGCTTCCTCCTTTACAATTAACTTACTCAATTTTTGTTGATATTTCCCTGACTTAACTTCTAAAGCGTCATTTATATCATCATATGTATCTAATATTTTTTGAACGTTATTGTTCTTATTAGATTCTAATACATGATCAAAATATTTGTAAATATTTTTTGCAGATAAACCAATAGGATCAGCATCATAACCTTTCTCTAACAACATCATTACTTCGGCTTCAGATCCGCCATTTTCTGAACAAAAATTTGCATAATCACTATATACTTTACCTAGGCCTTTTGGAAAATGAAGAATTCTTCGGTCATACGTTTTTTTCATCAATGCAACACCAGTAACTTTATCCCCTTTCGCAATCAAGTCATCAGCAATTTTTGACCCAAGTTTGTAAATATTGACAGAAAGTTTAGGACAATTTGACATTAAATTATCTAATCTCGTTTTTGCTTCTGCAAAGTTTTTACCTTGTACATCTCCCTTAAACAAATTATACTCAACTGTACAATCTTGAATATTCATCTCCATTTGAGCATTTACATTCAAAGATGCTACAAATAGGAAAAATCCTGCGATAGTATAAGTGATTTTTTTCATTATTTGATTTTATTAATTAATTTCTCGTTTTCTAAACCATTTATTACTTAATAATAAGCCTAATTTGAAATTGAAGTAACTTTCTTCTATTAAACCATTATCAGTTGTTCCTCTTTTTCCAAATTCAAATCCAAGGTTTAATCTAGATATTTCATTGCTCATCGGTAATCCTACTCCAAAAGATATGCCAAAGTCATTTACATCATTAAATTGAGTTCCGTTTCCACTACCATCAACCATAATACCTGTCTGTTGTGATCTAACGCCTGCTCTATAAATAACCCTATCCCAATAACTTGATATAGAATTATATTTTGGTATGTAAAAACCCCCTAAAGATAATTGACTTGACTTTCTAAAAGCCAACTTTGGATTTCTGTTTAATAAGTTCCCTCCAAGTTCTATTTTATCCTGAAAACTATAATCTAAACTTGCTGCCCATTTTTTTGATTTTCCAATACCAACTCCTAAATTAGTTTTCATAGGTTTATTATAAAACCCTTTACTTGCGGCATTTAATATTGTGTCTCTAGGTGATTCTCCGTTTGTGAAAGAAACTGAATATAAATATTCATGACCTTCAGATTCCAATTCATTTTCCAGTTCAAATGAACCTCCTAAACTTAAGTACAAATCATTTTTTAAATCTTTTTTATATAAAAATCCAGTTTTTAAACCAAATCCTTTTACTCTTGTGTCTGTAACGTATTTGGTGCCAAGCTGAACATCTCTTTGCTGGTTTATTATAGAATTATCAATATTTCCAAAAACATAATCACCTTCAAAACCTACACTTAAACTTTCACTAACTTGGTATCCAGCACCTAAAAAAACTCTATTAGTTCCACCATCACCTTCATATAAGGATATTTCAGAAACTTCGCCTTCTGAATCTAGAATTGTATTCTCAATAGAATAACCTACAGATGTGTTTGGCTGAAGACCAAAAGCAAAACCAGCCTTTTCTCCAACAGGAATACCTAGAACTAAGTAAGATAAATTTGCATTTGAAGATTTTTGAGTAGTCAATGCGTCTTTAACTGTTAAACCTCTATTTTGTGCTGCAATAGAATATGTTGTTAATCTAAATCCAGAATAAGTTGCAGGATTAGTAAATGATAATTGATACTCATAGTTACCAACAGTCCCTGAACCACCCATACTCATTTCCTCAACTGTTTTTGCAGATATCTCTTCTCCAATTCCTAAAATTGAATATGGTGACGTATTTGTTTTTTGCGCAAAAGTGTTTACACAAAATAACACTATTATAAGTACAGATAAATTTTTAATCATTCTTTATATTATAGTTCAAAATATAATTTAATCCTTCCAATAAAAAATTGGGATTTGCAAATATGCCATTTTTTAATCTTTTAGCCAAGAAATTTGTGTCTCCTCCTGTTAAAACTACTGTTAATTTTTCATCAAACTCTTTATATCTCTCAATTACACCTTCAATTTCAGATAAAACACCGTTAATTATTCCAGAATGAATAGAATTTTCTGTGGAATTTCCAATTAATTTTTTAGGATAATCTAATTCTAACAACGGTAAGTTTGTAGTAAAAGTATTTATTGCTTTATAACGCATTTCAACTCCTGGAGAAATAGCCCCTCCATAGTACTCCTTTTTCCTATTTACAAAATCAAACGTGATGCAAGTACCAGCATCAATAACAAGAACACTATTACTACTGTAATTTTGCATTGCCGCACCAATCAGCGCAATTCTATCTGCACCTAATGTCTCTGGTGTTTTATATTTATTCTTAAATGGCAATTTCAATTTGTAACTTAATCGAATCAAATGAAATAATTTCTCAATTTCATTCAATTTTTCTTCTGATATTAATGCTACTGAAGATATGATTGCATAATCAATTTTATGATTTCTACTTAATGTTTTTAATTTAGCAAGAATTTCTTCTTTCAAAAAAATATTATGGCTCTGCAATTTAACACCTTCAAAAAGAGCTGTTTTCACACGAGTATTCCCAACATCAATAACTAAATTCATTTATCAAAAAAAATAAAGTGTAAAAATACAAATGATTTTTCAGTTTTGTTTTGATTAGTCTAAAAAATACTTTTATATTTGCACCCGCATTTATGCAATGGTACCTTAGCTCAGTTGGTAGAGCAATGGACTGAAAATCCATGTGTCCCTGGT
>CAWVTS010000182.1:0-4792 GCA_963933045.1 uncultured Lutibacter sp. | reverse complement strand
TATGCTAGTAATTTTATTAACGGGAATAACCTTAAAAAAGGATTTGGATATTTTATCTTAATACTTGCAATCTTTATTTTTTATATGGAATTTTTTGTAAATAGATAATTAATTTACGACAACTTATATAATACTCTAGATTATGAATATAGAACAAATTTATACAGGATGCTTAGCTCAAGCGGCATATTATATTGAACATAATGGTGAAGCTGCAATCATAGATCCTTTGCGTGAAGCTAAACCATATATTGAAAGAGCACATAGAGATAATGCTAAAATTAAATATATTTTTGAAACTCACTTTCATGCTGACTTTGTAAGTGGACATATTGATTTGGCAAACAAAACAGGTGCCAAAATTGTTTTTGGACCTACTGCTAATCCAAATTATGATGTGATTATTGCAAAAGACAACCAAAAATTTAAAGTTGGTGAGTATACTATTAAAGTCATCCATACTCCAGGTCATACTATGGAAAGCACCTCTTATTTATTGATTGATGAGCATGGAAAAGAACATGGAATTATTACTGGAGACACCTTATTTATTGGTGATGTTGGAAGACCTGATTTAGCTCAAGAAGCAGTTTCTGATTTAACCGAAGATAAATTAGCCGGATTATTATTTGATTCGCTTAGGAATAAAATTATGCCTTTGAGTGATGATTTAATTATTTATCCTAGTCATGGTGCAGGTTCTGCTTGTGGTAAAAATATGAGTAAAGAAACAACAGATACTCTTGGGAATCAAAAGAAAACAAATTATGCTCTTCGTGCTGATATGACGAAAGAAGAATTTGTAAAAGAGTTATTAGATGGGTTGGCTGCACCGCCAAAATATTTTCCACAAAATGTTTTAATGAATATTAATGGATACGATAGTTTGGATGACGTAATTGAAAAATCTAAAAGTCCATTATCATTAGAAGAGTTTGAGAAATTAGCTAACGAAACTGATGCTGTCATTCTTGATGTACGCCATCAAAATGATTTTGTCAACGGATTTATTCCAAAGTCAATATTTATTGGTGTCGATGGAGGTTTTGCCCCTTGGGTTGGTACATTAATTGCAGATGTAAATCAACCAATATTATTAGTTACACCTGAAGGACGTGAAGAGGAAGTCATCACAAGACTATCAAGAGTTGGGTTTGATAATGTAATTGGGTATTTAGAAGGTAGTTTTGATACATGGGGGAATTCAGGAAAAGAAATTGATCGTTTAAAAAGTATTGAAGCAACTGTTTTAAAAACGAATATAGACACTCACAAAACGCAAATATTTGATGTTCGTAAAGATGGAGAATATACTTCTTCTCATATTGAAGATGCTATTAACACTCCACTAAGTAAATTAAATAACTATTTAAAAGATTTTCCTACAGATGAAGATTTTTATGTGCATTGTGCTGGTGGTTATCGTTCTGTAATTGCTGCATCTATTTTAAAAAGGAGAGGTATTCATAACTTAATAGATGTTAAAGGAGGTTTTGAAGAAATTAAAAAATTGGACATTAAATTAACTGACGAAGTCTGTCCAAGCACCTTAAAGTAACCTATCGTTTTAAAGCAAAATGGCCCCTATAAATTTTTCCGTCAGGTAATATGGTAACAAACCAATAATCTGTAGAAGGCTGTTTTTCTCCATTATAGGTTCCATCCCAACCACTTGAAGTGCTATTAAATTGCGCTAGTATTTTTCCAAAACGATTATAGATTTCAATTTTGATGTTTTTATTTACTTCAGAGTTGACTCCCAACACTTGCCAAGTATCGTGAACTCCATCTTCATTTGGTGTAAAATATCTAGGGAATCCTAGAATAGAAATTTTTTGTTCTACAATTCCGCAACCATTAATATCTCTCACATAAACAATATGAAAACCTGGAAGTATATTTTGAAAAATATTACTATCCTGATAAGGTCCTAATTCTTCATCAATAGAATATTCATAAACTCCACTTCCACTAACTTGAACGGTAACAGTATTATTATAAGTTGCTTCAGTAAAAGTGATTTCATCAATAATTACAGCACTAGAAGGGTTGACAATAATAGCCCTTTCCGATTCACAACCACTCTGAGCAGTGACTACTACTCTATAAGCTCCTGCTGTATTAATATCATATTCTGAAGTAGTAGCACTCGTTAAAACATCATTAAAATACCATTGAAAAGTAAAGTCTTCGGGTGTGTCACTAATTAAACCTGAATAAATAGTAATTCTATTTGGAAATGTGTTTTCACAATAAAAAATAGATTCATCATCAGTTAATATAGGTGTTTCTAAAATATTGATATTCACTGTAGAAATAGCAAAACATTGATCCTGATTTTCAACTTTTACATATAATAATTCTGAATTTAAAATTGAATTTTTATAAGGAGATGTCAATGGGTTATCATCAATTGCATCTTGTTCTGTTATATAATAATTTACAATTGCATCTATAGGAATTTGATCTTCAAATGTTGCCGTAATATCATCAAAGTTAAAAAAAGTATACCCGTCTACATCTAAATCATCACAACTATTAAATTGCGGAATCACTATCGTATTTGGAGAAATTTCTAATATCAATTCCGCAATACTATAACATCCTAGAATTGACTCAACTCTTGCGTATATAACTTGTGAAAAAGTAGTGTTTTCATAATTAGTTGTATTTGTTATTGCATTAACTTCAATATTCTGATTGGCATCAATTTCATCAGTAAAAAAATTTGTGAGGATTAAAGAACTATCATTTGCTGTAATATTCAGCACAGCTTCTAACAAATTGAAAACTGCAATTCCATCTTGATTAAAATCGCATTCTACTATCGTAGTATCAAAAACTATTGGGTTTGGCACATATTCTATTGTCACCTCTCCGTAAACTATACAATTATTCTCTAAAGTTACTTCAACCGTATAAATTCCAGAATCTTCAACAGTTAGTAATTCGAAAATTTGAGTATCCAACAACACATCATCTTTAAACCATTGATAAGTATTGTTTCCTGCTTGAAAAGCATTTAATTCAACAGTTTCATTTCCACATAAAGGATTGTTTGTTGCAACAAGCCTATCCTCTCCTATATCTGTAGACAAAGTAAAACTTCCTGCTTCTAGAAATACGGCAGAATCATATCTGTAATTTTGCTCATCTGCAATAACCAATTTCACATGATAGGTTTCAGAGGGAACTATTGTTGCAGTTGCAGTTAAAACTTTTGTTTGACCATTAAAGTTAATAGGAGAGACTGAGCCATTAAAACTTTCAAAATACACTACATTCTCTGCTTGACATTCGCCAGGAATTTCAGGGTGCACAGTAGTTACTTTTACAGGAGTTTGAGTATTAGGAACTAGAGCAATGTTTTCATATTCCGTTTCACTTATTGGACGAATTAAAAATCCAAACAAGTCAGAATACTGACAAGTACTCGCATTACCCTCTTGATATTCTTCTGAAGCAAAAATATATTTGAAACTTATTTCAGATGCCGTTGATGTGAAATCAAACTCTAAAATTGTTGCGTTTGTTGTATTTGATTCTTCTAATACATATTCTAAATCACTATCCCCCAACCAATTTGTAGCATCGTCATCACTTAAAGTTGTATTTGGTCCTTCAGTGTTTTCAAGTTTTCCTGTACTTAAAACAATTCCTCTTTCAAATGGAAAAGTTGTACCAGTAGCATCAAAAAAACCATAACTCTCATCTGTTCCTCCAAAATCACCTCCTAATACATTTGTAAGAATAACGTTTTCTATACAATCACTATCAATTAAAATATCTTCTATCAGTTCTTGTGCAGTATAAGTCTGACTATCTACTTGAATATTTTGAGCAATAGATAGTAATGGAACTAAATAAAAAATAGATCTAAAAAAGCGTCTCATTATTTAATTGAAAACGAACTAATATAATTTTAATTTTTTCTTTTTAAAGAAGGCTTTAAAACCAATGCAAAAAAAAAGTTCTAATGAAAGAACTTCTTTATTTTTATAATTGAATAGAACTAGATTTTTTTAACACGAACAGCATTCATGCCCTTTAATCCCTTTTCTAATTCAAATTGAACTTTATCATTCTCTGCAATCTCATCAATCAATCCAGAAACATGAACAAAATACTTTTCTTGGGTTTGTGTATCTAAAATAAATCCAAAACCTTTAGATGTATCAAAAAATGATACTTTCCCTTGCTTTTCTTTAGATTCCTCTTCACCTTCAACCTTTTTAGGTATACCAAGAATAATATCTTCTGCGTCAACTATTATTTTATCCTCAGGATCTGGTGGAGTATCTGTAATACGTCCATATGCATCAACATAAGCCAGCATATCTTCTAACTTTCCGCCTTTAACAGAAGTTGATTTACGTTCTTCTTTTTTCTTCTGCTTTAATTCACGTTTTTTTAAACGCTTTTTCTCCTTTTCACTCTTGTTAAAAGTCTGTTGTGATTTTGCCATTTATTTTTTAATATTTATTTTTTTAATGTTAAGCAATTTATAAAATTTATTTGAGAAATAAAAATCTAATCCTCAGGTAGTCTACCATGAATTCCCTCAAATATTACATCAAAATTTTCACGTAAATGTGCACGTAATTTTTTTCTGTAATCATCATTTAGCCAATCAATAAAATTGTGTGTGCTTCTACATATACACTTACTGTATCTATCAATTCTATGATTAATATCATCATTTAATAACTTTGCCAAAGCATATGCATCATAGACATCTTCACTGTTTTCTATACATATTTTTGCATGATGATCAATAGATTTTTCTAAAACT
>CAWVTS010000181.1:0-4942 GCA_963933045.1 uncultured Lutibacter sp. | reverse complement strand
CCCGTCATTTTATTAATAAACTTCTTATTTTCTTTATAGTTTTTGTCTTTCCTAAGTTTGATAAATTGACCATTGGAATGAATGCTATACGTTTGTGTGCTAAAAATAGCCAAAAGGTAGTACGGCACTATCCAAGAATAACGATCTAACCTGTTGCTAAAATGAATAATAATGCCCTTCGGTCTTAATTCGATACTTGCGTAATGAACATCTGTTTTTTGCATGTTTTCAGGTTTTAGTGAGGGGCTTAGTTCCTCTATAATTAACCTACGAGAGCCTACGCCACCGATTTTTAGTTTTTCTAGAAACGAATATGCTTTCCCAAGCGTTCGATTGCATTCGTTTACATAATCTTCATTTTTATAACTTGTATTGAAAAGCATTTTGTTTTTTTTACTAATTATTAATTGACAATAAGTACCGTCTTCCAATCTCTAAATGTTTTTGCTGGGTTTCTTCGGGCATTTTGTCAAACATTCGAACGAGCATGCCTAAACGAGGATTTGACAAAAAGAATTCACGATGCGTGTGCATAAAGCGCCAGAACAGTCCATCCCAAATATTTTGCCACTCACCTTTCTTGTAATTACTCATTTTCTTGATGTAGTTACTTCCACTTATATACGGTTTTGAAGCCATTGTGCCGCCATCTGCGAATTGACTCATTCCATATATGTTTGTAACCATTACCCAATCATAAGCATCGATGAAAAGCTCCATAAACCAGCGATAAACCTCGTCTGGATCAAATTCACAGAGTAACATGAAATTACCTAGAATCATGAGTCGTTCAATATGATGACAATAGCCTGTTTGTAAAACTTTTTTAATCGTTTGGTCAATGGGGGCGATACCAGTAGTGCCATCATAAAAAGAAGCGGGTATTTTCCTGTTGAAGTTCCAAAAATTAGTTGTGCGCTCTTCGCTTCCTTTTACCTCATAGACTCCCCTTATAAACTCCCGCCATCCAATAATTTGCCTTACAAAACCTTCCGTGGAGTTAATTGGAATATTGTTTTCTTTTGCATAAATCAAACAATTAGCAATGACTTCTTTAGGTGTAATTAGCCCAACGTTGAGCATCGGTGATATTACGCTATGATTTAATATCGAGTTTTCTGCAACAATGGCATCTTCATAAGCACCAAACTCCATAAAGCGTTGATCAAAAAATTGTTGAAGCCAGGATTTCGTGGATTCAAAATTCGTTGGATATAAAGACTGCTTTGTCAACGTTCCCAAATTATCTGAAAAGTGAGTTTCTACATAAACCGTAGCCTCTTCAAAATAGTCATCATTCTGAGGAAATTGAATCGCAGGCGGTGTTTTTTTTGCAGGATACTTTTTTCTGTTCTCTTCATCAAATGTCCATTTACCGCCATTGGGTTTGCCATCTTTTTCAATGAGAATAGTTTGTTTTTTACGCTGCTCTTTATAAAATGTAGTCTGATAGTATTTCTTTTTATCCTCTCGAAAGAAATCGTTAAGTTCTTCCTTGGTGTTTAAAAAGAGAGGCGAATGAAATTGCTTTAAATTTATCTTGTTTTCATTGCAGGCTGCGATTATTCTTTTCTGCAACCAATTGTCAGTTGGGTCTATATAATTGATTTGAGTTACACCTTGAGTTTTCAATTCTGAAATCAGTAATCTTACGTCCGAATTATCTTTGATGGAATCAATGTAGTTTACCTCAAAGTGTTTCTCTTTTTTAAGAAAATCTGCATACCGCTTCATTGTTGCTCTATGAAAAGCTATTTTCTGCTTGTGAAAAGGATATTGCTTAAAAAACAAATACTCTTCTACAATGTAAAAAGGAGCATCTTCCTCAAAAAGCGGAGACTCTTGAAATAATTGATGGGGAAATAATATATTGACTGTTTTCATTTCTTTCTACTAAAGCGTTGATTGCACTATTTAACTGCTACCTGTTTTTTTCTTGTAAATCATTATGTCTTCTGTTTACATGTGTATTTAACAAACGATTCTTTTCTTTTTGAACAGCTGGATGATTTTTGTGTTCCCAAATTTTGGTTTTAGCCTTCCTTGCACTTTCTTGTAAATCAACCAGAGGAAGCGGATAATCCTGGCCAATTATAACATCGCAAAAAGTTTGCTCCATTGCTGTCATTTTCCAAGGCTCATGAACATGAACGATAGGAACATTAGCTAGTTCGGGGACCCATTTTTTAATAAAAATGCCTTCTGGGTCGTGTTCTTTAGAGTTTTTCACAGGATTATATAACCTCACGGTATTAATCCCTGTGGTGCCGGCTTGCATTTGAAATTGCGGGTAATGAATACCGGGCTCATAATCCAAAAACTGTCTTGCCAAATGATAGGTGCCTTCGCGCCAGTCTTGATCTAGATTTAGTGTTAAAAATGAAACAACCATTGCCCTCATTCTAAAGTTAATCCACCCAGTTTGTTCAACAGCTCGCATACATGCATCTATCAAAGGGATTCCTGTAGTACCCGATTTCCACGCCTTGATAAAAACGTCATTTTTTGAATGCTCTAATAATTCATATCCATTATTGATGCAATCTGTTTCATATCTGCATTCTACTTCAAATTTTTGAATAAAATGGCAATGCCAATGCAATCTTGTTAGCATGGCGGAAAATGCGTTGTCGTTTTTTTTACCATTCGGATGTGTCCCAATAAAATGAAATATTTGTTTAACACTGAGGTTTCCCCATGCTAAATAAGGAGATGATCGGCTGCAAGAAACTCTACTTTCAGAAGGTTTTGATATGTGTCTTTGATAATTAAAACCTCTTTTGGCCCCAAACGATTTCAAATACCGCCAAGCATTTTGTTCTCCCGCAGGCTGAAATAATTTCGGGTAATCATTTAGATCTAACTTTAACTTTTCTGGCAATGAAAAAGGATGTTCAAAAGCTTCAACTTCTGAAATAGAATATTCATTTTGAATAATTGGACGGTGCATAACCTCGTGCCATCGCTTGTTCCAATCAGTTCTAGTTTTAATACCTCTTATAATACCATCCCGTTGCGATTCACTCCACAGAATGGTATGCTTTTTACAAAAAGCAGTTATCATTTTATCACGCTCCCAAGTAATCTGTGTTCCACTTTCTTGATAACTGAAAATTTCTTTGACATCAAAATGAAGTCTGAGATGCTCCATAACATCAATTGCTTCCCCGTAAAAGACATCGACGGATTTCTTATGCGTTGCAAAAGTCTTATTTAACGCCAATATGGAATGGTAAACAAACTGCAGGTGCCTTAGGTTTGTGTCCGGATATTGAATGAGCGTAGGTTCGAATAAATAGATAATTTTATATGGAATTCCGGCTTGCTCTGCCCTGAGCAGAGGTTCGTGATCTTGAGAACGAATATCACGTTTTAACCAAACGATATTTATGACTTGATTACTCAATACGTCAACTGTTTTTTACATTTTTTCCAAAAAGCAAAGAAAGAAGGGTAATAACCTTTCACATCAAACATCCAATCTCTAGGCTCTTCTTCACCTTGATAATGATTACTCAACGGATGCTCTTTGTAATAGATATTTGTAAGTTCATAATCAGAAATCAAATCATTGAACTCTCCCACATAGATTTGAATATTATCAATATTTCGTTCGCAAATTTCGAGAACAAAATCAATAGATTTTTGAGACACAGGGTATTCCTTAAATTGAGAGGGCTCGAGTAAAAGAATTCTGTTTGCTAAAATATCTTTTTTCCAAATGGGGTCTAGATTATAGAAATTATAGAGACATGTTGGAAGTGTATTATCAATGTTTATAGGTTCCTGTTTGGGTAAGGTAGTTTTTAAATCTAAAGTCTTTACTTCTTTAAGGACATCAGGTATTTCAAAATCACTAAACCCTTCATAGGGAATGTCCAAAAAAGTTCCTTTTTGATTTGTAAAACAGTATTTGTTGATGTTATCTTGATTGGCAACGTATTTTTTGTTGGAATTTGCTCCAGAAACCCACTGCCAGCTTAAAGCATTGCTTGCCCAATCTGCATCTAATAGGTGATAATACATCCACTTCGCCGGAATTTTCCAATGACTACGCCCCATATTACAAGCAATTGAGGCGATGTACATTCTTAAGTGGTTGTGTAAATATCCAGTATCATAGAACTCAATAATTGCTTGATCAACTGCTACAACACCAGTTTTAGCATTCACTATGGCTTCAGGTATAGCCGCGTTTTCAGTAGGACTTTGCTTGTTTTTTAAATCTTGATTGATCGCATCACCTTTTGAAATCCAGATTTGTTGCCAATAATCCCGCCAAGCTAATTCTTGAATAAATTTTTCTATTTGATTAGGATTACAGCCTCTATTTAAAACCTCATTCATTATATATTTCGTGGAAATGATACCTCTTGAAATATAAGGAGATAAAAAGGTAACGTGGCCTGTTACATAGTTCCGCGTTGAGCCATACTTAACAGGCTCTATATCGCCAACACGACGAATAATTTCAGCATAACCAGTTGGAAACTTAGAATTTTTATGATCAGATAATTCCACTTAACGTTTACTTATTTTTTTTCCTTAAATCGTCCTTTGATAAGATCATATAAAAGGAGTGATTCTTTTTGAAAAAAACATGTTTTTCACTCTCCGTCATTAAAAATAGACATTTTTGTTTAATCTATTATGCTTTTCATTAAACAAAAATGATTCTCAAATCAATGAAAGCCTTTTTTGCCTTGTGACACTGAGCAGTCGACAGTTGAAATTTTTGGAGAAAGATTTAAGAAGGTATTTTGAGAATTTCTAGCGATTAGCACAAAAGCAGTATGGGATTTAAATGCAAAACGGTTCAAGTTTGCACAAGAACCGCTGTTGTTTTTATACATTGATACATGCCTTTTTCTTTTCCCATATTTAAAGCTTGTTGGCCTTTGAGTCTTTCAATTAATACTTTTGACTATACTATTTTGCTTAT
>CAWVTS010000180.1:0-4950 GCA_963933045.1 uncultured Lutibacter sp. | reverse complement strand
AGCAGTTTTTAACTGAGCATTCAGAACTACAAGCCTATCTGATTTTTGAAAATGAAAATCAAGAATTTGAAACCCGTATGTTTAATGGGTTTCCAGAAAATTAGTATAATTTTAAAAACGTTAAGATTTAATTCTGCTTGGTTTTACTTCTTTCAAACCAACTATAATATATGAATTTTACAATTCTTCTGTCCTTTGCCTGTTTTAAACAGTGTTAGTTACTAGGATAACAGCTCATATATTCTTAAAAATAACTGTTTTTTTGAATAAACAGTTCTTACAATCATTAAACAGGAGATCCAAAAATAGTTACTATTTTAAATTTATTTTTCACACTAATATTCAATTGACTAGCTGGGTAAAAAATATAAAATAAAGAAAATACACATTATTTATTTTGTTAAAAAATTTTTACATTAATTAAACAAAATTAATAAAAACTAATTCACAAGGTATTGATAGGCAAGACTTTATGTGTTAATTTTTTGTTTTTTAAATTTTAGTTTTATAGATTTGGTACATCCAATAGTTGGATAGTTGCCCCAAATCATGAAGGCAACATTTTATAACTTAATATTATTTTATTATGAAAACTTTAGAATTGAATCAAATGGAAAAATTAGTTGCGGGCGATGCCCAATGTATGATGGGAATGGGTGTGAATGCAATGCTCGGTGGTATGATAGGTGGGCCTGTAGGGTATTTTATTGGTATGGGAATAGGTTATTATATGAATTGTTAATAAGCAGTAGATTTTCATTAAATTTAAAGAGGGTGTCGTTACTTTTTAGACACCTTCTTTTTAACTAAAATTAAAATTCATGGAAGAGATAGAAGAGATATTTGAAAATGTGATTTTAATATTGCAAACATATGATAATATGAGAACTTATAAAGACAAAAAAAAAGTAACGATAACGCACGGTTCTTATTTCAAAATAGTAATTCAGAAAGGAAATCAAAAAACATTAAGTTTATTCTACCGTTGGAATATGGGTATTATAGGTAAAAAAATATTTAGACAAAAAAATGAAAATATGATAAAAATAACAGAGGATATAAAGAAGGTAATCCATAATAGCGGATTCAAAGTATCACAACTAACTCAAAACATTTAAGTCGCAATGAAGGAAAATACTTTGTATTATTTTTTAATAGTTATAAGTGTGTTAATTCTTAGTATGCTTTCAAAAGAATTGTTATATTCTAATGAAATAATTGTTTCATCTTTAGCTGAAAATTTAACCAAAGAACAAATTATAAAAATACTCAATTTCAATGAAAAATGGAAATGGATAACTTATGTGTTTATTCCTTTTCTATTAATTGTGAAAATATCATTAATATCAGTCGTTTTGGATGTAGGCTGTTTCTTTTTTAGCAAAGAAATAAAATACAAAAAACTTTTTAACATTGTTGTAAAAGCAGAATTTATTTTTTTATTGGTCATTGTATTTAAAACAGTTTGGTTTTACTTCTTCCAAGCAGACTATAATTTAGAAGATTTACAATATTTTTATCCATTATCCGCTTTAAATATTATTGGTTACGAGGGTTTACAGCCTTGGTTCATTTATCCTTTTCAAGTATTAAATTTATTTGAGTTAGCCTACTGGCTTATACTAGCCTATCTAATAGATAAGGAATTAGGGATTGACAAAAAAAAGGATACAGGAATAAAAATTGTAGCCAGTAGTTATGGCATCAGCCTTTTAATTTGGGTAGTGGGTATAATGTTTTTTACCTTAAATATGAGTTAATTATGTCTAAAAAATCAATCTTAATTATAGTCTTTATCGGTACTTTTGGTTTGTTGTCGTATTTGGGTTTTAACGTCATTTCTAAAGCCAAAGAAAAAAACAAAGTTGCAAAGCAATTAGAGACAATCCCAGAGTTTAAGTTTTTAACTTTTGAGCAAAAACCTTTTAAAAAAGCCAATTTAAAACCAAACACCAATGCAATTTTCATTTACTTTAACAGCGAGTGCGATTTTTGCCAACACGAAGCACAAAGCATTAGCACTAATTTAGATAGTTTTAAAAATGTACAATTCATTTTTGTATCTACAGAACCCATTGCTATTATTCAACAATTTTCTAAACAATACAATTTAGACAACCAACAAAACATTATATTTTTATATGATAACCTTAGTACTTTTTCTCGTCGATTTGATGCTACATCTATTCCTTATGTATTAATCTACGATAAAAACCAAGAGCTCATAAAAAAACATAAAGGTCAACTCAATGTCAAAGGTATTTTAAGAGCTTTACAACAAAATGAGTAAAACAATCAAACTTTCTCAAAAAGAATTACAACAGACTTTTACATTACAACACGACCAGTCCGATTGTGGAGTTGCTTGTTTGCTATCATTAATTCAATATTATGGAGGCTCAAACCATTTAGAGAAACTTCGTGAATTAAGTGGAACAACAAAACAAGGGACTACGCTTTTAGGATTGTTTCAAGCGGCTAATCAAATAGGATTTTCAGCGGAAGGAAACGAAGCGGATTTACAAGCAATCATAGATCACAAAGAACCATTAATTTTACACGTGGTCATTGAAGAACGGTTACAGCATTATGTGGTTTGTTATGGTTTTAAAAATTACAAATTTATTATTGGTGATCCAGCAAAAGGAGTCACGACTTACACCAAAGAGGAATTAGAAAATATTTGGAAATCAAAAACCTGCCTTACACTTACACCAAACAAAAATTTTATAAAAACCGAAACCCAAAGCAAAAACAAAAAAAAATGGTTTTTAAAATTGCTCAAGGAAGATTATCGTTTAATCTCATTCAGTGTGTTGTTGGGTTTAGCTATTGCTATTTTGGGTATGGCAATGGCAATTTTTTCACAAAAATTAATTGATGATATTTTACCCTCAAAAGATTTCACAAAACTTATTACAGGCATTGCTCTCGTTGCCTTTTTGTTATTGATTAGAGTTTTGCTTACTGCTTTGCGAGATTATTTTCTCATTCGCCAAACCAAAGATTTTAACAACCGTATTGTAGATCATTTTTATGCTTCGCTGTTAAATTTACCAAAGCCCTTTTTTGATACGCGTAAAATTGGTGAGCTCGTTGCCCGTTTGAACGATACGCAACGTGTGCAGCGTGTTATTAGTCAGATTGTGGGTAATGTGGTTATTAATGCGTTAGTTACTATTGTTTCATTAGGTTTTCTATTTTACTATTCTTGGCAAACAGGCTTAATCGCTTCTATTAGTTTACCTTTTTATTTTATCCTCATTTATAGTTTTAACAAACGCATCATAACTGCTCAAAAAGAAGTGATGCAAGGCTACGCTTTTAGTGAGAGTAATTATATTACATCAATGCAAGGTATAGCCGCCGTAAAAAATAATAATAGGCAAACAATTTTTCAAAAGATAAATCAACTCATCTATGGAAATTTTCAAGAGAAATCCTTTAATCTAGGTAAAATAAATGTACGTTTATCTGTTTTTTCAGGTGTATTTAGCGTGCTTTTCTTAATGAGTATTTTGGGTTACACTTCTATTCAAGTCTACAATGAAGTTATGCAATTGGGAGAATTAATGGCAATTTTAGGCGTTGCAGGTAGTTTATTGCCGTCTGTGGCTAGTTTGGCTTTAATAACCATTCCAATCAATGAAGCAAAAGTAGCATTTAATCGAATGTACGAGTTTGCTTCTATGGAAAAAGAGCAAAAAGGGAATATGGAAATTTCAGACTTCAATTCGCTCGAAATTAAAAACTTGTCTTTCCGTTTTGCTGGTAGAAGTCAATTATTGAAAGACATAAACATCAGAGTAAATAAAAACGAGTGTATTGCCATAGTTGGCGAAAGTGGTAGCGGTAAAAGCACGTTAGGTCAAGTCTTACAAAAATTCTATGCTTTTGAAAACGGAGAAATAATCATCAACAATAAAATTAATTTTTTTGATATAGACACAAAAAGTTGGCGTACTATTTTGGGTGTTGTACCTCAAGACGTTACTATATTTGGCGGTAATGTTATTACCAATGTTCTTTTAGGCAAAGAAGATACACCTGAAAATATTGTAAAATTTTGTCAAGATTACGGCTTTGAAACTTTTATAAATACTTTACCGCAAAGTTATGCCACCATTTTGGGTGAAGAAGGCATTAATCTTTCTGGTGGACAAAAACAATTGATTGCTTTAATGCGTGCTTTATACAAAAAACCAAAGGTTTTATTATTGGATGAGTTTACCTCGGCAATGGACAGAAAAACAGAGAAGTTTGTTTTAGATTTATTAAATAAACTAAAATCCGAATTGACTATTATTTTCATATCTCATAGATTGCATTCATTACCTAAAATTGCTGACCGAATTTATATTTTGGAAAAAGGAATTATATCTAACTTTGGAACGCATGATGAATTAATCAAAACTAATAATTTTTACAGCCAGTTTTGGAAAGATATGTGGGTTTAATTACAAAAGTCTTATGTTCCTTCAATGGGTTAAATAGGCTTATAAACTATAGGAATAATCTCGCCTTTAGCCAAACGGTATTTGTCAACCTCTTGATCGGTTAATGTAGCTGTATAATCCACTTCATTCACCTTAAAACCAACCGATCTTAGCGTATCAAAGTAATCACGTCCATAAATCCGCACGTGGTCATACTGTCCAAAAATTTTGGCACGCTCTTTTTTATCAGTAATACTAGCGTCCTCATAGGTTTTATCACGACTTAAATCTTGTGGAATTTGAAAAATCCCCATACCTGCTGGGCGCAGGACACGGAAAAGTTCTTGCATGGCTTTGGTGTCGTCCAAAATATGTTCGAGCACATGATTGCAAAGAATAACGTCAAAACTATTGGTTTCAAAAGGAAGATTACATATGTCTGCCTTTACGGTTGCAATCGGTGAGTTTAAGTCTGTAGTTACATACTCAAAATGTTCAATTTTTTTGAAACGTT
>CAWVTS010000179.1:0-4957 GCA_963933045.1 uncultured Lutibacter sp. | reverse complement strand
CAGACTTTGCACAAGCGGGTGGAACAGATCAAAATAAAATTAAGGAAGCTTTTAAAGCTGCAGATGAATTGGCCAAAGATGGGATTTCATGTGAAGTTATCGATTTAAGAACTGTTCGCCCTATGGATCATGCAACAATATTAGAATCTGTAAAGAAAACAAATAGATTAGTAATTCTAGAAGAGGCATGGCCATTTGCTAGTGTTGCTTCAGAGATTACGTATCAAGTTCAAGAAAATGCATTTGATTATTTAGATGCGCCAATAAAAAGAATAACTACTGCAGATACTCCTGCTCCTTATTCACCAGTACTTTTAGCTGAGTGGTTGCCAAATGCTGGCGATGTTGTTAAAGCGGTTAAAGAAGTAATGTACGTAAAATAATAAAAAATTATAAACTTTTTAAACCTTTCAGGCATGATGTTTGAAAGGTTTTTTTAATTATGAAATATAGATTAACCCTAATATTCCTATTTATTCAAGCAGCCATTTTTTCTCAAATAAAGATTAGCGGGACTGTAGTTGATGAACAAAAAAAGAGCGTTCCTTTTGCAAATATTGTGTTTGAAAATTCTATTGTTGGAACTGTATCTGACGAAAACGGAAAATTTTATTTAGAATCTGATGAGAATTTTTCTGAAGTAGAAGTTTCATTCATAGGCTATGAAACTAAAAATGTCTCAATAAAAAGCAGAGATTTTAATCTTAAAATTATTTTAAAAGAATCAGATAATCAACTAAAAGAAGTAGTTGTTTATTCAGGTAAAATTGAGAAAAAAGGAAATCCGGCGATTGATATCTTAAAAAAAATTTGGGCTAAGAAAAGAAAAAACGGAATTTATTTATTTAATCAATATCAGAATGAAAAATATGAGAAGGTAGAATTCGACATGAATAATATTGATAGTGCAATGATGAAAAAGAAAATTTTTAAAGGAATGGAATTTATCTTTAAAAGTATCGATACATCTAGAATTACTGGAAAATCATATTTACCTATTTTTATAAATGAGTCAATTCATCAATCTTATGGAAATAACAAAACCAACAAGAAGAGAGAAGACTTAATAGCAAACAAAAATTCTGGATTTGATTCTAATCAGCATATCATATCTTTCATTAAAGACTTGTATGTAGAATATGATATTTACAATAATTACATTAAAATTTTTGATAAGAGTTTTGTGAGTCCGCTTTCAAAAACAGGGACTTTAAATTATAATTACGTTCTAACTGATAGCGCCTTTATAGATCATAAATGGTGTTATAATATTTTATACTATCCTAGAAGGAAGGGTGAACTTACTTTTAAAGGAGATTTTTGGGTTAATGACTCAACATTTGCTGTGAAGGAAATCAATATGCAAGCAAATAAAAGTGCAAATATAAATTGGGTAAAAGACATTTATATTGAACAAGATTTTGATGTTTTAAACGATTCTGTCTTCCTTTTAAAACGTGACTATATAATGTCAGATTTTAGTATTGGAAAGAAAGAGAAAACTAAAGGCGTTTATGGGAAACGCACAACAATGTATAAGAATTATAAATTTGATATTGATAAAGGAGAGGGGTTTTATAAAGGCGAGTCAGATATTTATGCCGAAGAAATTTATGCCAAATCGAATGATTATTGGAGTAAAAACAGACAAGAAAAATTAAATAAAGATGAAAAAGGTGTCTATAAAATGTTAGATACTTTAAGTACGGTCCCAAAATTTAAAAAAATGTATAGCCTAATTTCAGTATTAGGTTCTGGTTATATAGAGTTTCCAAATTTTGATTTCGGACCTATTTTTTCAACAGTAGGAAAAAACGATGTAGAAGGTTTGCGTTTAAGAGTTGGAGGGAGAACATACTTCGGAAGAAATGATTTGTGGCGCCTGCAAGGCTATACAGCATATGGTTTTAAAGATGATCAATTTAAGTATGGTATCTCAGGTAAATTTATGCTTGATAAAAAGAAGAGGATAATTTTAGGTTTAGGAAATAGAAGAGATATAGAGCAAATAGGTGTTAGCTTAACTACTACAAATGATATATTAGGGAGAAGTTTTGCTTCATCTTCATTCTTTGCAAGTGGAGATAATAGTAAATTAACATCAATTAATTTATCAAACGCATATGTTTCAATAGAGCCAAAAAAGAATCTAACTTTTAGATTGGGAGCGTCTTTTAGAACTTTGAAAACGGCCTCACCAACATTTAATTTAGATTATTTTGATAAAAATGGAGTACTGCAATCTTCAATTTCTCAAACTGAATTAGACTTTTCAATTCGCTATACACCTAAACGTAAAACAATAGGTTATGGAGTTGAAAGAGGACAAGTTAATAGCGACTATTCAACCTTATTTTTGAACTATTCAAAAGGGTTAAAAGGTGTCTTTAATAGTGATTTTGATTACCAAAAAATACAGCTTTATTATCGTCAACCAATTCTTATAGGTGGTTTTGGTAGAACATTTACAACTTTAGAACTAGGAAAAACATTTGGAGAAGTCCCGTTAGGATTATTAAATGTAGTTCCTGGAAATCAATCCTATTTCAATATAAAAAACACGTATGCGTTATTAGATTATTATGAATTTGTAACAGACACATACGCTTCATTGCATGTAGAGCATAATTTTAATGGGCGTTTGTTCTCTAGAATTCCTTTCCTACGAAAAATGAATTTAAGAGAAATTGTTGGAGTTAAAGGTGTTTGGGGAAGTATCTCTGATGAGAATATCGTGATGAATACACCCTCTCTTTCAAATTTATCTTTTTCTTCTTTAGAGTCTAATATTATTGCACCAGAAGATGTATACTATGAATATAGTGCTGGAGTTGGAAATATTTTCAAAGTATTTAGAATAGATTTTATTTGGAGAGGGAGTTATAGAGATTTACCTGATGCAAATAATTTTGGAATTAAAGGTTCCTTCGGATTTTACTTTTAGAAAAAAAACAGACTTACTTTGGCTTAAACGTATGTAATCACTAATTTTGCCCTCCCAAAAAAAAATTATGACAGCAAAAGAAAAAAAGACATTTGATGTACTTATAGAAATTCCAAAAGGGAGTAGAAATAAATATGAATATGATTTTGAATTAAAAAAAATACGTTTTGATAGAATGTTGTTTTCATCAATGATGTATCCAGCAGATTATGGATTTATTCCAGAAACGTTAGCACTTGATGGAGATCCACTAGATGTTTTAGTTTTAGGTGGTGAGCCAACATTTCCAATGTGTGTTGTAGAAGTAAAGCCAATTGGAGTTTTTCATATGGCAGATGAAAAAGGACCAGATGAAAAAGTAATCTGTGTTCCAGTTTCTGACCCAATTTGGAATACTTTGAATGATTTGTCAGATATGAATCCTCATCAAATTAAAGAAATCGAACACTTTTTTCAAGTATATAAAGATCTTGAAAAGAAACGTGTAGATGTTGGAGGCTGGGGAAATGCAGATGAAGCCTATGATATTGTTGATAAATGTATCGATAGATATGAAAGCAGTGACGATAAGAAGAACGGCAACTTTACAATTTAATAAATAATTGATTTAACAAAACCTCTTAAAAATAAGACTTTTAAGGGGTTTTTTGTTTTCAATGTTTTCACTACATTTGCCGAGCAAAAATTATAAACTAACAAAAAAAAGAATATATGGAATCAATGATGATTTATATGCCAATTGTTGCGGCATTTATTGGATTAGCATACATGCTAATAAAGAGATCTTGGGTAATGAAGCAAGATGCTGGAGATGGCAAGATGAAAGAAATTGCAGATCACATTTATGAAGGCGCATTAGCTTTTTTAAATGCTGAATATAGACTATTGACATTTTTCGTTATTGGTGTGAGTATTGCATTATATGTTGTTTCAATGTTTGTAGAATCTACAAGTGCATTAATTGTACTAGCCTTTATTCTTGGAGCATTTTTCTCTGCATTTGCAGGTAATATTGGGATGAGAATTGCAACAAAAACAAATGTAAGAACGACACAAGCAGCAAAAACAAGTTTGCCAAATGCATTAAAAGTTTCTTTTGGTGGAGGTACAGTTATGGGATTAGGAGTTGCAGGTTTAGCAGTTCTTGGTTTAACAGCCTTTTTCATTATATTCTTTAATTATTTTATGGATGGACAATGGACTTCTGTAGATGATATGACTATAGTTCTTGAAACATTAGCAGGGTTTTCTTTAGGTGCTGAATCTATTGCATTATTTGCACGTGTTGGTGGAGGTATTTACACGAAGGCTGCAGATGTTGGAGCGGATTTAGTAGGAAAAGTAGAAGCAGGGATTCCAGAAGATGATCCAAGAAATCCAGCAACAATTGCTGATAATGTAGGAGATAATGTAGGAGATGTTGCAGGAATGGGAGCAGATCTATTTGGTTCTTATGTTGCAACAGTATTGGCTGCAATGGTTTTAGGAAATTATATTATTAGAGATAATGGTGGTGCTATTGCAGACGCTTTTGGAGGAATAGGACCTATCTTATTACCGATGTCAATTGCAGGAGTTGGAATTATCATTTCTTTGATAGGAACTATGTTTGTCGGTATTAAAAGTAACGATGCAAAAGAATCTCAAGTAATGAGAGCGTTGAATATTGGAAACTGGATATCAATTGGATTGGTTGCAATTTCATGTTACGTTCTAGTAAAATGGATGTTGCCAGCAACAATGAAAATGAGTTTCTTCGGAGAAGGATTGATTGAAATTTCATCAATGCGCGTATTTTGGGCAACGATTGTTGGTCTTGTTGTAGGTGCAGTTATTTCTTCAGTAACAGAATATTATACAGGACTGGGTAAAAAACCAATCTTGAAAATTGTACAACAGTCTAGTACAGGAGCAGGAACAAATATTATTGCAGGATTAGCAACAGGAATGATTTCTACATTCCCAACAGTATTATTATTTGCTGCTGCAATTTGGTCTTCTTATGCTTTTGCA
>CAWVTS010000178.1:0-4975 GCA_963933045.1 uncultured Lutibacter sp. | reverse complement strand
AATGGATGTCTGTTTGTATATGAGTCAGAATTTTAATTTTATTTCTTTTCCTGACGAATTAACAACTGGAAGTAGCATTATGCCACACAAGAAAAATCCGGATGTGTTTGAATTAATTCGTGGTAAGTGTAATAAAATTCAAGCTTTGCATACAGAAATGGTCTTAATCACCAATAATTTGCCAACAGGTTACCATAGAGATTTTCAATTGTTAAAAGAAAATATTATCAATGCTTTTGAAGATGTAAAAGATATTTTAGACATTTTTAATTATTCGATTCAACAAGTTATTGTGAAAGAGATTGATCTGACAGATGAAAAATATCAGTACCTATTTACAGTAGATAGTATCAATAATTTAGTAGTTGAAGGTATGTCGTTTAGAGATGCCTATCAAAAGATTGGTGGTCAAATTCAATCGGGAACTTATAAGCCAGATTTAGGAAAACAGCATTCGCATGTTGGAAGTATTCACAATTTAACTTTGGAAAAAATCAGGGCGAAGTATCCTGAATAAATTACACGTTACAACAGATTCCATCGC
Source organism: uncultured Lutibacter sp. (assembly GCA_963933045.1). GTDB lineage: Bacteria > Bacteroidota > Bacteroidia > Flavobacteriales > Flavobacteriaceae > Urechidicola. Next base: position 4,431 of record CAWVTS010000178.1, on the reverse strand, counting down.
AATACATATTCTTTTTAATTGTGATATTCCTACTTTCACTAGGACAGATTTTATATTGAGCGGTGGTCACTGAACGGAGTCGAAGTGAGTCGTAATACTCAGTTACCGCACAGGAATTTAGGCTCTTGGTAAATCACTATCGTCTTTTAAAGGTAAATTAGAAGTTCCCATTAAGTATGCATCAACATAATGCGCTGCTTGACGTCCTTCTGAGATTGCCCATACAATCAACGATTGTCCACGACGCATGTCTCCTGCAGCAAAAACTCCAGGAACATTGGTTGCATAGTTTTTGGTTGATGCTTCTATATTGGTTCTAAAATCCATTTTTAAACCAAATTGATCTGCCAATGTTTTTTCTGCACCAGTAAATCCTAATGCCAATAAAGCCAATTCACATTCCCATTCTTTCTCGGTATCAGGAACTTCTTTTAATTGTGGACGTTCTCCTTGTTTAAAAAACCATTCAACTTCCACAGTTTTTAAGCCTTTCAAATTTTTATTTTTATCTCCTAAAAATTCTTTGGTAGACATACTAAAAAAACGTTCAACACCTTCTTGATGTGATGAAGTTGTCTTTAATTTCATCGGCCAATATGGCCAAGGTTGGTGTGCTGGACGACCTTCAGTTGGTTTGTTTAAAATTTCAAAATTAGTTACAGATGTTGCTCCGTGACGATTAGACGTTCCGATACAATCCGAACCTGTATCACCTCCTCCTATAACAATCACATTTTTATCTTTTGCAGAAAGGATCTCTTTAAAATCTTTCAATCCATCAACATGCTGATTGTTTAATTTTAAAAAATCCATTGCTTGATGAACACCTTTTAAATCAGAACCGGGAATGGGAATTGATCTCTTAACTGTGGCTCCACCACAAAGCACTACAGCGTCAAACTCATCTTTCAATTTATTGGCATCAATATTTTCACCAACATGTGCATTGGTTTTAAAAATAATACCTTCTTCTTCTAGAACTTTTACACGTCTATCAATTACATTTTTTTCCATTTTAAAATCTGGAATTCCATAGCGCAATAAACCACCAACTTTCTTATCTCGCTCAAATACTGTGACTAGATGTCCCGCTCTATTTAATTGTTGTGCAGCAGCCAATCCTGCTGGTCCAGAACCAATAACGGCAACCGATTTTTTAGTTCTTATTTTTGGAGGGGTTGCTGTAATCCAACCTTCAGAAAAAGCCTGTTCGACTATGTTTTTCTCTATATTTTCTATGGTCACAGGGTCTTCATTAATACCCAGTACACATGCTTCTTCACAAGGTGCGGGACATAATCGCCCTGTAAATTCAGGAAAATTATTTGTCGAATGTAAAATTTCAGCAGCCTCTTTCCATTTTCCCTTATAAACTTTATCGTTAAAATCTGGAATTAAATTTCCAAGAGGACAACCGCTATGACAGAACGGGATTCCGCAATCCATACAACGTGCTCCTTGATCTTGTAATTTAGATTCTTCAAGCGGAATCGTAAATTCCTTGTAATTCTTTATACGTTTTTTAGGTGATTGATATCCTTCAACCTCTCGTTCATGTTCTAAAAATCCAGTTATCTTTCCCATATTCTATGCTATTTGTAATTGTTCTTTTTCTAACCTTATTAAAGCTCGTCTATATTCTTCAGGTAATACTTTTTTGAATTTTGGAAGGGTACTTTCCCATTTATCGAGTATTCTTTTTGCCAATGGACTTGAAGTTTCTTTCAGATGATTTTCAATTAATTTTTTTAATTGAAGAGCATCTTCTTTATTTTCTATTGGATCGATATTTAAATCTTCGCCATTACAATTATCTTCGAATGTGTTTTCTGGGTCTAATACATAGGCAATTCCACCACTCATTCCAGCACCAAAATTTCTACCTACTTTTCCAAGTATAACCGCAACCCCTCCAGTCATATATTCACAACCATGATCTCCAATACCTTCTACAACTGCTTTTGCTCCAGAATTCCGAACACAAAAACGTTCTCCCGCTTTTCCATTAATATACACTTCTCCAGATGTTGCTCCGTATAAAGTTACGTTTCCAGTAATGATGTTATCCTCTGGAATAATCGTACATTTTTCTGGTACTTTAATAATTAATTTTGCTCCTGATAATCCTTTTCCCAAGTAATCATTCGTGTTTCCATGAACTATAAACGTTAGTCCTTTAGTCGCAAATGCTCCAAAACTTTGTCCTGCAGATCCATTAAAATCAATATTTATCGTGTCTTCTGGTAATCCATCTGCGCCGTAAATTTTAGAAATTTCATTACTTATAATTGCACCTACTGCACGGTCTACATTAGTGATCGGCATTTTTAGATGTGTTTTTTGTCTTCTAAATAAGGCTTGATGTGCTTGCTTAACTATTTTAAAGTCTAAATGTGTATTTAAATTGTGATCTTGACAATAGGTATTATATAATTTAGTGCCTTCTGGGACATCAATCTTGTGTAAAATAGGTGTTAAGTCAATTCCAGATGCTTTATAATGATCAATCGCTTTATTTCTATTTAATTTTTGAACTTGGCCTACCATTTCATTAATGGTTTTAAAACCTAATTTCGCCATTATCTCTCGTAATTCTTGAGCTACGAAATACATATAATTAACGACATGTTCTGGCTTGCCTTTAAATTTTTTACGTAATTCTGGATTCTGTGTTGCAATTCCCACAGGACAGGTGTTTAAGTGACACACGCGCATCATGATACAGCCTGAAGCAACTAATGGAGCAGTCGCAAAACCAAATTCTTCTGCGCCAAGTAAACAAGCAATCGCAACATCACGTCCTGTTTTTAACTGCCCATCGCATTCTAAAACAATTCTATTTCTTAGGTCGTTCATAACCAGTGTTTGTTGCGCTTCTGCAACCCCTAATTCCCAAGGAAGACCTGCATGTTTCTGTGAAGTTAAAGGTGTTGCTCCTGTTCCGCCATCAAAACCAGCGATTAAAATAACATCTGCTTTTGCTTTAGCAACTCCAGCAGCCACGGTTCCTACACCAATTTCTGAGACCAATTTTACATTGATTCTCGCGGCTCTATTTGCAGATTTTACATCATAAATTAATTGTGATAAATCTTCAATTGAATAAATATCATGATGAGGTGGTGGTGAAATTAATCCTACATAAGGAGTAGAGTTCCTTGTTTTGGCAATTTCTGGATTCACTTTCGGTCCAGGTAATTGACCTCCTTCTCCTGGTTTCGCACCTTGAGCAATTTTTATTTGAATTTCACTGGCACTTGTCAAGTAATTAGAAGTCACACCAAATCTTCCTGAAGCGACTTGCTTAATTGCTGAGTTTTTCCAATCTCCTTGTGAACTTTTATAAAATCGCTCTTGATCTTCTCCACCTTCCCCAGAATTAGACTTTCCACCAATTCGATTCATAGCGATTGCCAAATTTTCGTGTGCTTCTTTACTTATCGAACCATAGGACATGGCTCCAGTTTTAAAACGTTTTACAATCTCTGTCCAAGGTTCAACTTCTTCTAAAGGAATAGGATCATATTGGTCAAATTCAAACAAACCACGAATGGTCATTAAACTTTTAGATTGGTTATTTACCAAATCAGAAAATTCCTTAAAAGTAGATGCTTTATTAGTACGAACGGACTCTTGTAATTTTGCAACGGTTAATGGATTGAACATGTGTTTTTCCTGTCCACGTCTCCACCTATATTCTCCCCCTACTTCAATATCTACGTTAGTTTCATTAGCCTGAAATGCTTTTCTATGACGCTTTACAATTTCTTGCTCAATTTCTCTCAATCCAATACCTTGAATTCGAGTTGGTGTGTTTGGGAAGTATTTTTCGACAGTTTTGGTATTAATTCCAATGCATTCAAATAATTGTGAGCCACGATAGGAATTCAATGTTGAGATTCCGATTTTGTTCATCACTTTCAGAATTCCCTTTCCAATGGCTTTATTGTAATTTTTAATGGCAGCCAGATATTCTAAATCTGTAAGATCATTTGTATTTATTTGTTCTTGTACTATTTCGTTTACGATATACGGATTTACTGCACTTGCTCCAAAACCAAATAATAATGCGAAATGATGTACTTCTCGAGGTTCTGCAGATTCAATAATTAGACTAATTCTTGAACGTTTTTTTAATTTATGCAATGCATGATTAACATATGAACATGCTAATAATGCAGGAATTGGAGCATGATTTTCATCTACATATCTATCTGAAAGGATAATAATATTTGCACCATTATCAATTGCTTTTGAGGCTTTGGCGACTAGGTTTTCTAACGCAACTTCAAGTTCGTTCAATCCACGATTCACATCATATAACATGGAAATAGATTCAACTTTAAAATCTGGATTCATGTCGTAATCTCTAATTTTATCTAAATCGTGTTTTGAAATGACAGGATTTTGAATTTTCAACTTTTTACAATG
>CAWVTS010000177.1:0-5023 GCA_963933045.1 uncultured Lutibacter sp. | reverse complement strand
ATTCTGTTATTGAAAAATATGCTAACACTGATTTAGTATTAGACTTTGAAGGTTCTATGATTCCTGGAATAGCATTTTTCTTTAAAAGTTTTGGAACTATAAAAGAGACTTATTTTAATTATCAAAAGTCTTTATTTTTTTAAAATAATAAAAGAAAAATAATAGTGATAGAACACCCGTAAACCACATTATTATTGATGATGTAATTGCTGCGCCATAGATGCCATATTTATGTATTAATTGATAATTTAAATATATATTTAAGACTACTGCTATTAATGTTATTATGAAGTTTATGTGAGCCTTTCCAATAGAGGATAATAGATTTCCAAAAAGACCTCTCAAAATTAAGATACCTGAAACACCTATAGTTAATACTATTAGCGATTTTTGATATTTTATATAATTAGAATCGAAAATTGATAAAAAATATTTTCCAAAAAAGTAGAGAAACCCAATACAAACAATACTAATTGTCAAAAATAATAGCATATAATTTTTAATATAATTATAGATGTACTTTTTATTATTAATTTTTTCAGTAAAATCAACAAAGTCAGTAATCATAAACACTTGAGATAAAAACACCAGGCTAAAAGGTATTAGTGTAACGTATTTAAACGCAGTTACTAATTCCATATTATTTAATATATTTCCAATCAGAATAATATCTATAGATACTAATAATTGAGTTGTAACATTTGATAAACTAGCAAAAAACCCATATTTCCAAAATGAAAAGTTAACTATCGATAATTTTTCACTTGTTTTCCAATTTATATTTAATTTTTTAATAAAAACTAGGCTAACCAATATAGGAACCAATGTGATTGCAATTGCATATCCTAATTCTTTAAAATAATAACTTAATACAAAAACTAAAATAACTAATAGAATGTTATATGTGAGTTCGACATATGAATATTTTTTATTGTTTTTGAGTAATCGAAATTGGATTTTTATTAGTTCTAGTAAATAATGAGTTAGGATTGAGAAGGATAATAAAATAAGATAGAGTGAAGTTTTTTGATTTTCAAAAGTAAATATTACTGCACTTAAAATTACCAATCCAATAAGAATAAAACTTACAAGTGTTCCTTTTTTTAATGTATAAACAAATAAGTTATTTTTTTCTTCAATAGAATTTAATTGAGCTCCATATCTTATAAGCCCTTGATGTAAGCCAAATCCAGCAATGGGAATTATAAATGAGACTATTTGAAAGGCATAAATAACTATTCCAAGTTCTTTATTTGGAATTAATTGTAATGCTATCCAAGAAGCAAAAAATGAAAGTAATCTTGAAGAAACTGTTGCTGTAAAGACGTAACTTCCTGATCTTTTAATAAAATTTTCGATAAATTGGATTATATTATTCACTTAATTAATAAATTTTTCTAGCCATAATTCAGTTGATACTAATTGCCATATCTTTTGCTCATTATTTGTTTTTATTATTGTATCAATCTCTTTATTGTTAAAAATATTTCTGGTTTTTAATTTGGATATAGAATCAAAAACAAACTCTTTTAACTCATTTGAAATCCAATGCTCTAATGGAAGTCTTAATCCTTTTTTACTCATATTTAAAGTGTTAGGAGCAATGTATTTTTTTGCAACTTGCTTTAATATATGTTTTTGAACACTACCCTTTTGTTTATATTTTGTAGGAATTTTGTATACAGTTTCTATAAACTTATGATCAAGTAAAGGGAGTCTTCCTTCGATTGAAAAATGCATGGTAAATTGATCAATAGTTCTCATTTGATGGTTTCCAATATAAGATTTTAAATTGTAAAAACTGATTGCTTCAAAATCATCAGTAAAATTCAAATCCTTACTATTATATAATTCTGATAGAGTGTTTTTAGTATTTATTGTATCATCATTAAATAATCGATTGATACTGTTATCATTAAAAGTTGTATAATAATGTGAGTAAAATTGCCCTAAATCATTATACTTTGCTAATTGTTTTGCCTTGTGAATTTTTTGATGAATATTTGGAAGTAGATTCACAAGTTTCTTTTTACTTTTAAGATTACTCCAAAGGTTTAATTTATTATACACATCATAACCTCCAAAAAGTTCATCACCTCCAAGTCCGCTTAAAACCACTTTTAAATCATTTTCAGCAGCCATTTTAGAGAGGATATAATTGGCAGACAAATGATGATAAGGCTCTTCGTAAGCAGTTACGGCAGTATCAATATTTTTTAGAATTTCATTTGATGATGCATAATTTATTATATGATTTAAACCGTGTAAATTCGCAGTATCTCTTGCTTGGCTTACTTCATTATATTCATCAAAATCCTTAAATCCTAGTGTGAGACATTTAATTTCCTTATGTTTTTTTGAAGCCATCACAGCAATTGTAGTTGAGTCGATTCCTCCACTCATAAAAGTTCCTACTTCAACATCGGCATTTAAACGATTATTAATAGATTCAAAAAGACTTTCTTCAACCATTTTTAAGGCTTCATTTTCTGTAAGTGATAAGTCTTGAGTATTAGTTGGAATTTCCCAATACTGCTTTTTCTCGATTGTATTGTTTTTTAAATCAAATTTTAAAAAATGTGCAGGTTCTAAAGAATTTATACCATCAAAGCATGTGTTTGGTCTCTGAGCTATAGAAAATCTAAAGTTTTGATGTAATCCTTCCCAATTTATATTCGGTTTATAAATTTTTGAGTCAATTATTGCCTTTTGTGTGCTAGAAAATAAAAATTGCTCATTGTTTTGAAAATAATATAAAGGTTTAATTCCTATTCTATCTCTTGCGATAAGAATTTGATTTTCAACCGTATCTAGTATTGAAAAGGCAAACATTCCATTGAATTTATCCAATGATTTTGAATTCCACTCCTTGTATGCGTTCAAAACAACTTCAGTATCAGAATTTGAAAAAAAAGTATGTCCTAATGCTATGAGTTCATTTTTTATTTCTTTGTAATTGTATATTTCACCATTAAAAACAATCCAATAGCGCTTACTTATATCGCACATTGGTTGATGACTGTTGTTAGATAAATCAACAATTTTTAATTGTCTAAAACCAAAACCAAGTTTGTAATCATAATTATGAGTAGTATTAATATGTTCGCCGTTTTTAATTATACTGTCATCACCAATTGTATGTGTTGCTTGAGTATCAAATAAAAGGTAACCTTCATCATCTGGACCTCTATTTATCATGCTTTTAGTCATCATAGATAGAGCCTTTGAAATAGGGATGCTTTTATTTTTGTTTATGATTCCAGTAATACCACACATATTAAATTACTTTTTTATTATTAATTGATTCATAATAAATTTCAGTAAATTTCCCACAAATAGTTGATTTACTAAAATTGTTTACTGCATATGAATGCATTTCTGTTGAAGTTTCTAATATTTTCTCTTTAGAATAAAAGTTTAGGATCTCTTCATATAATTTATTTTCATCTTTCACAGGTATAAGTGTGCCAAAATTATTTGGAAAGAACTCTGAAACACCTCCAACATTAGTTGAGATTACTGGAGTTCCTGAAGAAAAAGATTCTAAAATCACACAAGGTAAATTTTCATGATTGCTAAAAAGTAAAAACAGACTTGCTTCTTGAAAGTAATTAACTAATTGTTGTTGAGTTATATGATTTATATATGTTATCTTTTTTAACTGTAAGATATTTGCATGTTTCTTATATTTCTCAGAATTCTCACCAATTAAAACCAATTCAATATTTGGAATTTTAGATTCAAGTTTACTCATCGTATTTAAAATCCCAGTAACATTTTTTTGACTGTCAAGCATATTTGAAATGTGCAAGATTTTGAAACCTTCAGAACTTTTTTTATTTGGAATAAATAAATCTGTGTCAACAACATTTGGTACTGTTTTATAATTTCCTTTCAAACCAAAATGTATCATTTCAGTTTGAAGATTATTTGTTACAGGGCAAACAAATTCAGCATTTTTAACAATCAATTTAGTAAGTTGTTTTCTTAAAAACCCAATTGATTTATTTAGTGGATATTGATAATCAGTCCAATGTTCAGTAATAATATATTTTTTTTGATTTAATAACTTAAGATATAATGCAATTAACCCTTTTGGATAGGTGATATTTAGATGGATAAGATCAAAGTTGTCAATGCATTTAATTATTTTCATATATGTTTTTAAAAAGAAAAAGAACTTTAAGAGGTGTATTTTTTCAGGAACATATGCAATAATTGTCCTAACATTGTTTACTTTTTTATCAACTATTTCAACTTTTTTGGTAACATCTTTATCCGTAACAACATGAATAATAGTAATTTGATGCTCAATAGCCATGGTTTCAGCATGTCTTTGAACAAAATCTCCATTTGTAGGGAATACCCTAGAAGGGTACCAACTGCTTAAAAATAATATGTGAAGTTTATTATTATTCAACTTTATTGTTTTTTCAAATATACTATAAATTTAAAATCATTTCTTTTGTTTTTATTTTATTAGCAGTATTTTTAACCAATGAATATTAAACATATTTTTTTCGATTTAGACCATACACTTTGGGATTTTGAAACAAATTCCGCAAAAACTTTTGAGAAGATTTTTGAACTGCATACAGTAGATGTGGATTTTGATAAATTCTTAATTGATTATAAAAAAATAAATTTTAAATATTGGCGATTATTCAGAAACAATCTTGTGACTAAAGAAGAACTTAGATATAAAAGATTGAAAGATACTTTTGACCAACTAAATTTCTCTATATCAGATGAACTAATAAGTTCTCTATCTGAAGACTATATCAATTATTTACCAATGTTTAATTTTCTTTTCGATGGAACAATTGAAATTTTAGAATATTTAAAACCAAAATACAGGTTGCATATTATTACAAATGGTTTTAGTGAAGTACAATCTATAAAGATGAAGAATTCAAAATTAGACAAGTATTTTGATATAATAGTAACTTCAGAAAGTGTAGGAGTGAAGAAGCCTAATCCAGAGATTTTTGAGTTTGTGCTCGAGCAACATGAGCTTAAAGCA
>CAWVTS010000176.1:0-5024 GCA_963933045.1 uncultured Lutibacter sp. | reverse complement strand
TAAAAAATTAAAAGCAGTTGTAGCTGGTTCAAATTTTTTATATGCAGGCACTAAAAATACACCATTATATGTACATGCTCTTTCTGTCAATTCTTACATAAAAAGCTCTTGGAGATGTATAGACGGCGGAAGTCAGATCACTAGGTCCTTAATAAAAAGAATTAAGGAGTTTGGTGGAGAGGTATATAATAATCAGGAAGTTATTGACTTTGGTTTTGTTGGCAATGAAATTGATTCGGTACTGACTAAAAGCGGAAAACAGATAAAAGGAGATTATTTTATTTCGAATATTGAACCAAAACTGACTGTTAAAATGTTAGCGGGTAAAGGGATGCGAAAATCTTATGTAAATAGAATTAATCAAATTAAAAGTATGATTTCTGTATTTAGTGTATATATTGTTTTTAAGCCAAAAACATTTAAATACATCAACCATAATTTTTATCACTTTAAAAGTCATCAAGATATTTGGGATACTCAAAACTATTCTGAAAGTACTTGGCCAGAAAGTTATATGTTGTCAATGGGAGTTAGAAAGAATCAAGATGATTGGTCAAATAACCTTACGGCAATGGCTTATATGAAATTTGATGAAGTTGAAAAATGGAAAGATTCGTTTAATACAGCTTCAGAAGAATCAGATAGAGGGAGTCAATATGAAAAATTCAAAAAAGAAAAGATAGCAATTTTTATTGATGAAATAGAAAAAAAATTCCCTAATATTAGAGACTGTATTCAATCTGTCCATGCTTCAACACCATTGTCTTATAGAGATTATATAGGTTCTAATAATGGAGCGATTTATGGATATGAAAAAGATGCAGAAAATCCTATGATGTCAATTATTTCACCAAAAACAAAAACAAAAAAATTGCTTTTCACAGGGCAAAGTGTAAATATGCACGGTATTTTAGGGGTGACGATTAGCGGTTTTTTAACTTGTTCATATATTATTGGAAAAGAAAAAATGATGCAATCCGTTAAAAAATCGCTTATTTAATGGATGCTACCATACTAAAATATTGGACACTCTTATTGTTGCTTGTTTCAGTACTTTTTAGTTCCTGTGGCACTAAAAAATCTATTAACAACCGTCCAGATATAAGCAGTTATTCAATAAATAACTCAGCGCGAATAGAAATAAATGACTCTTTGTTTTTTAAAGGGTCGAATAGTTTGCGGAAAAATAAATACGGTCAATGGGAATTGGTAGTTTCTGGAAATCCTTTAGAAATAGGTAATGATATGGGAGCGTTATCTAGTGAATTGATAAAAGATCAAGAAAAATATTTTTTTGATAAAGTAAATTTAATGGTTCCTTCTAAATTTAAACGTTACTTATTGCGTAATTTTTTGTCCTGGTATTCACGTAAAATGTATTTAAACGTTACGGAAGAATATAAAACTGAAATTTATGGAATATCAAAATTTGGAATTAGTGACAACAATCTTTTTGGGAGTAATTATTTAAAAACTTTATTCTTGCATAGTGCTCATGATATCGGTCATGCATTTCAAGATTTAGCTATAGTAGGATGCACTTCTTTTGCTGTTTGGGGAGATAAAACTGCTGATGGAAGTTTGTTAATTGCCAGGAATTTTGATTTTTATGCAGGAGACGAATTTGCTAAAGAAAAACAACTATCTTTTATAAACCCCGATAAAGGATATAAGTATATGTCTGTTTCTTGGCCTGGAATGATTGGTGTTGTTTCTGGTATGAATGAAAAAGGAATTACGGTAACGATCAATGCAGCAAAATCGGATATTCCTTTAACAGCAAAAACACCTATTTCATTTGTTTCTAAAGAAATTATACAATACGCTTCTAATATTGATGAAGCTATTGAAATTGCAAAAAGACGAGAGGTTTTTGTATCTGAATCTATTTTAGTTGGATCTTCATCAGATAATAAAGCAGTTATCATTGAAATGTCACCAGAAAAATTTGGTGTATATGATATTAAAAATACTACTGAAATAGTATGTTCCAATCACTTTCAAAGCGATGCTTATCATAATGATGAAAACAATATAAAGACAATTTTCGAAAGTCATTCAAAATATAGGTTTGATAAAATGAATGAATTATTAGCTGCTTCAGAAAAGATGACACCAGAGAAAGCAGTTTCTATATTGCGTAATAAAAAAGGCTTAAATGATTTAGAAATTGGTTACGGCAATGAAAAAGCATTGAATCAATTATTGGCACATCATGGTATTGTTTTTCAGCCTTCAAAAAAATTGGTTTGGGTTTCGTCTAATCCTTATGTTTTAGGCGATTTTGTAGCTTTTCAGTTAGATAGTGTTTTTAATAATTCAACTAAAAAATCCAGTACGCTGTCATTATCCAGTTTATTAATTGAAAAAGATAGTTTTGTAAATTCAGATGAGTTTAAAGATTACGAGGCTTATCGAGTTGAAAAGGAAAAAATCCAATATGCTATTCAAAATGAAGAAGATTATTGTCAAGAAGAACTTGAGAAATTCATTTCATTAAACCCAAACTACTGGGAAGTTTATTATCTTACAGGAAAATATTATTTTGAGAAAAAATATTACAAAGCAGCATTATTAAAATTCAATGAGGCTTTAACAAAAGAAGTAACTACAGTGACTGATCAAGAAAATATTAAAAAATATATTTTAAAAATTAAAAGGAAATTAAATGATTCCTGAAATAGAATTAAAATCTTCTCAAGAAATAAAACAATTTCAAGAGGACGAATTGAAAAAATTATTATATTATCTAAAAGATAATTCTACCTATTATCAAAGAGTTTTTAAGCGTCAAAACATTCAAATTTCCGACATTAATACATTGGAAGATTTGCAGAAAATCCCTGTAACTACAAAAGAAGATTTACATAGGTATAATGATGATTTTATATGTATTGATTCTTCTAATATAATAGATTATGTAACAACGTCTGGAACAACAGGAAATCCTGTATTTTTTGGACTTTCAGACAAGGACTTAGAGCGATTAGCTTATAACGAAGCGATTTCTTTTGCCTGCTCAAAAGTTACTAAAAATGACACCATACAATTAATGACCACTATTGACAGGCGTTTTTTAGCTGGTTTGGCTTATTTTTTAGGAGCTCGAAAATTAGGCGCTGGTATCATAAGAGTAGGAGCAGGAATACCAGAATTACAATGGGATTCGATTCTAAAATTTAAACCAAGTTATTTAATTGCTGTGCCTTCTTTTTTGTTGAAATTAATTGAATATGCAGAAAACAATGGAATAACAGTAAATTCAAGCTCGGTTAAAGGTGTGATTTGTATTGGAGAACCTCTTAAAAACCAAGATTTTTCAGACAATGTGTTGTCTCTAAAAATTAAAGAAAAATGGGATATTGAATTGTATTCTACCTATGCATCAACTGAAATGAGCACCGCTTTTTCAGAATGTGAATTTCAGCAAGGAGGGCATCATCATCCAGAGTTAATTATTGTTGAGATTTTAGATGATCATAACCAACCCGTTATGGAAGGTGAAGAAGGAGAGCTTGTTGTTACAACACTTGGAGTAGAAACTGTTCCCTTACTTCGCTTTAAAACTGGGGATGTGATAAAAGCACACCATCAACCATGTAAATGTGGTAGAAATACCTTGCGTTTAGGTCCAGTAATTGGTCGTAAAAAGCATATGATTAAATACAAAGGAACCACCATTTATCCTCCTGCAATGTATAATTTACTCAATGATTTTTCAGCAATCGAGAATTATATCATCGAATTAGATAGAAACGAAGTAGGGTTGGATAACATAACTATTAAAGTAGGAACCAAGGCTTCTTCAGAAGATTTAATGCAACGATTAAAGGATCATATGAGAGCGAAATTAAGGGTTTTACCTACGATCATGATTTTATCTATTGATGCTGTTAATAAACTTAATTTTCCTGGGATAAATAGAAAACCAATCTTATTTGTAGATAAAAGAAAATGATATGGATAAGAAGATAATTGAAGGCTTTAAATCAATTGCGCCCTATTCTGAAGATCAAGTATTAGCATCGTTAAAGTGGCTAGAAACAAACGATGAATTTATAAATACCATACAATTTTTTTATCCAAAATGGACTAAAAATAACATTGTTGCTAAATTAAAAGAATGTAAAAGTTGTTATGATTTTCAAGTTACTTTTGTTAGAGGTATCGCGAATAAATCTATTAATGAGACGATGACTTCTTTTGAAGTTACAGGACTAAAAGAGCTAAAAAAACCAAATAATTTAATTATTTCAAATCATAGAGATATTTTTTTGGACTCTGCTTTGCTTCAAAATAGTTTATTGGAAATGGACATGCCTTTTACTGAAATATCATTAGGAGATAATCTAATTGTGAATGAAACGATGAAAGCTGTTGCTAAGTTAAATAATATGTATACTGTTTTACGAACTGGGAATAAATCTGAAATGCTATCTAATGTTAAAAATTTATCCAATTACTTAAGATATTCAATCACTCATAAAAAAGTTTCTTCTTGGATTGCTCAAAAAAATGGAAGGGCAAAAGATGGAAATGACATTACAGCTCCAGGTTTTATAAAAATGCTATTGCTAAGTGGTGGTAATGACTTAAAAGAATCCATAAGAGAATTAAATATAGTTGTTTCAACAATTTCATACGAATACGAACCTTGTGCTTTTGAAAAAGCAACTGAATTGAGTATGATAGAAAAAGAAGGAGTGTATAAAAAACGACCTTTCGAAAATATATATAGCCTGGTAAATGGTATAAAAGATGAAAAAGGAGCTGTTAAGTTTGTCTTTGAAGAACTAAATATTGATACTATAGAATTCGTTAATCACACAAAAAAAGATGTGATTAGTGTAGCAAATGAAATTGATAGGATTGTTTATAAAAACTATCAACTTATAAAAACTAATTATATCGCTCACGATCTTTTATATAATAGTCATAAATTTAGACATCATTATTCGCAAAAAGAAGTAAAAGATTTTAAAAAATATTTATCAAGAGCTTCAAAAGAAGATATTTATCATCGA
>CAWVTS010000175.1:0-5028 GCA_963933045.1 uncultured Lutibacter sp. | reverse complement strand
ATTTTGAATGGAGGTAGGTTTTGTGAAATAGTATATAACGTTAAGATAAGGTTTCGTTTTAATAAATTTTATCGTATGATAAGTAAAGTTAGTCAAAAAAATTAACAAAGTCAAGCCTTAAATCACTCCTAATTGTTTCCCAACTTTAATAAATGCAGCAATTGCTTTATCTAAGTGTTCTTTGGTGTGTGCAGCAGACAATTGCACTCTAATTCTCGCTTTATCCCTTGGCACAACTGGAAAGAAAAATCCAATCACATAAATACCTTCATCCAACAATGCATTTGCCATATCTTGAGATAATTTGGCATCATACAACATCACAGGAACAATCGCAGCATCTGCTCCTACAAGGTCGAAACCTGCTTTTTCCATTCCGTTTCTAAAATAATTCGTATTTTCTTCTAATCTATCTCTAAGTGAAGTGTCATTTGAGATCATATCAAATACTTTTAACGAAGCACCTACAATTGCTGGAGCAAGAGAATTTGAAAATAAATAAGGTCTTGAACGTTGGCGTAAAATTTCAACAATTTCTTTTTTACCAGTAGTAAAACCTCCCATTGCTCCACCAAGTGCTTTACCAAGTGTTCCGGTAATAATATCTAAACGTCCTAATACATTCTTCAACTCAATAGTTCCTCTACCAGTTTTTCCAATAAAACCAGATGCATGACATTCATCTACCATCACCAAAGCATCATATTTATCGGCTAAATCACATATTTTATCTAACTGAGCAACAATACCATCCATAGAGAAAACACCATCAGTAACAATTATTTTAAAACGATGTTCTTGTTTATTTGCTTCAATCAATTGTGCTTCCAAATCAGCCATATCATTATTTGCATAACGATATCTTGCAGCCTTACACAAACGCACTCCATCAATAATAGATGCATGATTTAAACTATCAGAAATGATTGCATCTTCTTTAGTCAATAACGGTTCGAAAACTCCTCCATTTGCATCAAATGCTGCAGCATATAAAATGGTATCTTCACAATGAAAAAATTCGGCGATTTTTGCTTCTAGTTCTTTGTGAATATCTTGTGTTCCACAAATAAAACGAACAGAAGACATTCCAAAACCATGAGAATCTAACGTGTCTTTTGCTGCTTGAATAACTTCTTTATTATTAGATAAACCTAAATAATTATTTGCACAAAAATTAATTACTTCTTCGCCAGTAGAAACCTTAATAACAGCATCTTGAGAAGTAGTTATAATACGCTCTTTCTTATACAATCCTGCTTCTTCAATCTCTTTTAATTCCTTTTGTAAATGTTCTTTAATACTTCCGTACATAATTATTTTATTTATAATTTTATTGTATTATATTTTTCTTCCAATTTCTCTAGCATTACTGATGTCATTGATTTTAAATCATGTTTTGGCTTCCAACTCCAATCTTTTATAGCTTCATTATCATCAATACTCATAGGCCATTTATCGGCTATTTCTTGTCGAAAATCAGGATTATATTCAATTTCAAAATCAGGATATAATTTTTTAATTTCTGCTGAAATTTCATTTGGATTAAAACTCATACTCCCTAAATTGTAAGAGGTTCTTGTTTTAATATTTTCTTCTGGAGCCTGCATCAATTCAATGGTTGCTCGTATAGCATCCTCCATAAATATCATAGGCAATTTAGTTTCAGAACTTAAAAAACATGAATATTTCTCTTGTTTAACTGCACTGTGATAAATACCAACTGCATAATCAGTAGTTCCTCCTCCAGGCATAGATTGGTAACCAACAACTCCAGGATATCTTAATGAACGAATATCTAAATTGTATTTTGTATAGTAGTATTGCGCCCAGTTTTCTCCAGCAGCCTTACTCATGCCATAAACAGTTGCAGGATTTAAGAATGAATCTTGCGGTGTCATTTCCCTTTCAACTGCATCACCAAAAACAGCTATAGAACTTGGAAAAAATACTTTCTCTATATTATTTAATCTAGCTACTTCAAAAACATTGAGCATCATTTTCATATTTAAATCCCAAGTCCATAAAGGATTTCCCTCTCCTTTGGCAGATAAGATTGCTGCAAGATGATAAATCTGATTTACAGCATACTTATTAACTATATTTTCTATAGCCTCGATGTCTGTAGCATCAATTATTTCAAACACTCCATCAAAAGTAGCATTTAAATAAACATCAGAAGCTATAACATTGCTTTTGCCATGAATTTTTTGAAGCTCTTGGGTTAATACAGAGCCTAATTGACCATTAGCTCCAATAATTAAAATAGTATCAGCAATCATATCTAAATTTTTTCGGAAGTATAAAATTAGGAATAATTAAATAATAGAAAGTATATACACCATTAAATAAATAAAATAAAGTTTATTGTCCTGCAAATAATTGTTTAAACCATTTTTATTACTTTTGAAATAAATAATTTTAGACTAAAAAAGAAATTTTAACTTCCCATGGAAAAACTAGACGATATTGACCTTAAAATTCTTCGGATTTTACAAAATAATTCAAAAAAAACCACCAAAGAAATTGCCGATTCAATTAATTTATCTTCATCTCCAGTACATGAACGTATTAAAAAGTTGGAGAAAAATGGGTATATAAAAAAGTATGTCGCTTTATTAAATAAAAAGAAAATTGGAAAACCAATTACCGCAATTTGTATGGTCTCATTACGCTATCATCATGAAGGGTTTATAGATAAGTTTGAAAGGCAAATCAAAGCATTAGAAGAAATTCAAGAGTGCTATCACATGGCAGGAAAAGTTGATTTTTTTTTAAAAATAAATTTAGAAGGCCTGGAGTCTTATCATGATTTTGTAAGATCCAAATTATCCAAAATTGAGAATATTGGAATCTTAGAAAGTTATTTCGTATTGAAGGAAATACATAATACTACAGGATATTATATTTAATAACTTTATCTTTATAGACTAATAAAATCTAAATGGAAATTCCAGAAATCCCAAATCTAATCCTTTATGCAATTCCTTTTTTTGCTATTACCGTGATCATTGAAGGGTTGATAATCGTAAAGCACGCCAAAGAAAACTACTCTGTAAAAGACACAGTTTCTTCAATTTCTATGGGTTTTGGGAATGTTTTGATAGGATTATTTTTAAAAGTCACTATTCTATTCATCCTAACTTATATCTGGCAACATTATAGAATTGCTACTATTCCATTTACTTGGTGGTCTTGGCTATTGATTTTATTTATTGAAGACTTTGCCTATTATTGGAACCATAGAATAGGCCATCGAAGTAGATTGTTTTGGGCGTCCCACATTGTCCATCATTCTTCAGAAAAATATAATTTAAGCACAGCGTTAAGACAAACATGGACTGGAAGTTTTTATACTTTTATTTTTTGGCTTTGGATTGCTTTTATTGGCTTTCATCCTTTAATGATTTTGACTCAAATGTCAATTAGTCTAATTTATCAATATTGGATTCACACAGAACTCATCCATAAAATGCCTCGTTGGTTTGAAGCTGTTTTTAATACACCTTCTCATCATAGAGTTCATCATGGAAGCAATCCATTGTATCTTGATAAAAATATGGCTGGAATATTCATTATTTGGGATAAAATATTTGGAACTTTTCAACCAGAAGTAAAAGAAGAAAAAGTCATTTATGGTTTAACAGCTAACATTGACACTTTCAATCCCATTAAAATTGCTTTTAATGAATGGATTGCAATGCTAAAAGATGTATTCACTTCTAAAACTTCTATTTCTAACAAACTAAAATATTTATTTAAACCTCCAGGATGGAAACATGACGGTACTGGAATTTTATCTGAAGATATGCTTAGAGAATGGAAAGAGAAAAATGTTCCTAATGTTTAATTTTTAAAAAAAGATAAAATTATCATAAAACTTGCCCAATACCAAAGAGTATAGCAAATAGAAAAGTACTTATAGCCAGTTTTTTTAATTCAGAATCTAAATCTTTTGGATGCTCATTTTTATAAACAGTATGTAAATGTTTGAAAATTGGAATAAAAGCAATTACGAATATTATATCAAATGGTGAATTTGGACGAATTAATATATAAGTTACTGCACATAAAAATGGAATTATCAGTAAAGAATAGTGATATTTTTTGGCTGATGCAACTCCTATTTTAACTACCAAAGTATTCTTATTTGATTTCGCATCAGATTCTCTATCTCTCATATTATTGAGATTTAAAACTCCTGAGCTTAACAATCCAATAGATACAGCTGGGAGAAGAATGGTATAATCAAAATATTTAGTATATAAAAAATAACTTCCACAAACACTTAACAAACCGAAGAAAATAAATACAAAAACGTCACCTAAACCGCTATAACCATAAGCGTTTTTTCCCATGGTATATTTAATTGCAGCAACAATACTTGCAATTCCTAAAACTAAAAATAAGATTGAATACCAAAAGTTCTCTTTTCCAAACGAAACATAAATAAGTAACAATGCTAAACAGAAAGTAATTATACCTGTAACTTTTATTGCATTCAACATTTGTTTTGGAGAGATTGCACCACTTTGTAAAGCACGTTCTGGACCTATTCTATCTTCGTTATCAGTTCCTTTGACTCCATCACCATAATCATTAGCGAAATTAGAAAGAACTTGTAAACCTATAGTTGTGAGGATTGCTAACCAAAAAATAGAAAAATCAGTATAAAAGTGTTGACAGCCTACCCAACATTCTGTAATATAGTAATCTTCAGGGTGATTATAAATTCTAAAATTTGCTAAAAAACTTCCAACTATAATTCCAGAAACAGAAAGTGGCAATGTGCGTAAACGTGCGGCTTGGATGTAGTGTTTTATCATGAGGCTCTTCGTTTCACTCAGAATGATAATTTATAATTCTTGCGTGTTGGCAATCAACTCAACAATATCAAAAACGGCAACAGAATTTTCCTTATTTGCCGCTTTTAAGCCATCAGTCATCATTGTATTACAATAAGGACATGCAGTCACAATTATGTCTGGATTGGTTTTTAATGCGTCTTGTGTTCTTAATACATTGATATCC
>CAWVTS010000174.1:0-5093 GCA_963933045.1 uncultured Lutibacter sp. | reverse complement strand
AACTAAAAATAAAAAAGAAAATTACTACCCATATCGCTAGACATTCTTTCGGAAATATTGCAGGAGACAAGGTGTCTCCTCAAATGTTACAAAAACTCTATCGTCACAGTAGTATAAATACAACTATGGGATATCAAAGTAATTTCATCCATACGGATACCGATGAGGCTCTGGAGTCTGTTTTGGATTTTTAGATTGAGTTAAATAATAATTAATGCGACAGAACCAAAAAATATAGTTATATTTAATTATTAACAAGCCAATTAAATAAAATAATAGAACTTATCAAGAGTTAACTATATACTGCTGTTGGGTGTCAGTTAAAAATAACATAAAACTCAAGGATTGAAAATTTAAAATCTAAAAATATGAATGAAATCAAAATTACGACAGATCTTCAAGCACAATTCTTAAGACTCTATCAAATGGCAATGACAGATGGAGATTTTAGTCCATTAGAATGGAAAATGCTCTATGAATTTGCAGAAGAACGTAATATATCAAAAGAAGAACTAGACAAAGTTCTCTTATCAATAACTGGCGAATTAAAGGTTCCAGAATCAATTGAGCAAAAGCTTGAATATCTTTTTGATTTTGCAAGAATGATTTGGGCAGACAAATTTGTTTCGGATGATGAAAGAGTAACTTTAAAAAAATTCTGTCGAAAATTCGGTTTTTTGGAGGAGAACATTGAAGAGCTCTCAGAGTATTTAATTGAATCCGCCAAGGAGGGGAAAACTAATTTTGAGATTATTAAAGAACTAAATAGCTAAACTACTATGAATGTATTAAAGAAATTAATTACTCTAAAGCCTAAAAAAGAAGAATCGGATATTGCATCTATTAGAGAACCCCAATATATAGAACCTAAAACCTATTACGATGATGGGACAAATAAATGTATTGACGCATCTGGATCCCCAAACATCCTTAAAAACTGCCTAGTTGAAGTATTCGAAAAATTCAAGGAAGAAAGCAGGCTAACCTTTGCCGAACAAGAACGACTTAAAAGACCTATAAGAGAAGAACAACAAAGACAAAAGTCCGAATTAGCAAAAAGAACTTTGCTTAAAGAAATGAAAGAAAACGCGTTTGAAGAAATTTCAAGTCAAATCAAACAAATAGACGTTAAAATTTCGGAAGTTCCTAAAAATCCAAATAAATTTGGCATTGATGCCGATAAAAAACCAAAAGCACAGTTTTATATAGGCGTTTTAATTTTACTTCCAATAACTCTTTATTTATTAGTGTTTTATATTTCGGCATCCTATTCAGCTTTTTTTAAGGGCTTCTCTCCTGACACGACTATTTTTGCATCAATCTTTGACGGTCAAGCACTTTCAAAAGCATATAATGATGCAAGCGGTGGTTTGCTAGAAGTGATTTTTATATGCACTATTCCTTTTGCTTTTATGGGGCTTGGATACTTAGTTCATATGTTACAAAAATCTAAAAGAATGGCAACAATGAAAATTGCAAGTCTTTTTGTAATCACTTTTATTTTTGACGTAATCCTTGCTTATCAAATAGAGAAAAAGATATTTGACTTTGAAAAATTACCTGGTGAAGTTTTTAATTTAAATCTCGCATTTCAAAGCGCAGAATTCTGGGGGATTATTTTCGCTGGTTTTGTGGTGTATGTTATTTGGGGGTTAGTATTTGATTTCATTATGAAAGAATATGAGAACATTGATAAAATAAAAAACTTCATAACCTCCTTAAAAAATCAGAAGCAAAACCTTCTTTCACAAAAGGAGGAAGCCAAAGAATTGAAAGAAACAATCGTGGCGGCGATTTCTGGTATAGAAGGTAAAATTCGAGAATTACAACTACAAATTGATGGGTTCATTTTTGAAAAAAAGAGGTATCTAATTTATCATTCACAATTTTTGAATGGATGGTTACTAGCCATTGCAAGAGAAATCCCTATGCCAAGGGAACAACAAGAAAAAATGATTCAGGATTGCAATTCTGTTTCGGAACAGCATTTAACAATTTACAATGTCTCTAGTGTAGATAGCGAAAACATTATTTACTCTTAAAATAGAAGAAAATGAAATCAATAACATCACTTTTTATAACAATAATTTTTACTGTTTTAATAGCCTCTTGTAACAATGACAATCAAAAGGTTACAACCGAAAATGACTGTGTCCCAGTAAAGAAGCTGAGCGGAGAGCGTAAAAATTTAAACATTAGCATTTTTCTAGATTTATCTGATAGAATAAGTCCGACTTTTAATCCTAATCCAGCAATGGAATATTGGGAAAGGGATTTGGGATATATTAATTCGATTTCAGAAGCGTTTGAAGTTCATTTAAGAAATAAAAAAACAGTTCTGATAGGGGATAATATAAAGTTATTTATGCATCCCTTACCAAAAGGAATTTCAAACATTAACAATATTGTTAAATCTTTAGACAAAAGTTTTACAAGAGAAAATGCTACTCTAAAAAATATATGTTCTATTAGTAATGATTATAATCAATTTTCAAATCTCATTTATTCAAAAACTCTCGAAGAAAAAGAACCGTTTGCACAACAAGGTAAAGACGATTATCCAGGCTCTGATATTTTTGATTTTTTTAAATACAAAGCAAAAGATTACTGTATTAGAGAAGGTCATAGAAATATTCTTTTTATCCTAACAGATGGGTATATGTTCATGTCTGGCACTAATAACAAAAACACTGACAATAAGAGCAACTATGTTCTTTCAAAAAAATTATCTGAATGGGGCTTTAATTCAAAGAATTACTATTCAAAGATTACTAATGATGGCTACGCTTTTCAAGTTCCAATAACTGGTCTGAACAATTTAGAAGTCTTTGTAATTGGATTAGCACCGAAGAATGGTTGGGAAATGGATGTGTTAAATTCATATTGGTCAAAATGGTTTAAGGAAATGGGGGTCAAAAATTTTCAAGATAAAAACTGGAGTAAATATTTGAGGAAAGCTGACTTGCCCTCGGAGATTGACAATTTAATCCAAGACTTTATTTATAATTAAGTGAAAGGTAAAGACTCACTAAAATTTAGCTAGTCGTTATGGATAATTAAAGGAAAAAGACATGAAAATGAAAACGCTATTATTTATTGCATCATTTATTTTGACATCAAATTTTTTAATGGCTCAGGAATTTTATCTCAACAATTCTAGCAAAATATCAACTATATACAAGCCTATTCAATCTAATTGGTCCAATATTAATATAAATGAATCATATGAGTTTTTGGATAATTCGGGGTTTGGTAAAATAAGATCAGAGGCAACAGATGATAAAGAATATGTAATCGGGACTTTTTCTTATGAAAATTATTCATTTAATAGGACCTTAGTTTTTAAAGAAAAATTGATAGTTGGATATATTGATAAAGTAAAATTCATAGCTTCTTGTATCCCATGTTTAGATAACGAGTTATTAAGAAAGTTTGCAAGCAATTCGTTAATGAAAAGTATGATAAGTGAAAATATGCCCGTACATATTCAAGAGGATAAGGTTATGAAAGAAAGTGTTCTTAATGAATTTTATAAACTATGTGAAAAAGATGGGCTATATAATATGACTGGTGATGTGTCTTCAGGTTTATATGATGTGTCAAAATCAAATTATGGTAGTGACTTCAAGATATTGAGATCTTGTAAAGTTGAACTAGATAATAATAAAATTTACGAATTCACCTTAAGTAAATTCGTTGCTTTAAACGAGGGTGTCTATGTGATGGGTCAATATAATTTAAAAGATATAGATACTTATGATTTGGCAAAGATGATAGAGATATTTCTTATTGATTGTAAACTAAAAGGGCTAGATTTTCCAAAAAATACTATTGATGCAAAGTTTGAATCTCTGGAAGAAAATATTATTGGTTTAAGTTACGCAAAAAATAATGATCAATTAATAAAAATAAAGGTTGACCCTAAAGCTTGGGGTGAGTCATCTAATCCCAAAAGGTGGTATCTTCTTTATCACGAATTAGGTCATGATGTTTTGAATTTAGAGCATGGTAATGGAGGTAAAATGATGTTTAATTTTATTGACCGAGGATATTCCTGGAGCGAATTCTGGGAAGACAAAAACTATATGTTAAACAATTATTTAAAATGAGATATATAATATTATTAGTTGCGTCTATTTTTATATTTGAAGTAAACGCACAAAACACTAAACACGAACTCTTTGGGCTAGATATGAATCTTGACTGGTATAGTTTGACAAATTACTCTGCAATAACTTATTTTGTGGCGGATCAGGACTCATCTACTACATATGTTGTAACAGATTTTG
Source organism: uncultured Lutibacter sp. (assembly GCA_963933045.1). Lineage (GTDB taxonomy): Bacteria > Bacteroidota > Bacteroidia > Flavobacteriales > Flavobacteriaceae > Urechidicola. The sequence continues at coordinate 804 of CAWVTS010000174.1, read as the reverse complement.
ATTATCATTTAAACCAAGTAGATATTGAGCTTGAAAAGTTTAATTTTAGTGAATATTTAATAGCCTTTAATAAGGGTTCAGTTGCTAATAGATCAGTATTAGAGAATTTATCCCCACTTATGTTCTTAGGTCGATATAAATATCCTAATAATAATTCCTTCAATGAGAAGGGCTTTAACGATGCGGAATTTTTAAAAAATAAATTAATGAAGTTTTATGGTGAGCCTGAACTTAAGATAGAAAAAGCAGAATTTAGAGTTTATAAATGGGTAGTTAATGATGTCACTATCATAGTCAATTCTATTCAAAATGAATTAATGACTGTGCTCACCTATCTGGTTAATTCAAGGTGAAAATTACCTGATCTGTTAGCTCTCAATCTCTTAAAAAAGTATAATCAATCAAGTGTTTTAATATGAATTGGGGTAAAAGAGATAAGTTAAATGACGAAATGCCAAAAATGAATACAATTTATTAAAACGCAATTTTCACTAAACATTATGAGACTAAAGGAGCGACAGAACCAAAAGGATAAAGAATAAAACAATTAATTCTAAAAAGATTATTTTCAAACTATGAAAAAAAATTCATCATTCAAACTTACCAAATCTATATTAAATATCTGGTAAATATCTTTATCCTCGCTTTCACTTACACAACTTGTAAAAACATCAAAGTTAAACCTCAACAGCTTTAATTCAGTTTTAGTAGTAGATTGTCGCCCATCATCTATTATCTTATTTAAGATACGCCAGTTGTGACGAAGAGCACGTTCATAGTCCAAAGTCAATTCCCTTTCTTTTC
>CAWVTS010000173.1:0-5175 GCA_963933045.1 uncultured Lutibacter sp. | reverse complement strand
TTTGTATTGAAGGGGCAGATCCTGGGTATGATTGGATATTTACACGAAATATTGTAGGACTAATAACAAAATATGGTGGTGCAAACTCTCATATGTCCATAAGAAGTGCAGAATATAATTTGCCAGCGGCTATTGGTTGTGGAGAACAGCCCTATGACAGAATTGTAAAGGCGAAGAAGTGTTTGTTAGACTGTCAAGGAAAGAGACTTGAACCTATAGATTTAACTTAAGTGGAATTGAGATTTGGAATTACAATGCGGGTTACTAATGCAAACGGATACGATGAACCTCGTGACTCAATTGCTCGAGATTGGTCGAACTATATTTTAGAGGCATTTCCGGAGTCTAAATATTTATTTATTCCGAATATTGGCGAAAAGGCAATTAATTTCATAAAGAAATGGGATATCAATGTTTTGATAATAAGTGGAGGTGATGATTTAGGAGTTACGCCTGATCGAGATACTACAGAAAATGAACTGTTAGAATACGCAATAAAAGAAAACGTTCCGGTAATAGCAATTTGTAGAGGCCTCCAATTAATTCTTACACGATATGGAGGTAAATTAATAAACGGAGACACTACTTTTATTAAGCAGCATAGAGCGAATAAACACGATATAATAGTTGATGATTCGATGCGTTCGGTAAATTCATATCACACCAATATGATAGATGAAAAAACAGTTAATAATTCTTTTACGGTTTTTGCAAGATGCATATCGGATAATTCTGTTGAAGGAGTTAGAAATGACTCCATTCTTGCCATGATGTGGCACCCTGAAAGAGAGGAAAAAACGGAAACTTGGAATAAACGACTAATAGAAAACTTTATTAGAAAAAAACATGAATCATAGAGCAATAATTTTGGCGGCAGGAAGAGGATCAAGAATGGGAGAAGCCACAGCTTCTAAACCAAAATGTTTGAATTTGTTAGCAGGAAAGGAACTGTTAACATGGCAATTGGAATCTTTGTCGAAAGCCAATATTGAAAACGTAACTGTTGTCCGAGGATATCGCTCTGATATGTTAGAAGGAAACTTTGAAACTATAGATAATCCAAGATGGAATGAAACTAATATGGTAGCTTCATTATTTTGTGTTTCTCCTGGAGAAAACGATCAGTCTACAATTATTTCCTATTCAGATATTGCTTATGCTAGTGATCATGTAAAAAGATTAAACATGTCTCAATATGATATCACTATAACTGCCGACTTAAATTGGGAACATCTATGGAAACTGAGATTTGAAAATCCACTTGATGATGCAGAATCTTTTAAAAGTAAAGGAAGTAAGCTTATGGAGATTGGAGGAAAAACGACAGAAATTAAAGATATAGAAGCTCAATATATGGGTTTACTTAAACTTACTCAAAAAGGTTGGGAAACGATGTATAAGTTATATCAATCATTCTCTGATGAAAAGAAAGATAAGATGGACATGACAACTATGTTAAATGAATTGCTAGAGAATAAGGAATCTATACATGTAGTGTTTGTTGAAGGTAAATGGTGTGAGGCTGATAATTATTCGGACATTGTTGCGTATGAGAAAGAGCTAGAGAAAAACAATAATTGGATACATGATTGGAGATAAAAAATGTAAAATTAGTAACTAGATCTTACAAAAGTATTAATAGTAATTGCTAAACAGGTAAAGTTAAAAGTAGATATATTACTTTGAGTTAATCCTTGAACTAAAAACTAATAATAATCAATTAAAGTATAACATCAAAAAATCAATATATGGATAACCTAGATTTAGATAGAGCCAAAAAGGTGATGGTTGAAATTCTTGTCGAAATTGACGATATTTGTAATAGAAACAAGATTAATTATTGGCTAGACTTAGGAACATTATTAGGGGCTATAAGACACAAAGGATTTATTCCATGGGATGATGATATAGACATTACAATGCCAAGAAAAGATTATAATAATTTCATACAAATAGTCGAAAAAGAATTGAGCAGTAAATATTTTTTACACACTAATAGAACAGATAAAAACTGCTATTCCGATTGGATAAAAATAAGAGATAAAAAATCAATTTATATTGAGTTTGGTGATAAAGAAAATCACGTTTCAACGAATAGTGGGATTTTTGTAGATATTTTTCCATTGGACAGAATTAGCATTAAAAATATTAAAATCTTTAATTTTTTAAGAAAAGCATTTCAGATAAACCCGTTTAAATCTGTTTTTAAATCTGTAAAAAAAAGATTGCTGCATTATTTACTTTCTCCAACATATTTTTTCAGAAAAAAAATTTTTAAAATTTCTAAAAACATAACCAATTCAAGTGGAGATATTGCAATTTTTGGTGTTGAAACATGGGTTTCTTACAATTTTGAACATGAATTAATTTACCCATTAAAAAAAATAGAATTTGAAGGATTAATGTTTAATGCACCAAATAATTGCGATAAAATATTACAATCCTATTATGGTGATTATATGAAATTACCAGCAATTAAAGACAGACAAGTTCACGCTAAAAGGATTAAATTTTTAGAGTAGATTATTTCCTAAGATATTTAGAACATTATTTTTTGCGATAGATAAATTAATAGATTAAAAATGAAGAAAGTATTTTTAGTATTACTGATGGTAATATTTACCATTGCTTGTAAAAGCAAACAAGAAGAGAAGATAAAAGAGTCAAAGAAGGAATTTATTGTTAAAATAAAGCATAGAGTTAATAAGAAAGACGTTTTCAAATTAGTACTTTATAATATTATAACTGATGAAAATCAAAATAAGTGGATTCAAATTAATGAGAAAGTTGTGGGGACATCAGCAACCGAAAACTTAACAGCTAACTTTGGTGAAAACATCTCATATAATTTTCGGATAAATTTTGGAGTTAAGCAAGAAAAAGAGATTGAAATTAAATATATAGAGATATTATATGGGTCAAAAAGCATATATGTAAAACCAGAAGAATTAAAAAATCATTTTACTTTTAATGAGTTTATAACTCAAGATAAGGTTACTAATAAATTACGAACTAAAAAAATTGGAGGCAAGCTTAATCCGATAATATATTTTAAGATAGAGTATTTAAAAGAATTGGAAGAAAATTAGAGTTTTAATATCAATGGGCGAAATAAATAAGAACAATTAAAACATCAATATTGAAAAATTTTAGTCTTGATTCAAAAATAATAGTAAAAAACCTATCCTACCTTTCCTTAATGCGGTTTTTTAATATTGGGATAAAATTTTTATTGGTGGGGTACTTAGTTCGGGTTTTTGGTGAGTTCGGTTATGGTCAGATAACTTGGGTAGACTCAATTATTCAATACTTTATATTATTTATCAATTTTGGATTCAATATTTATGCATCTAAACGTGTTGTGGAGTTAAGAAGAGATAAGGATGCTTTGAATGAAATTGTTTCGTCAATATATATTATTAAGATTTTCCTTTTTTTAATGAGTTTCGTTATACTTTTATTATTGATGTTTAACTCCAAAATAAACGTTTTATCATCCTTTTTTTTTATATTCTTATTAACGGGTGTCGGAGAAATATTTTATCCAATATGGTTTTTTCAAGGAATGGAAAGAATGCGTCCAGCAACCATTGTAATGTTTTTTTCTAGAATTTTAATATTAATATTAACCTTTTTATTTGTTAAAGATATTTCGGATGTTTATCTGTATTTATGGATTTTAGTAATGTCTGGAGTTGTTTTAGCGATATTAAGTGTTTATATACTTAGGACTTCATTTCAAATAGAGTTTGTTAAAATTTCATTTTATAAATTAATAAAGATTCTTAACGATTCGAAATTATATTTTTGGGGTAGAGCAATGAATTTAGCATTTAATTCGATAACAATTTTTGTAATTGGATACGCATTTACGATGGAGGATGTTACAATATTTGATATTTCTTCAAAACTAGTTATGGTTGCATTAATTCCTTTTGACATGCTACAACAAGCTGTATTTCCTACAATAACTAGAACTTTAAATAAGAAATTATTAAAACAAATAATTAAATATACTTTTCTGTTGAGTTTATTTATTCTGTTGATTTTCAATATATTTGCAACTGAACTCTTGTTTCTAATGGGAGGTGATAGTTTAACAGAGCATGTAAGTGTTCTTAAGGTTCTATCACTTTTAATTCCCATTGTAGCTTTGGTTTTTGTACTTGGAACCACGACCCTTGTAGCATTTGGTTTTGAGAAAGAGTTTAATTATAGTTTAATTTTTTCAACAACAGCTTATTTACTTCTTCTTTTAGGATTATTTGTTACGGGTGCGTTAACTTTTTGGAATATAATTATTTTGAGAATAATTGCAGAATTTATTATGCTATTGATTAGAGGTTATTATACATTAAAATTAGTTTTTTAAAGTTATGCTTTACCGAAATTTGAAATTGAATATTATATTCTTGGCACATGTGTTAGTTATAATTTTATGTCAATTCGAGGATTTTCGAATAAATATTTCATTTCTTTTTAATTGGGCATCTTTGTTTGTAATTCTTTATTTTCATTTAGTAAAAGACAAAGAGTTTTCCCCTTATATTTCTTCATATTTAGTTTTTGGTTATCTTTTCTTGCTGATATCTCCAATGTATCAAATTTATATAGGTCTTTTTCCTAATACATTTCCAATCAAGAATAATGAGGTGATAAAATTAAATTTTTACATTTTTATATGGAACATAATTTTTTTAATAGCCTATCAAATTATAAAAAAAAGAAATAAGAAGAGACTTGATAGAGATTGGGAAGTAGTCAACATACCGACAGATAATTATTTAATCTACCTGTCTATCCTAGCAGGTTTGTCACTTTTGATTATTTTATTTTTTCATGATTTTATTATTGATAAATTATTATATCATAATAATGGTTTTGAAAAGTACTCTGTAATTAAATCTTTAATTATTCGAAAAACTTTTTTTATTATACCCTTCATTGGTTTTTTATATTCCATAGTCTTTCTCAAGCAAAATAGAAATAAATATGAAAAATGGAAATTTGTTTTGGTAATATCTATATTGTTACTGTTGCTGCTCATTGTAGTTAAGAACCCAATGTTGGCCAAAAGAAATGCACTCGGGCCTTTAATTATAACAATTTTTGTATTTCTTATCCCAAAATGGTTTAATAAAAATATTCGATTCTTATTTTTTTTACTATTATCAA
>CAWVTS010000172.1:0-5215 GCA_963933045.1 uncultured Lutibacter sp. | reverse complement strand
AAAATAAAACCGAATTGCTGAGTTATAAATTTATAGTTGATTCTTTATATTCTACGAATATTCAAGATTACAGAACCGTAAAAATATTTTTACCAAACGAATATTCAAAAGATGTAAAATACCCAGTGATTTACGCTTTAGACGCACAATGGATGTTTGAACCTACTGTTGCAGAATCAAAAATTTTAATGGATTTCGACGTGATTCCTCAGTCAATTATTGTGGGGGTTTTTCATAAAAATCGAAATGATGATTTAGGAATTGATTGGAATACAGGGGCGTTCAACCAAAATAGTTTGAAATTTTATAATTTCTTGACTCAAGAACTCTTAACGAAAATCAATTCAACATATTCAACATCCGGATTTAATACATTAGTTGGCCATTCAAATTCTGCAACTTTTTGTGAAAATGTTATAACACAACAAGAACACTATTTTAATGGGTTTGTAGCATTGAGTCAAAATCTTTTTGGGAATCAATTACAAGAATATATAAAACTTACAAACCAATCCCAGAGCAAACCAATTTTCTACTTTGTTGCTTCTGGAAAAAGAGATGCGACATCTCGATTGGAATCAGGGATGAAATCAGATAGTTTATTTAAGATCAATAAAAACTCAAATATAAAATCCAAACACATTCTTTACGATGCTGACCACGATGGAATTGTTGCGAAAGGACTTAATAATGGAATTTCACATATTTTTTCAGAGTATAAGCATTACAATGATTGGGATGAGAAGCGAATAGACTCTTTATTGGCTAAAAACATAAGTTCATTGGATTTTATAAATCAGCATTCTGAAAGAATGAAAGAGATTTATGGTATTGATTTTAAGGTAAATTACAATGATGTAACTTTAATGCAAGTAATTGCAAGAAATGACATTGATATTGAATCTGTTATGAATTATGAGATTGAACATATTGGAAAATCTAATGATTTCTATTCAGGGTATGCTCAAGAGTTTGAATTTTTAAAAAGTTATGAAAAAGCCCTTGAATATTGGGTGATTAACCTCGAAGAAAATAATAAAAAAATTAAAAACTTCTTTTATTATAGAAGACCAATAGAACTGCTTAGCATAAAAATGGTTCAGCCTAAAAGAGCAATTGAATTTGCCGAAAAATGGAAAGGGAAAGCCCCTAGATTCTCCTCTGAATTTAATTTACGAATAGCGGAAATTGCTTTAGAAAATAATATCAAAATAAAAGTCGGTCTAGAATCCATTCGTGAATATATAGAAAATCATAAAGAAGGTTTGTCAACTGATTTGGAAAAAGCGAAAGAAATAGAACAAAAGTTAGAAGAACATCGAAATAGTAAAAACTAAATTCAAGGTATATAAACTAATTACTCTACACTTTCCTAATTCAAATCATCCACACAGGGTTCATATCTGTTTAATTGCTTAAATTATTATGTATTCATAATATTATTGTATAATTTTGTGGTGCAAACTAACTAGGAATCATGATGAGAGATTTATTCGAAAAGATATATAAAGACAAAGGTCCTTTAGGTAAATGGGCAAGCTATGCAGAAGGCTATTTTGTGTTTCCAAAATTGGAAGGTCAGATTTCCAACCGCATGAAATTTCAAGGGAAAGATGTCATCACATGGAGTATCAATGACTATTTAGGACTTGCAAACCATCCTGAAGTTAGAAAAGTAGATGCCGAAGCTGCCAAAGATTATGGGTCTGCCTATCCGATGGGCGCTCGAATGATGTCTGGTCACACTTCGCTTCATGAGCAATTGCAAAATGAATTAGCAGAATTTGTAAGTAAAGAAGCGACCTATCTCTTAAATTTTGGATACCAAGGAATCATGTCCACAATTGATGCATTGGTTGGGAAGGACGATATTATTGTCTATGATGTGGATTCGCATGCCTGTATTATTGATGGCGTTCGTTTACACATGGGAAAACGTTTTACCTACAAGCACAACGACATTGAAAGTTTAGAAAAAAACTTGGAGCGTGCCACTAAAATGGCTGAACATACTGGCGGTGGGATTCTAGTTATCTCTGAAGGAGTTTTTGGAATGCGAGGCGAACAAGGAAAGCTAAAAGAAATTGTAGCATTGAAGGATAAATTCAACTTTAGATTTTTAGTGGATGATGCTCACGGCTTTGGAACATTGGGAAAAACAGGTGCAGGCGCAGGCGAAGAGCAAGGCGTTCAAGATGAGATTGATGTGTATTTTGCAACCTTTGCCAAATCCATGGCAAGTACAGGCGCTTTTATAGCCGCTGATAAAGAAATTATTGATTATTTAAAATACAATTTACGTTCACAAATGTTTGCAAAATCCTTGCAAATGCAATTGGTGAAAGGCGCTCTCAAACGTTTGGACATGCTTCGAACCATGCCAGAACTTAAAGAAAACCTTTGGATGATTGTAAATGCATTGCAATCAGGCTTACGAGAAAGAGGGTTCGATTTAGGAACCACTCAAAGTTGTGTGACCCCTGTGTACTTAAAAGGAAGTATTCCTGAAGCGATGGCCTTGGTAAAAGACTTGCGTGAGAATTATGGAATCTTCTGTTCAATCGTGGTATATCCAGTCATTCCTAAAGGCCTCATATTACTGAGGTTGATTCCAACCTCTATGCATACACTTGTTGATGTAGATGAAACTTTAAAAGCCTTTTCTGTGATTCGCGAGCGCTTAGAAAAAGGAGTCTATAAACGTCTTTCTGCTTCTGTTGCAGCAGCCATGGGGGAGTAGTGATTTACAACTCTTTTCTAAACGTACATCTTTTTTTAATCAATACAGGATTAAACTCGCGCCATAATTTTTGAATCGCCAAATTGTCCGCTAATTCAGGCGTTCTTCGACATTCTACAATGCCTTTCTTTTTAAAAGTTTCATGAAATGCGCTAAAAATAATGGAATGCACCCCCTTCTTTTGATATTCAGGATGGACACCAATTAAATAGAAATTTACTTTTTTAGACTGCTTGGCTTTTAAAATACGGAAAATCCCAAACGGAAATAATTTACCGTTTATTTTTTGTAATTCTTCTGAAAATGAAGGCATTACGACCCCAAAAGCAATCAACTCATCTGCCTCGTCCACCACAAATTTAATGTACTCCGGATTGATGAAATTTAAAAACTTCTTCTTTAGAAATGCTTTTTGAATGTCTGTAATTTCTACAAACGACGACAAGGCTGCATAACTTTGATTGAATAAATCAAACATCTTATCCGCGTACGGCATCAGGTCTTTTGTTTTATTAAAATTCAAAGCCCTTAAGTTGTAACGCTTTTTGATGACCGCTTCAAGTCGGTTCGAATCTTCAATTAGAATGTCACTAAACTGATGCTTGTGTTCTACATATTCTTTTTCAACGTTGAAGTTTAATTGGTTCAAGTGTTCCACATAATAGGGGTGGTTGTACCAAGAAACCATGGTGCCAATTTCGTCATAGCCATAGGTGAGAACTCCCACTTTGTCTAAGTTAGAAAACCCAATAGGCCCTTCCATATAGCTTAAGTCGTTTTCTTTTCCAATGGACTCTACCTTTTCTAGTAATGCTTTGGTGACTTCGAGATCGTCTATCATATCCATCCATCCAAACCGAATTTTATTGCTGTCCTTATTACCGACTTCCAGCCAGTTAATAATCGCGGCAACACGCCCTACGATCTTTCCATCTTTATAAGCTAGAAACAACTGCGCATCCGCATTTTGGAGCACAGGGTTGGTGTTTTTATTAAACACTTTAATTTCTTCGCTTATGATTGGAGGGACCCAATACTTAGAATCTTTATAGAGTGAAAATGGGAACGTTACAAATTGTTTTATCTCTTTCTTGGAAACCGCTTCTTTAATGGTTATCATGCTGCTTTAGTCCTCATCAAAATTAGTACTCTTTTTCTTCTTTTTTCTTTTGTCTACATTTTTAGAACGCGAGTTTCGTTCGCCTTGTTCTTCTGCAGACGTACCATTGTCAGGTTTGTTTTTATCCTTGTGGCGATCCAATCGATAGGATGCTCCAAAATTCAGACTCATAACAGCAGGCGTATTTTTAGTATTGAATGTGAGTGCAGTATCCAACTGTAAATTCTTATTCAACAAATAGCCGCCTCCAAATCGAAATAAATTATCTGCATAAAATTCACTTTTTATGCCTTGTGTTTCTCCAAAAATCACCCATTTCGGATTGAAGGAATGTGTAAGCGTCAAAATATATTGAAAATCCGTTTGGTCACTTCCAATGCGATCCAACATGAAGTTTGTGATAAACACCCATCCTCCAGAAAAATTATTTTGCGTAATGACAACCCCTCGATAGCTGAGCCCTTCTACTGTCGGTGCTGTGTATGGACTGTCTTTGATATCATAATTTACACCTGCAGCCACAGAAACGGCAGGTAATAAACTGCTCCATTTGAATCCATTATTGGCGTGGTAACTGTACAAATTTGGTTTACCTTCTTTGTTTTTGTGAGGGTCATACACCAGATATTTGGCTCCAATGTTGAGGTTTTTGAAGTTTGCACGTTCAATTTCTACATCCACAAGCGATGTATAAGTTTGGGTGTCCTTTTGAAAGGTTCCTTGAATATTAAATTCCAGAGCTTCTTTCCAAAAACCATAATGGGCTGCAAAATCAACCCCATATCCAGAGACTTCATATTTTGGATAGAGACCTCGTTTTTCCTTAATCATATACGGACCAACTTCAAACTGCAAGACTTTGGTGCCCACAGAAAATGCGCTCTGAGAAGCGCCCGGTCGGTTTGAATTTATAACATCGGTATATTGTGCTTGTACAGTACTACACATGCACAGAAGCGCAGTAAAAGTAATGAGGTTGGATAGAATTTTCATTTAAAAGGACTTTTACCAAACCTACATATTTTTTTTATATTTTTAATTAATAAGATGTAATTTCTTAACGGAAGGTCCTCTTTTTTCTTGTGGGCGCAATCATCTTATATAATAATTTATGAAACGAATAGGCTAAAATTATTATCAACTAAGGAATGATTAATTAATAACGAACCTGCCTGCGGCAGGCAGGCAGCATGTGACCTTTTAAAAACAATAGATATAGACACATGAAATAAAAATAAGAATTGTATTTTTGAAAAAATAATCTACCGATGTTACAAACTGCGTCTCTTATTGGATTGCTGAAAACGCTCCTAATTTTTGTTTTGGTCTATACCATTTTTAAGTATTTGATGCGC
>CAWVTS010000171.1:0-5247 GCA_963933045.1 uncultured Lutibacter sp. | reverse complement strand
GATTAGAGAGTGATGTGTACTGGATATTTTCTCGCGGAGGAATTGAAGCTGACATATACAAGGCCGTTATAAAGAAAAAGGATTATACCTTGAGGCACTTTAAAAGAGATTTATTAACTTTAAATTAAATATATTATGCCATCAGGAGTTTACAAAAGAACGTTAAAAACACCAAAAGAAATTGATTTTGATAAAATACTACAATTAGTATTAGATGGGTGGACTATAGAAAATGCTATATTTAGTTGTGGAGAAAAGTCTACTGCATACTTTTATCGAAATATTACTAAAGAACAAAAAAACCAAATATATAGAGCAAAAATGCTACACTCTCAACACAAAAGGTATTAATGACAGAACAACAGATACAAAACAAAAGAATTAAGGAGCTTGAAGCAGAGGGTTATTATGTTATTAAATTAAAACTAACTAATAAGAATGGAATACCAGACTTACTCGCTCTACCTCGTGGATGTGATGTTTTATTTTCAGAAATAAAAAAACCAAAGGGAGTATTGTCAGAGCTACAGAAGTATAGATTAAAAGAATTAGAAAAGCATGGATTTAAAACAGAAGTATATAAAGGATAACGGATACGATGTGTATGATGAATATTTAGAAGCTTTAGATCAGATAGACTTTGGTCTTTCTTTAGATATATCTAAGTATATAGATGAAAACGTTAAATACACACCAGTAAATAATTTTATATCACAAATTGTAGGTGGTGTAGTAAAATATAAAGGAGAGTATATTTATTTCGCTTTAGAAATAATAAGAACTGAAGGATCTTTTTTAATGTTATCTGATTTAAAAACAATAACATCAGATGAATATCTGGATTTAATTAATTTAAATTTATATATAAAATGAACCATGACAATAAAACCATAAACAATATTATATCAATTATAGACGAAGAGTTAAGTGTTAATCTAAAAAAAAATACAAAAAAAAGAACAAGAATTTATGTGTTTGGAAGAGCTTTGTTGTACAACATTTTAAGAAAACATTTAAAAATGACGCTTGAAGATATCGCAAAAGTTTTAAACAAAAATCACGCAACAGTTCTACATAGCTTAAAACAGCTACCTTTCTTGTTAAAGTTTGATTCAACACTGGCGCATAAGCACAATAATGTTATGTATTTTTGGTTGGGAAATGTTAATAACTCAGTCGAATTATCTGATGAAGAGTTAAAAACAAGGATAAAACTCCTGATAAATGAAAATAAAATGTTAAATTTGAAAGTAGAGGGATTAAATACCGAACTTTCAAACTACAAAGGAAAGTATCACAAATACTTAGAAGTAAGCCAAGAATGGGGTTTTAGAGTTGGAAATGATAGGTTTGACGAATTTAAGAAAAAAGTAAATACTTTATTAAATGGAATGTAAATATACAAATCTATAGATTAATGGCAACACCAATTTCAGCTGATGACATTCAAGCTATTAACCATATAAACTACGTTTCTAATAGTATGCATGAACTTACTGATGAGCTTTATGAAGACCTAATGGATAGAGACCATGAACAAGCTAAATTAAAAGCCAAAAACATTATTAATATAATGAATGAATTAATAAAATCTTTATCTGATGAAATCTAAAGACGATAAACCCTCTATAATTATAGAAATACTAAGGTTAAAAAAACTCCCTCAATCTGCTAAAGTACTTTTAAAAATAAAAAAACTACAACAAATGTTATGAATAAAACAATAGCCACAGAACTACAACAATTTTGCCAGACAATTGCCGATAGATACTCTAATGTAAACAGAGTTGGAAATGTAAATAACGAAACTTTTTCTGTTGAAGAAGTCATACCAACATCAGATCACACTGCTTGCGTAAATTTTGTAAAAACTGGTGGTAAAGTTGCGGTAGCTTTTTTTTATTACATAAACAAAGGAAGATCAAAAGGATGGAAATACTTTTTTCCAACAGACTCACACGTAAATGGATTTCAAGCTTTTTTATATTATAAGCTGGAAGCAGAACGTAAAAATTATTCTAAGAACTTTTAGCCTTACACTTTGCCCAGTGTATCTCTGCACACTTTTCATAATCTTCCCTGGCTTCAAAATATAGTCTTACTAAATCGTAAACATCGTCATCCATTACAACTAAAGGTATTGATGGATTAAAAACTAAAAACAAATCACTTCCATCGTTCAACATATCTTTATATGTTTTCTTGCCAGTTAAAATCTGGTAACTATTAATCATACACATATGTTCATTGAAGCTCATTGATTTATTTTTTATTAATCATCTACGAAGGCATCTTCATCATCATCTCCTTGAAATTCATTATCAAACTCTTTTTTTTCAGCCTTATCTTTCCTAAGTTCATACCTATACTCTTCTGGATCATCCACTTTTAAAAACTCCATATATTCCTTACGTTCCTTTCTTGCTTTTGCCTCTCTTCTTTCTATAACCCCATCTTCAAACATATCCTTCATAACAATTCTTCTTACGTCCTTGTAAAATGGAATAAGTCCCATGTTTCCTAAAGATTCTAAAGTCATTCTACTTGTAAGTTCGTCCATGTTTTTATCACGACTTTCCTTGGTTTTATTGTTTTGAGATCTATATAATAAAGCTACACTACGCTCAACAGTATTTAATATCGGCCCCATTGGCCCAGCAAATATTTTTGCCATAGTGGCAATAAAACCTTTCTTAGCAATATCATCTTCATTAAACTGAGAGTAACTTATTGAATGTTTAAAAGGATCGTAATCTCCTTCTCTAAAGTCACCAAGCATTAATTCATTAAATTTCTCAATACCATATGAAGGTAAAAGGTTAGGAACATTACCTATACTTCTACGCGTCATTAATTGCAACATAGTCCCAACAGTCTGACGCATAATAATATCTTCAATATCAGACTCATCCTCTTCAACCTCTGCGTTGCTGAAAAGTTCATCAAAGCCTTGTGAGAAAACACCATACAAAATAGGATACATGGTCATCCTTGCTGTTGCGGCAAGCAAAACTGCGGATGCTTGAGTCCTGGACATATCACCGCTTCTATATAACGCTCCAATAGCATTACGAACAGTACCATATTCAAACAAACTAAAACTTGCCATGAATTTATTCACAGTTCGATACATATTAGATATATTACCAGAAGATTCACCAACTGATCTACTTTGATTTTTAATAACTCCTTTAAATGGATTATTTGAACTACTAATCATAGTACCCATTTGATCAGCCTTACGAGTAGATCTCTCTACTGCTTTCTTATATTCTTTCTTAATACTACCATCTTCATTCTGAATCTTAGAAGTTCCTTCTCCAATAGCCTCCATATCTTTTTTAGAAAGATCTATACCTGTATCACTTTTAAATGTTTGAGAAAAAGTACCATACCACATTGGTATTGATAACGCTTTATCTGGAGCTTGTATCATTCCTGATGCCAAAGTATCTATAGCGCCAACAGTTTGTTTTGGCCCTAACTTTAAAAGCTGGCCAATAACATTCATAAAAGCACCCCTTGCTCTTTGTGATTTTGGAGATGTCTGAGCAAAATTACTCATATCTGTCATACGAGAAGATATACTCTTAGGATCAAAAAGCTTTGTTGTCTCTGTAGAGCCTAATGCGTTTAATATATCTGCTCCTTTTTTCCTTCCTAAAAAAGAAAGAGTAGCGTATTTAGTAAAACCTCGAGCTGCTGCTTTTGGATTAGCGGCTATGTAATTCATGTTTGAAACAAGCTCTGCACCCATCCTTGGCAAAGATGCTAATATAGCCTGATAAGCAGTTCTCTTAACTTTATTTGCAACCTCTTCCGCAATAGTAACGTCTCGCATAGTTTCAGTGAAAGTTACTTTTAATATCTCAGTAAGAGACTTCTGTAGAGCTTTAGCGGCCTTAACTGAAGGAACAGTTCCTTCCGACTCCATGTTCTTTAAAACCTTATTAGCAGTCTTCTGAACCTCACGAACTGTAGGTGTCATGTAGTAATCTAAATTAGTTTCTTGAACACCTCTTTGTGCTGAAAGAGAAGGATCAAAACTTACTGGTCTAACACCTTTCTGTCTCTCTACCATTGTACCACCCTTAGTAGAGGCGTTTGCAAATGTATCTGCTTTTGCTTTTACATCTACTTCAGAATCTCTTGAATTACTAAGAACAATTCTGTGAGAATATCCATTTAATAAATCAATTCTGTTAGACCGCAATACTGCGGATGTAAACTTAGCTTTTGATGCTAAACTCGCATTGACATCGTCATAAATTTTTAAAGCTTTTTTCTCACCAGGAGTTAAACTTTTTTCTAATTTATCTAAACTAATCTCTCCATCTACAGTAAACTCTTCAGCAATTTTATTAAGAATTTTAAAGTCATTCTCATAGCCTTCTGTGGATTTAAAAAACTTTAAGGTAGCGTCTATCATTTTCTTTGCAGAAGGAGCTACTGGGTTTTCTTTTCCGTTTTTGTCAATGTTTAATATATGCTCTCTGGCTAATTGAAGTAATCTAATTTTATACTTTTTAGCTACAATTTTATTTGCAGTTGTACCAACTCTTAGCTTACGTCTTAAAAAATTCTTACCATCATATTCTAAAAATCTTTCAGCAGCTTCTATTTTTCCAAAAGCTTTTTTGGTGTCAACAGTAAATCTCTCATAAACTTGAGCCAACTTGCCAAAAGTATTTTCGTATATAGTCTTACTGTTAAAATTTCCAAATGCATTATCAATATATGCAGCAGGCCCAGATCTTATTTTATCTAATAAAATATTTTTTCCAGAAGGAGTATTGCTTTTAATTGCAGTTTTAATAGATGAGGTTATGTTTCTAAGGTTTAACATAATACCCTTTAAGGTTACCTTTGATATTGGTACAGACACTTTTTTAGCAGCTCTATTACTAAAAACTTCTACTAATAAATTCATAGCAGTAGGTGTTACAATACCTTGTGCTAAATTTTGCTTCACGCCTCTTAATTTCTCTAACTGAGAATAATCAAAAGTTCCATCTTCTTTTTCAATTATTAAACTTTCAATATCTTCCCTCGTAAAATCCTGAATAAGATCAGCTACTGATTTAGACTCTTTATCTGTAATAGCCTCTAACTTAGCTTTTGTTGTTTGTATCTCTGTTATAGCCTCTACAAGATCATATTCTTTAGCTTCTTTCTTTTTCTTGGGAGCTACCTCTACTTTTTCTGTTTGCTCAAGACTATTTAATATATCTAAACCTATTTGAGTAT